>DATJWT010000456.1:0-5638 GCA_035500975.1 Binataceae bacterium (SeqCode)
TCGCTATGTTGTGGTCGCTGGCGGTGGCGCTGTGCGGAATTCTTCCCGCGTGCAACAACAGCCAGACCGGTTTCGGCGGATTCGTCGGCAACACGCCGCCAGTACCGCCCTCCACCGGATTCAAGGTGCTGGGCGACGTGGGCGTGCCTTTCGCTCTCACTATCTCGAACGCCAACTCGTCGTGGAACGTCTACGGCGTGGTTCCGGAGAACATCTGGATCGTAAACAACACGACACCGGTCCGGATGATCGCGACCAAGCTCGCCAACAACAACAGCCTGCTGAGCCTCGAGATCGACAACGGCGGCACCATTCTTACGCTCGAATCCACCACCGCGGCCTACGGCCTGGTTTCAATCCAGACCCCGGGCGGTACGCTGAATACGATTCAGCCGCAGGCGGTGCCGGACCTTCGCATCTACGTCAACGGCCCGCTCGGACAACGCTTCCAGGCGTTGGTTGAGGATTCGAATATCGGCTTCATCACCAACACGCGCGCGCCGGCGGTTTTTCTATTCGACGGACCCGAAGGAAAGGTCGACGGCCAGTTTACCCAGACCCAGAACTTCGGCTCCTTCTCGATCAATATGACCAGCGGCGTGAACGGCACCAACGAGATCACGACCGCCAGCGGCGGGCCCTTCGTGATCATTCGCCAGCCCTGATTGGTTTTCCGCGCAGGAGGCTGACTCACGGTCCCGTACGCGTCGATTGACAGCATGCCCCGTTCAGCATACTTAGCCGGACGAGGCCTCTTGAACGGATGGTTTGTTTCTCCGATCCCGGATTAGCACCGGCCTCCTGCTGAAAGATGAGTTCGCAATTGTTCCGCCGGGCCTTGCTGGTGCTGGTAATTGTTGCGGTCGCAGCGGGCATCGTGCCCGGCCTGCGCTTGTACCGAACCTTCGTCACTCACGTCTCGACCGACGATGCATACGTCGACGGGACTGTCGCCCTCGTTTCTTCGCGCGTATCGGGAACCGTCGTCGATCTCTATGTGCAGGACAACTGGACGGTTAAGGAAGGACAACTTCTGCTCAAGCTGGATCCGCGCGATTTCCAGGTGCGGGTGGCGCAAGCCGAGGCACAGCTCGAGCGCGCCCGGCAGAGCGTGGACGAGATGTACTCCGGTGTTGATGCAGCGACTGCCGGCGTGCGCCTGGCGGACAGCCAGCTCACCATGGCGCAGACCGACTTCAATCGTCAGAAGACCCTCAAGGAGCAGGGAGTAGCTTCGCTGGAGTCATACGACCAGGCCGAGACGGCGCTCAAGGTCGCGATCGCGAACAAGGCGCTGGCCGGCAACCAGCTCGACCAGGCGCGCGCCGCGCTGGGCCAGGAAGTCGGCAAGGATCATTCACGCTACAATCGTCCGATCGTTGAGCAGGCAGAGGCTGCGCTCGCGGCCGCCAAGCTCGACCTTACCTATACGCAAATCGTCGCGCCGTTCGATGGGATCGTGGTCCATAAGACCGTCCACGCAGGTCACCGCGTGCAGGTTGGCGAGCCACTGATGGCGATCGTGCCGGTGAAACGCCTCTACATCACCGCCAACTTCAAGGAAACCCAGCTCACCAACGTTCGCGTCGGACAGAAGGCCGAGATCGAAGCAGACATCTACCCGGGCTACATCTACCAGGGCCACGTCGATTCCATCAGCATGGGCACCGGAGCGGCGTTCTCGCTGTTGCCGCCCGAAAACGCGACCGGCAACTGGGTCAAGGTGGTCCAGCGCATACCGGTCAAGATCGTGTTCGACCAGGCGATACCGGAAGACAAACCGCTGCGGCTTGGATTGTCGGTTGAAGTCTCCATTAACATCGCAGACACGAGCGGCCCGCTGCTCTCCTCGATGGTCCAGGGGAAGTTCCAGCACGGCGAGACGGTAGCGCCCAGCGAATCGCTTAAGGAAGAACCGATTCCCGAGCTGCAACGATTCGAGAATGCGCCCGAGTCTCCGTCGCAACAGCAGCATCAGCAATTCCTGCCGCAGTCGAACACCGACGGACAGCGCTAGGAACGCGAACTTAACGAAGCGTTCAAGCGCCTGACACTCGGGTCAGTGCGTTGCCCTGCCGCCGACCGGTATATTAGCCTGCGGCGCGTAGGACGCCCGCAAAGCCAGCTTCGATGCCGGACGCAGAAATTCGCGAGCAACTTGGCCGCTACCTGGATGCGCCAATCGAGCGTCTGCGGACGCTGGCGGGCGGCTGGGAAACCACGGTCTTTGAATTCTCGCTCGCAGGTGCATCACCGCGTTTCCCGCACATGCCTCCGAACCGATCGTTGGTCTTGCGCTTCTACCAGGGACCGATGGCCGACCAAAAAGCCGCACGCGAATCACTGGCGATCGAACAGCTTGACTCCATACGGTTCCCGGTCCCGCGGCCCTACGGATTCGAGGCGTTGCACGATGCCCTCGGGGCGCCATTCCTGATCATGGAGCGGCTGCCCGGCGGCCCGTTGTTTTCCACGAACAGCTTCGCGCAAGCGGTGAAAAGATTTTCGCTGGGATTCTTCGGATTCGTGCGAGCGCAAGTGCTGCTGCATCGGATCGATCCGCATCGGCACGAGGTACGGAATCTCCCGCACTCGCTGGAGGCATCTGCCACGCCGCCGGGAACTCCACTGCTCGACCGAGCGCTGGCGGTGATCGCCGAGCGGGTCGAGAGCGGGCCACTCCCGGGACTCAAGGATGCGCTACGGCGGCTGACGGCACGGGCCGGGGCCTATCGCGTCGCGGAACCGTCGATCGTGCACATGGATTACCACCCGCTGAACGTGCTGGTGGAAGGCACCCGCGTGACCGGCGTTATCGATTGGGTGAATACAGACGTCGGAGATCGACACCTCGATGCCGCCATGACAGCCGCCATCCTGTCGTCGTCGGCAATGGAGCGACCGCGATGGATGCGCGACAACCCGATCGGGAATTCGCTGCGCGCGATTTTCACCACGACGTACGTGCCGCTGTATCACGCGATGGCGCGGCTGGACTTCGAGCGCTTTCGCTATTGCCAGGCGGTGGCGGCGATGCTGCGGCTCTCGATGCTCGGGATGATGAAGGTGCGCGGACCCGAAACAGTGGGATTCCGTTCGGAGGCCATCGGGGAGGTGACCCCCGCGGTGGTCCGCCTGCTTTCGCGCTATGCCGAGCGCAAGAGCGGCGAAAGAGTTCGCCTCGATCTCGCGCCCGTCCCGGCCTAGCCTTCCCTACTCCCGCGCCAACTCCCGCAGCACGAACGGGAGGATGCCGCCGTGGCGTATGTACTCGACCTCTTCCGGCGTATCCACGCGCGCCACGACTTCGAACTCAGTGGTCTTGCCGTGCTCGGTAGCGCTGACCTTCAGCCGCTGCCGCTGCTTTAGTCCGCCGGCGAGACCGCCGATCGCGTAGACTTCGCGACCGGTAAGTCCCAACGTCTTGCGGGTCTGTCCGGGCAGAAACTCGAGCGCAAGCACACCCATCCCGACCAGGTTGCTGCGATGGATTCGTTCGAAGCTCTCGGCGATGACAGCGCGCACACCCAACAGCAGCGGGCCTTTGGCGGCCCAATCGCGCGATGAACCCGAGCCGTATTCCTTGCCCGCGATCACGACCAGGGGAACGCCGTCTTTCCGGTACTGCTCCGATGCTTCGAAGATCGTCGTCTTCGCGCCATCGGGCAGGTGGATCGTAAATCCGCCTTCGACTCCCGGAACCATCTCGTTGCGCAAGCGGATATTCGCGAACGTCCCGCGCATCATCACTTCGTGATTTCCGCGGCGCGCTCCGTAGGAATTGAAATCGACGGGCTTGATGCCGTGAGCAACCAGGTATTTTCCCGCGGGAGTGTCCGCTCCGAACGATCCCGCGGGTGAAATGTGGTCGGTGGTCACGCTGTCGCCGAGCAATGCCAGGGCACGCGCGCCGGCGATGTCGGAGAATTTGCCGGCTTCGCGGCCCATGCCATCGAAGAACGGCGGCGCCTTCACGTACTCGGACTTTTCATCCCATTTGAAGAGTTCACCCTTGGGAACCGCAAGCGCGCGCCAGCGCTCATCGCCATCGAACACGTGGCCGTATTCAGTGTTGAACATCTCGGCGGTCACGGAGTTCGCGACCGCTTGCGCAACCTCGCTTGACGACGGCCAGATGTCCCGAAGGTAGACCGGCTTGCCATCGCGACCGTTCCCGATCGGCTCGCTTTCGAGGTCGATATTCATCGTGCCCGCGATCGCGTACGCGACCACCAGCGGCGGCGATGCCAAGTAGTTGAAGCGCACGACGGGATTGATACGGCCCTCGAAATTGCGATTGCCGCTCAGGATGGAGCAAACTACCAGGTTGCCCTCCTTCACGGCCGCGGCAATCCCCTCGTCGACCGGTCCGCTGTTGCCGATACAGGTCGTACAGCCGTAGCCGACCACGTTGAATTTCAGCTTCTCGAGCGAGTCCATCAGGCCGGCATGCTTGAGGTATTGCGTCACCACGCGCGAGCCCGGAGCCAGGCTGGTCTTGACCCACGGCTTGACGGAGAGACCGCGCTGAACCGCTTTCTTCGCGAGCAACCCCGCGCCCATCAGCACGGAAGGATTCGAGGTGTTGGTGCAGCTCGTAATCGCGGCGATCACTATCGATCCGTGCCCGAGGGTGAAATTACCCTCGGGATGCTTCACATCGACGATGCTGACCAGCGGACCCAAATCGGACATGACCTGGTTGTGCGGAGCGGGGACCGCGGCTCCGCCTTCTTCGATCCAGGTCTCGATTCGCTTCGGATCGACACCTTCGTGGTCGCTGACTTCCCTGGCCAGTTCGCGCCGGAAGCTGCTGCGCGATGCCGTGAGCGGTACCCGGTCCTGCGGGCGGCGTGGACCGGCAAGGCTCGACTCAACCGATGCGAGGTCCAGATCGAGCACATCGGAAAAGTGCGGCTCATGCCCATGAGCGGTATGAAAGAGGCCCTGCTCCTTGCAGTAGGCCTCGATAAGATTCACTTGCTCGGGGGAGCGGCCGGTCATCTTGAGGTACTCAAGGGTCTTGTGGTCGACCGGGAAGAATCCAATGGTCGCGCCGTATTCCGGCGACATGTTGCCCAGCGTCGCGCGATCGGCGACGGACAGCGAAGCAAAGCCGTGGCCGAAGTACTCGACGAATTTTCCGACCACGCCCTTCTTGCGCAGCAACTGCGTAACGGTCAGGACCAGATCGGTCGCGGTCGTGCCCGGACGCATCTCGCCGTGCAGCCTGACGCCAATAACTTCGGGAATCAGCATCGGACTCGATCGCCCGAGCATCGCGGCTTCCGCCTCGATTCCGCCTACGCCCCATCCGACCACGCCGAGCCCGTTAATCATCGTCGTATGGGAGTCGGTGCCGATCACGGTATCCGGGTAAGCCTCATCGCCCGAGGTCATCACGACCGGGGCGAGGTATTCCAAATTCACCTGGTGCACGATGCCGGTATCGGGCGGCACGACGCGAAAATTATCGAAGGCGTCCTGCCCCCAGCGCAGGAACAGATAGCGCTCCTGGTTGCGGTCAAACTCGAGCTTTGAGTTGATCGCGAACGCCTGGGCGCTGCCGAACGCATCGACCTGCACGGAATGGTCAATCACGAGGTCAACGGGCTTGAGCGGATTGATCTTCCCGGGA
>DATJWT010000457.1:0-6212 GCA_035500975.1 Binataceae bacterium (SeqCode)
AAGGGGAGGTCCACCATGAGCAGCATGGCAAAGATGGCCGTTTTCGCCGTGTTAGGTTCCGCGATCCTGATTGGTGCCCTGATGATCGCAAGCCACCTGAACACGCTGGCCGGCTAAGCCCCTTACCGGAACCTGCGCCACCTGGGTCTGCGACAAATTCCATCTCCTCGAGCGGCTCACCGAACCGCAGCAGATGATTCCGTGCCCGCGACCGCGTATGCTGGCAGGCCTCGCGGCTTGGTGCGTGCGAGACAATCCCGTCGGAGAATCTGGTTTTGGCAGCCTCATTGGGACCGCTCGAGGAAATCAATCGAGCCATTCGCGAGAACCGCGTCGACGACTATCCGCGCACGAATCGATCGCTCGGAATGCATCCGCTCGAATTCGGCAAGGGCACCGCGAGATGGCAATGGCGCGATCAGCCGCCGCAGGTCCTCAATCCCTTCGGCACCATCCAGGGCGGATTCGTCGGCGTGTTTGTCGATGAGCTGTTCTCCACCGCTATCGGCTCGGTGCTGGAAGATGGGGAATGGGCCACCACGGCCGAGATGAAATTGTCGTATCTCCGCGCGCTCGTTCCCGGCGCGATCCAGGGGAGGGCCCGCGTGCTACGCCGCTCGCGCACGGTGGCGTTCCTGGAGGCCGAGGTCACCGGCGCAAACGGCGAGCCATCCGCAGTTGCGTCGTCCACCTGGGCAATACACCGCAGGGGGAACGGCTAGTTTTCGCCTTCCGTTGACTCGGGTTTCGCGCTGGCCTAACGTTGCCGGTTTGCTAGACTGGGAGCGGCTCGAGTAACCGCGACTTAATCCCTCGACCTCCTGTAATCCAGGCATCTGACTATGTTCGACACGCTCAGTGACCGGCTTGAAGGCGTCTTCAAGAAACTTCGCGGTCAAGGCCGAATTTCCGAGCGCAATATCGAAGAAGCGCTCCGGGAAGTTCGCCTCGCCCTGCTCGAAGCCGACGTCAACATCCGGGTGGTCCGCGACTTCGTCGATCACGTAAAGCAAAAGGCGCTCGGGCAGGAAGTCCTGCGCTCTCTGACCCCCGAGCAGCACATCATCAAGTTCGTCGCCGACGAGTTGACCCGCGCGATGGGCGGGCAGGCGCGTGAGCTCGACCTCAAGGTCAAACCGCCCGTCAAGATCATGGTCGTCGGCCTGCAAGGCTCGGGTAAAACCACTTCCCTGGCAAAGCTGGCGCTGTGGCTCAAGTCCAACAAGAAGCGCCATCCACTTATCGCATCGACCGACGTCTATCGCCCCGCCGCGATGGAACAGTTGCGCGTGCTCGGCAAGCAGATCGATGTACCGGTGGTCGATAGCCACGAAAAAGAAGACCCGGTCGAGATCGCCAGCCGCACACTCGCGCGCGCCGAGGCGGGCGGTCACGATGCGGTCCTGATCGACACCGCCGGACGACTGCAGATCGACGACGAGTTGATGCAGGAGCTGGAGCGGCTCAAGGCCGCCCTCAATCCGCATCACATCGTGTTCGTCGCCGATGCAATGACGGGCCAGGAAGCCGCCAACGTCGCGGCCGGGTTCCACGAGCGGCTCAAGGTTTCGGGCGTGATTCTCACCAAGCTCGATTCCGATGCGCGCGGCGGAGCGGCGCTTTCAGTCAGCGCCGTAACGGGCGCGCCGATACTGTTCGCCGGCCTTGGCGAAAAACTCGATGCGTTCGAGGTCTTTTATCCCGATCGCCTGACCTCGCGCGTGCTGGGCATGGGCGATGTGCTCACGTTGATCGAAAAAGCGCAGACCAACTACGACCAGGCGAAGGCGAAGGAACTCGAGCGCAAGTTCAAGAAGAACGAATTTACGATCACCGACTTTGCGGAGCAGATTAAGGCGATCCGCAAGATGGGATCGCTGGGCGATTTGATCGGGATGATTCCGGGCCTGAAGAAAGTCGCGGGCGCCGCAGATTCCGAAGAGGCCCAAGCCGAGTTCAAGCGCATACAGGCGATAATCGACTCTATGACGCGCCAGGAGCGCGAAAATCATCTCATCCTGAACGGCCGGCGCCGCGCCCGGATCGCGGGCGGCAGCGGAACTTCGGTGCAGGACGTCAACCGTTTTCTGAAACAATTTGACCAGACGCGCAAAGTGATGAAAAAGATCACTCGTATGGGCGCAGGAAAAGCCATGATGCGCGGGCTGGGATTAGGGCGCTAGAATAGCTAAGGGAGAATCGATGGCACTGGTAATCAGACTTCGCCGCCATGGCGGCAAAAAGAGGCCGTTCTTCAGAATCGTCGTCGCGGACTCGCGTTCGCCGCGCGATGGACGTTTCGTAGATCAGATCGGCACCTATGACCCGGCGTTCGATCCGCCGCGTGTAACGTTGAAAAAGGAAGATACCGAGCGCTGGCTCAAGGCCGGCGCCAAGCCGAGCGAGACGGTCAGGAAGCTCATCAAGCGCGCATCTTAACCGCAACGGTCTCCGCCCGACGCGACCCGCTGCAACGGAGCCAACCATGAAGGAGCTCGTTCAGTTTCTGGCGCAACAACTGGTGAATAACCCGGACGCGGTCGAGGTTAAAGAAACGCAGGGCGACACCGCCTCGGTGCTCGAACTACGTGTGGCCAAGGAAGACCTGGGCCGGGTAATCGGCAAGCAGGGACGGACCGCCAAATCGATCCGGACCATCCTGAACGCCGTAGCCTCGCGCACCAATCGCAAAGTGGTCCTCGAGATAATCGAAGAGAAGTAAGCAGGCCCGATGGCATCCGCCAAACGGCCTGCTCCTCCAACTTCCGCCGGACCTTCGGATTCGCCGCCGCAGGAGATGGTGCGAATCGGCCGCATCGCCGGCATGCACGGCGTGCGCGGGGCGCTCAAATGCCGTCCTGACAATCCGGACTCCGACTCGTTCGAGAGCCTGGACAGGATCACGATCGAAATTGACGGCGAGCGCCGGGAGTACGAACTGCGCTCGGTCGCCCCGGCAGGCCGCGGCACGCTGAAGATCGAATTGGCCGGCGTTTCCGATGCGAACGCAGCCGAGGCACTCAAAGGCGGCATCGTGATGGTGCCTGACAGCAGCCTGCCACCTACAGGGCCGGGCGAGTTCTACTATTTCCAGGCGATCGGATGTGAGGTCTTTCTGACCGATGGCACCGCGATCGGAACAATCGCCGAGGTTTTTTCCAACGGCGCGAACGACGTGATGGTCGTGCGCAAGGATAAGCAGGAAGTCCTCGTCCCCGTTATCGAGGACGTGGTCAAGTCGATAGATCTCGAGGCGCGCCGCGTTGTCATCGAAGCGGTGCCCGGACTACTCGACAGCTAGGCTACTTGCAGACTGCCGTCGACTGGCAGTTCAGCTTGTTGCTGAAGTGACTGCCGAGGTAGTCGAGACCCCTGTTCGGGCAGAAAGTGAAAGCGCCCGGATGGTACCATCCGCCGTTCATGGTCGCGTCGCTGGCCGCTTCCTTCTTGTCGGGCGCATCGACCATCCAAGCGCCTTTATCCTTTTCCATGAACAGGATGAGCTTACTCGCTTCGCCCTTGGGGATGTCGTTGGAGGCCGGCGTAAACATGTTCGCTTCGACCACGGCTTCCTTGGCATCGGCACGCATCACCTTGACGTTGCCATCGTAGGCCACGGTCACCTTGGGTCCGGTCTGCGTAGGGCGCAGGTCTTCGGAGGTCAGCTTCTTTGCGTATTTTTTCTCGACCAGCGGCTTGAGGGCATCGACGTCGCCATCGGCGATCGCCTTGAATGCCTTCTGCGCCGCGGCGGTCAGTTCGGGATCTGCGGCGGCTTCCTCGGCACGCGGCGACGAGGGTGAAATCGCGATTGCGGCCGCGACCGCTACAAAAGTGACGAACGCCAGAAGCCGGCTAGACAAAGTCATCATGTTCCTCCCGGGTGGACCAGCCTAACTACCATCCGAAAAAGCACACCTGCAAGAGCCCGCATCCCGAAAGAGCGCATCTGGTTCCGTCCAATCCGCCTTTATAGATTGGAACCCGGCTACTCTCGATGGAATTTCACGTAATCACGCTGTTCCCGGAGATGTTCGAGTCGCCGTTTCGCGGCGGCATGATCGGCCGCGCAATCGAGCAGGGGATCATCAAGGTCTGCACCCACCCTTTGCGACCCTTCGGTCTCGGCAATTACAAGCAGGTTGACGATGCGCCGTACGGCGGAGGCAGTGGGATGGTCATGCGGCCGGAACCGCTGGCGGCGGCAATCGACAAGGTCACCGTAGAGCATCCGAGACTCTGGAAGATCTTGATGACGCCCCAGGGCGAGGTGTTCGACCACGCCCTTGCACGCGATCTCGCGGGAAAGCCCGACGGCATTCTACTCATCGCGGGACGCTACGAAGGGATCGACGAGCGGGTGCGATCGCTCGTCGACCAGGAAATTTCGATAGGCGACTACGTCCTGAGCGGCGGCGAACTGCCCGCGATGGTGGTGATCGAGGCGGTGGGACGCCTGTTGCCCGGAGTCCTGGGGAATCCGGAATCGCTTGCCGAAGAGTCGTTCACCTCGGGCAGCCTGGAGTATCCGCAATACACGCGGCCGGAGGAGTTTCGCGGGATGCGCGTGCCGGAAGTGCTGCTCAGCGGCGATCACGGCAAGGTGCGCGAGTGGCGCGCCGCGGAAGCGAAGAAGCGCACCGCGCGGCGGCGGCCCGATCTCAAGTCACGTGGCTGATCTATTCCTCGCGCTGATGCATCATCCGGTGGTCGATCGCAACCGGCGTATCGTCACGTCGGCGATCACCAGTCTCGATATCCATGACCTCGCGCGCTCGTGCTGCACCTTCGGCGTGCGCGCTTTCTTTATCGTGCATCCCGTCCCCGAGCAGCGGCGGTTTGCCGCGACGGTAATCGATCACTGGAAATTCGACTTCGGGCGGGCCTTCGATGGGCGCCGACGCGAGGCGCTCGAGCTGGTGCAGATCGTGAGCGAACTCGATGATGCGGTGCGCGTGGCAGAGCAGACCTCCGGGTCCCGTCCCCTGCTGGTGCATACTTCCGCGCGGACGGAGAAGGGTGTTACCTTCGCGGAACTTCGTCGGCGTCTCGATAGAGACTCGAGGCCGGCTTTGATCCTGCTCGGGACGGGCTTCGGGCTGGCCGCCGAGGTGGCAAGCCGCGCGGACCTGATGCTCGAGCCGATTGGCGGGGCGGGCGATTACAACCATCTATCCGTGCGGGCTGCAGGTGCGATAATTCTGGACCGTCTGCGTGGACATTGATTTCGGGGGGCTATGCGGTGAAGTACGCAAGAGCGGTTGCGCGGGGCGCGACCTTGGCCATCGCAATCGCACTCGGAGGTCCGGGATGCTTCGACAAGGGCGATGAAGCCGCTGCGCCGGTCCGCGTTTCCGCGGCGATCGGGCTGCCGAATCCGACCAGGGCCGTAGTAACCCACTGCCCGGAATTGCTGTGTACGCGCGCCGACGTTCCGTCGTGCGATTTCGATCAAATCAGCCAGGGCACCCAGGTCCAGGCGATCGTGGATCGCGTTCATTGCGCGCGCTCCGAGGATGGAACCGATTGCGAAGAGACCCGCGCGCCCGATCCAAATCTTGGCCATACTCACGAAACCGAGGTCCTGAAGTTTCGCTGCACCGGCGATCCGGTCGAGTGCTGGACCACGGGCGGCAACGCCACATGGGAAACCACGCTCGATCCGGCGGTGGCCGGCGGAAAACCGATCCAGTACCCCTGCCGGCAGGGCCGGCCGGTCAACCTGCCGCCCGGCCATCCGGTGCCGGGACCCGATACCGTGTAGGCAGCCGGGCAACGAGGCGCGGCTTGTCTCACCCGCCGCCTTTGGATAGTTTCAGTGGTTCAATTCGTCGGGGTTCCTTTCCATGAATAGCGTCATCAAGAAACTCGAAGATCGAGAACTGCGCGCCGACCTTCCCGCATTCCGGGTTGGCGATACCGTACGCCTCCAGGTCAAGGTTCGCGAAGGCGAAAAAGAGCGCATCCAGTCTTTCGAAGGCGTCATAATCAAGATCAATCGCGGCGGAAATCGCGCGACTTTCACCGTGCGCAAGGTTTCTTACGGTGTAGGGGTGGAGAGGATTTTCCCGGTGCATTCGCAGCGCCTGGAGAAGATCCAGGTTCTGAGTCACGGCCGCGTGCGTCGCGCCCGCCTCTACTACCTGCGCAAGCGCCAGGGCAAGGCTGCCCGGCTCGACACGATTTCATAGTCGCGCTTCGCGGCGCTGCTG
>DATJWT010000458.1:0-6019 GCA_035500975.1 Binataceae bacterium (SeqCode)
CACGAACGAGCGCTTGAACGGATAGATCGCAACCTTCGCATCCGGAACCGGACGATCCCGTGTCGCCAGCCAGTAGATGTGGCTGCGGAACAGACGCCCGCTCCGATCGTAGGTGTCGATGTACGGCTCGAACCACATTTCGCTGTCCATGTAGACGACGGTCTTGGAGTCGAGCGCGTTCACGCGTTTGCGATCCGGCGTCGCTTCGACCACGTACATGTGGCGCATTTCCCACGCTTCCGGACAGGCGCTGGTGCCGCCATCGGTGGCGCAACGCTGTTCCGGTGAATGCAGCGCGTGGATGGTTGCGAGCATGTTCTTCTCGCCCAAGAACTTGTAGTTGTACTGCTCGGTCTTGGGATTGAAGCCCGAGTAATGATCGGGATCCCAGGCATGAGCGGAAGTTCCATTGGTGGTAGTGGACGAGCTCATGATCGACTCGTCGACGCGGCGCACGCGACGGCTGGCCGCCGCGACGTCCCAGATATCGTCACCGCGCTTGGGATCGGCGTAGCGCCAGCGGATAAAGCCGGAGCCGCGAATCTCCATCGGCGACAGGATCGGATACAGGCCGAACAGCCAATAGCGGCCGGTGACCTTGAAATCCGGATCGATCGGAACCGGCTCGACTTCGGTACGGCCGACCAGGTCGTAACCCATGTAGTGGCCGATCTGGAAGTACTCGATCTGCTGCGTCTGCGGGCCGCTGCGCTCGTAGCTCGAATCGCAATCGTAGTAGCGCAGGTCGTAGTCGTCGGTAGTGATCGGGCGGAACACGTTGTTCCATACGATCTTGTTGGCGACGTCGGGATCGTTCGCATCGATCAGCGGGAACGGCTGGCCCGCGACGTAACCCACCACGCTGCGCTTGTCCTGCGACAGGCGGACCTGCGCGGCGTATTTCTCGGTCGCATCCTTGTACGGCGGCGGCCAGTCGACGCGTTCGGTCGGCACGATCTTCATCGTCATGCCGTGCGCGACCTTGTAATACACGCCGGGTGCGACCAGGTCCTTAACCTTGGCCGCGTTGTCGGGAGTGATAAAGTCTCCCGGTTTGACTTCCGCGAAGCTCCGGGTACCGATGGCGCCGAATGCGCACATCACCAGGGCCGCGACGACCGTCTTGCACCACAACGGTCCTCTCTTCTCGGTACGCATGCTTGGAAAAACCTCCAGAAAACGACGGCGGCAGATCGCCGCCATATAGATGATGAGAAAAAAATTATGGCTGCGTAACAAATGGAGCAAGCAGAAAAGCCTGCAAAATCACCGGATTCAGCACCATCCTAATCCACGCGGCGTGGATCGCTAATGACAGTGAAAAAGAATGCGCCGTGAGTTCAGCTACTTGGCGGCGTATGGGCGGCATAGACAACTTTTTCACTTTTTTTCATGACCGGCGGTTCATCGGACGCGACGGACGTCGCGAGCGCGGCAAAAAGAAAACGGCGGAGCCGTTGCCGGCTCCGCCGTCGTAAATCCACGGCAACATCGGGTCAGGCGTTGGGATCAAGACCCCACTTTTTCTTGTTCTCGGCCACCTGCTCGGACGTCGGATGATCTTTTTGCACGAACGCCTTGACCTTGAACTGATCCATGATGTCGAGCATCGCGTGGTTCAGGTCAATGTCATCCTTGAGCGGTTCGGGGACCGCGGGCTCCTCGAAAATGGCCTGCCACGGGCACTCGGGTTCGCAGGCGCCGCAGTCGATGCATTCGTCGGGATTGATATAGAGCTGGTTGGGAAATTTCTCGGTGTCGGAGCCGGAATATTCGTAGATGCAGTCCACCGGGCAAACACTTACGCAGCCGGTATCGATACAGTCGCGGCACAGCCGGGTAATCGTCCAAGGCATTGGAAGTTACTCTCCTATTGAGCAGTATGCCGGCCTAAACTATATCGGCAGGGCGCGGCAGGAAAGCCCGACGACCGCACCAGGAGTATGATCAAAACGTCGCCGGGAATGGGCCCGGAGGTTTGAAAAAGATGGCAACAGAAAAAGGTTTATCGCAGGGAGTTCGCACCGAGACGGACTCGATGGGTGCGATCGAGGTCCGCTCGGATCGCTACTGGGGCGCGCAGACCGAGCGCTCGTTGCTGCACTTTTCGATCGGCAACGACCGCATGCCGCGCCCGGTGGTGCGCGCGTTCGGACTGCTCAAGAAAGCCGCGGCGGAAGTGAACCGGGATCTCGGGAAACTCCCGGAAGAAAAGGCGCGCCTGATGATCCAGGCGGCCGACGAGGTCATCGCGGGCAAGCTCGACGATCACTTTCCGCTGCGCATCTGGCAGACCGGCAGCGGCACCCAGACCAACATGAACGCGAACGAGGTCATCTCGAACCGCGCCATCGAGCTGGCCGGCGGAGTGCTCGGCAGCAAGAAGCCCGTCCATCCCAACGACGACGTGAACATGTCGCAGTCGTCGAACGACACCTTTCCGACCGCGATGCATATCGCGGCGGCCGAGCAGCTGGTCCACCTGCTCCTGCCCTCGGTCAAGGAGCTGCGCGATGCGCTGGACGCGAAGGCGCGCGAGTTTTCGGATATCGTAAAAATCGGGCGCACGCACCTGATGGACGCCGTGCCGCTGACGTTGGGACAGGAATTCTCCGGTTACGTCGCGCAGCTCGATGCGGATATCGCGCGTATCAAGGCGGTCCTTCCGGACATCTACGAACTGGCGATCGGCGGAACGGCGGTCGGTACCGGTCTCAATACCCATCCGGAGTTCGCGGAGCGGATGGCAAAAAAGATCGCCGCGTACACCGGGCTGCCGTTCACTTCGGCACCCAACAAGTTCGCCGCGCTCGCCTCGCACGATGCGCTGGTGATGGGCTCAGGGGCGCTGCGCACGCTCGCATGCTCGCTGATGAAGATTGCCAACGACGTGCGCTGGATGGGGTCGGGGCCGCGCTGCGGACTCGGCGAGCTGGTCTTGCCCGAGAACGAGCCTGGCAGCTCGATCATGCCCGGGAAGGTCAACCCGACGCAGAGCGAAGCGATGACGATGGTGTGTATCCAGGTGATCGGCAACGACGCGGCAATCGCGATGGCGGGGACGCAGGGCAACTTCGAGCTCAACGTCTTCAAGCCCCTCATCATCTACGACTTCATGCACTCGGTAACGTTGCTGGCCAACTCGTGCCATTCGTTCACGGAGTATTGCGCAAAGGGAATCGAGCCGAACCGCGAGCAGCTCGCCCGCTACGTAAGCAACTCGCTGATGCTGGTCACGGCGCTCAGCCCGCATATCGGCTACGACAACGCCGCCAAGGTGGCCAAGAAAGCGCATGCTGACGGCTCGACCTTGCGCGAGGCCTGCATCGCGCTCGGGCTTCTCAATGGCGAGGATTTCGATCGGCTGGTGCGGGCGGAGAAGATGCTCAGTCCCGAAGAATGATGCGTCCGCCGAAACGACGAGGCGCGCACCTCTGCGGTTGCCTGGCACTGGTGGCGATGCTGTGGGGCGCGCTCCCGGCCGGTGCGGCGCCGCCCCAGGGCGATCCCCTGCTCACGCCCCCGGCGCCGCCCGGAAAACGGGTCAAGGTTTCAGTGGGGCTTCATATCATCAATCTCGCGTCCATCGATGAGGTCAAGGAACAGTTCGAAATCGACGGATACCTGATGGCACGATGGAACGACCCGCGGCTCGTTTTCATGCCGACCACCCCCGACGACATCAAGCGCAACTACAAGCAGGGCGAGGTCTGGATCCCGTACTTCGAGATGGTCAACGGGGTAAGCCCCCACGAACGCTACGACCTGTCGATCCAGGGTGAGCCGGACGGATCGGTGAACTATGTCGAGCGGTTCCACGCCGTGCTGTCCTCGAAGTTTCAGCTGCGCCGCTTCCCGTTCGATTCGCAGGAGCTGCTGGTCGTCATCCATCCGTTCCTGCGCCAGGTCAACGAAGTGGAGTACAACATTTACAACCGCGGAGTCTGGGCAAGCCAGGAATTCACCCAATACAGCTCGTTGGCGCAGTGGAACATGCTGGGAATCGAGTCCCTGGTCGGCATCTCCCACCTGTACGGCGGCAACGAGAGCCCGGAAGTGCGCTTTACGATCTCGGTGCAGCGCCGTTACAACTTCTACATTTGGAAAGTGTTTCTGCCGCTGCTGCTGATGGTGTTGCTGTCGTGGGCGGTTTTCTGGGTAGAGGCGCACGACCTCTCCAACCAGGTACAGATCGCGATCACGACCATCCTGACCGTTATCGCCTTCGCGTTTGCGATCTCGGCCACGATGCCACGGGTGCCGTACCTGACTTACATCGATGCTTTCTTCCTGACCTGCTACGTATTCGTTTTCCTGGCGATCGTGGAGTTGATGGCGGTACACCTGGCGCATCGACGCGATCGTGCGACCGACCTCGGCATCCGGATCCAGCTGATCGCGCGCTGGGCAGTACCGCTGCTGTTCGTGATCACGAACCTGGTGCTGGTGGCGCACTTCCTGGGCTAGCGAGCGGCCCCCATCTCCACCCGGCCAGCCCGGTCGTGCGGGCCCGACAAAATCGCCGAACCTTAACGTTCATTAGTGTTCGAGCATGACTTTGGGTTGTCCGGGGGACAGACTGGCTGCAATGCAGAGGAACTGGTTCCGCCGCCTTGAGCGGCTGACCCAGGCTCTGCAGCGTGCCGGTGGAAACGCTGATGCAAGGCTTTCGCGCGTTGAAAGTGACGGGCCAGCTAAGCGCGTTTTGGTCGTTGCTGGTGCCGACTCTGGGGCTGGTGATCCTGGACGTCCAGATCCTCGGCATGCAATCGGTCGCGGCAATCAAGAAACTCTTCCGGGATCGCCACGATAGTTGCTTCTCCCGATCTGCAAAGACCACCCCGCATGGCATCCAGTAAGCGCGAAAACTTCAGCGCCGTGCGCGAAGATATTGCCGCCGCGCAATGTCAAATGCTTCGTAGATCTGGCGGTCGAGGTGGAGAATCCCTGGAATCTTCTATGAGCGTAACTTTCGGCTGTCCGGATGCGGTAGCGAATTGCCAGCGACCCCCGGGAGATCATCCAGAGTCTTCAGCCAACTCAACTTCCGCTCGATGAATTGCTGGATCTGCGGCGGGCATCCCTCGGGATCGTCGAGCGTCGATACGTTGACTGAGTAGTAGCGCCCGTTTCTGGCTAGTAGATGGCTCGGATGGTTCCCTTCCCAGCAAATGCAGCTGCCACACTGGTCGCAAAAATGGTTCTTGCCTGTCCTGGAGGTCTCGTATACACGCGATGTCCCGGAAGTGGTCCTGAACGCATCGCCGCGAACCGACGCCCATACGGTTAGTGGACGGCAATATGTGCAGTAGCAGCAAATGACGTCGAACACTTCGTCAACCTCATAGCGAATCGCGCCGCAGCGACATCCTCCCTTGATAGTTTGTTTCATGCTTGCCTCTACATCCTGAACACGCCGAATTGCGACGATGCGGGGATCGGCGCGTTCAGCGATGCGGCGATTCCCAGCGCGAGCGCATTGCGCGTCTCGACTGGATCGATCACCCCGTCGTCCCAGAGGCGGGCGCTGGAATAGTAGCAGCTCGATTCCAGTTCGTACTTTTCCAGGGTAGGGCGCGTGAACTCGCGCTGTTCCGCTTCACTCATCGACCCGCCATCGCGCTTTAGCTGATCGAGCTTGACCGTAAGCAATGTGTTTGCGGCCTGCTCTCCGCCCATCACCGAGATCCGCGAGTTGGGCCACATGAAGAGCAGCCGCGGGCTGTAGGCCCGTCCGCACATGCCGTAATTGCCGGCCCCGTTCGATGCGCCGATGATCACGGTGAACTTGGGCACCTGCGCGTTGGCCACCGCATTTACCATCTTGGCGCCATCTTTCGCGATACCGCCCTGCTCGTAGCGCTTGCCGACGATGAACCCGGTGATGTTCTGAAGAAAGACGAGCGGGATGCGCCGTGCGCAGCACAATTCGATGAAGTGCGTGGCCTTGAGGGCGGATTCGCTGAACAGCACGCCGTTGTTCGCGATGATTCCGACCGGGTAGCCGAAGATGCGCGCG
>DATJWT010000459.1:0-10173 GCA_035500975.1 Binataceae bacterium (SeqCode)
CGCGCCACCGCCTCGATCGTATCCGCATCGTGCGGACCCTTGTCTTTCCTGATCCTGACGATCCGCGCGAAGCGCAGCGCCATGCCCGCCTCGTATTGCGGGCTGCGCTGGATATCGTTGTAGCCCACCTCCACCACCACCTCGGGCCGCACCACAACCGTTCCATGCGACTCGCTGGTCTTCAGCGCCTGCAACCGCTCCGTCATCTCGCGAAACTGATCGTCCGTGAGTCCCTTGAACGTCTTCCCAACCTCGCTGAATCCCCCGCTTTGCTCGTCGCGTGCCGCAAGATGATAGTTCGAGAGCCATCCGTGCCGGCGTCCGTAGCCCCAATCCGCCGCCACGATAACCAGGTCGAGCGTGCGCGCATGCTTCACCTTGACCCACCCGCGCCCGCGCACACCCGGCATGTACGCGCTCTTGAGCGACTTCCCTACGAGCCCTTCATAGCCGGCCGCGATCGCATCGCGGAAGAACTGCTCCGCCTCCGCGAGCGTCGGCGTCATCAAGCGGCTTACGGTTTGTAGTTCCGCCGCGCCCGCGACCTCTTCAAGCATTCGCACCCGCTCCGTGTACGGATGGTCGATCACCAGAGCGCCGTCCAGCGCGAGCACGTCGAACAGATGCAACCGGATCGGTTGCTCGGCGCGCAGCCTCTCGATGTCGTTGACGCGGCCGAAGCGCCGCATCAGCTCTTGGAATGCCAGCGGTCGCCCGTCGGGATCGACCGCCACCACCTCACCGTCAAGGATCGCCGCGCGTTCGCCGAGCTTGGCAATCATCTCGACTACTTCGGGAAGGCTGCCGGTGATCTCATTCATTCGACGCGAGAAAATCTTCGTCGTCCCGCTCACGTGATGGATCTGCACCCGCGCCCCGTCCAGCTTGTGTTCAAAGGCAATCCCCGGGCCGAGCATCGCGAAAGCGTCGGCGATATCCGCGGCCGGCTGCGCGAGCATCGGCTTGAGCGGCTTTACCGCCGGCGATGGTCGCGAGGTGTGCGCCGGCACGGCGCCGCCTTCGCGCAGAATTCTCACGGTGCGGCCCAGGTCGGCCTCCAGCATATGGATCCGGCGTACATCCGCGACCGGGCGATTTGCCATCCGCGCGATCGCTTCGATCATCATTCCCTCGCTGACGCCGTGCCGCATTTCCCGGATCAGAATCTTCGCCAGGTACTTGCCCTCGATCGCGGAGCATCGCTCGAACAAGGCCCGCAGCGCATCGAGCTTTCGATTGCGCGCATGACGCCCCTCGATTGCGCCGATTTCATGAAAGGCTCGATCGACGTCAGCGATGGTCAAGGTCGGCTCCGGATCGCTCGCGCGCATCCGCAGCATCACCGCGACCGCCTCGCCGAAATCCTCCGCCGCCGCAAAGATGTCTTCGCTCTGATCTCCGCCACCCGTCATCCCGGCAACGATTTTCCAGATCGCGCGCCCGCTGATTTGCAGGCGCTTCTCCTCGCCTTGCTCCAGCGCCCGCCCCACCATGAAGCGCGCCGCGATTTCGGCCTCATTGACTGATAGCGCCGCAAGGAAGGTCCCCACCGCTTCCGCCATCTGGAGCCGGCTCTGCGTCTGCCCCAGGTCCTGGCAGACGAGCGCGAAATCATAGAACGATGCCACGATGTTGAATTAAACCCGCGCGCGGACCGACACCGCAAGCGCAATCGTTACGGATACTCAGTGCGCGCTGCCGGATGGGACTCGCAGGCTGCATTCGTCTTCCGTTTTTTACGGGAGACGAAGCCGAGCGCAGCGAGGAGGTGAGGGCGTCGGACTTCCGCGCGGGACTTACGCCGCCAGCGGATGCGATTTCACGAACGGCACGAACACGCGCAGAAACTCTTCCCGACCCTCAGCCGTGAAGCCATGCCCGGCATTCGGAATCACGTGAAGCTTCGATCCGGCGATCTGGCCCGCGATCAGCTCGGAGTTGCGCGCCGGAATCAGCACATCGTCCGCGCCCGTGATCACCAGCGTGGGAGCCTTGATGTTCGGGAGCCGGTCCCACGTCTTGAGCGTGTAGGTTCCTTCGAGCTGCCGCTTGAAAGCGAAGGGCGGCGTGGGATGCTCCAACAGTCGCGCCATCCGCTCCTCCAACTCCCCGCGATGGCTCTCGATATATCCCTTGCTGTAGGACAGCGGCCATCCGCGCCGGATTATTTCCTCGGGCGGCACACCTTCGCGTGGCGCGGTCAGCACCTTCAGCGACTCGGGCGGCGGCGGAACCGAATGATGCCCTCCCGCAGTCGGGCATCCCAGCGTCAGGCTGCCTGTCCGCCCCGGATGCCGCAGCGCGAATTCCTGCGAGATCATCCCGCCCATCGACACGCCGAAAATATGCGCGCGCGGGATCTTGAGGCCATCCAGAACGCCCGCCGCATCGTCGGCGAACATCTCGATCGAGTACGGCTTGTCCGGTTTGTCGCTCTGCCCGGTACCGCGATTGTCAAACGTGATGGTGCGAAATGACTTGGCGAGTTCCTGCACCAGGTCCGGTTCCCATGCTGCCGAGCTGGCGCCCAGCCCCATTATCATCAGGAGCGGCTCGCCGCTTCCGTACACGTCGTAGTGAATATCGATGTCCGCGACTTTGAGCTTCGGCATGACTCCCTCCTGATTTCCTTTGCCCTCCGCCTACGCGGCGCTGGATTCGCGCGGTGGCGCCAGTTGCTGCGGAGCAGGAAGAGCTTCCTTCGCACAGCGCATGATCAGCTCGCTGCCCGCCACGTACTTGACCTCATCGACCTTGAAACCATGCCGCCCCAGAATCTCGGTAAGCTTTTCCCGCGTGTAATGCGTGATGTGCTCGTCGGCATAGCCGCCCGGCAGCAGGAACCCGTAGGTCGGCTCGATGATGCGCCAGCCGATCGTCGCATAGTCGGGCGTCCCCAGGATCAGCATCCCACCCGCCCGCAGCACGCGCCGCATCTCCGAGAACAGCACCTCGTCGTAGGGGATGTGCTCGATGACTTGAGAGCTGATCACGCAATCGAAACTCTCATCCTTGAACGGCAGCGCGAATGCCGACCCGCGCAGCAGCGGTATTCCGTGATGGCTCAAATAGCGCAGCTTGCCGAAATTGAACTCCATCCCGATCGCGTTGTTGAGGCTCTGCACGATCAGGCTCGACCCGCATCCCGCGTCCAGGATCCTTCCCGCGCTGCGCGCCCAGTTAACCGTGATGTGATGGCGGCGGCGCTGCCAGTAGCGCTGGATGGGAATGATGCTGTAGTAAGCGCGCTCGTCGTAGTCGGCCGACTCCAGCGAGTTGCGCAGCTTCCACATCCGGATCGCCGATCGTAGCTGCGCCATCCCGAACTTGAACAACTTGACGTGCGATCTTCCGGCCTCGCGCGGAAAGTACGTGAACGGCACCTCGGTGACGCTGTATCCCCGCGCGTAGAGCTTCACCAGGATTTCTCCCAGCACCTCGAAATTGGTCGAGGCAAACGTCAATCCTTCCAGCGCCGAACGACGATAGAGCCGGTATCCGCTCGAAACATCACGCACCGGCAACGACCAGAATCGACGGAGAAACGAGTTGAGCAGCCAGCTCAGCGACTTGCGCAGCCAATCGGTATAGGCCACCCCGCCGCGGATGTAACGCGATGCGATCACGATGTCGCCGCGATCGCGCGCCCGCCACATCTTCCCGACGAAATCCGGATCGTGCGACAGGTCTGCGTCGAGGGTCAGCACCCAATCGCCGCGCGCCTCCTCGAATCCAGTCTTGATCGCGGCTGCGTAGCCTTTGCCTCTCTCCGCCACCACCCGCGCTCCATGGCTCGCGGCCGCTGCCTGCGTGCCATCGGTCGAGCCGCCGTCGACGACAATGATCTCGCCCTCCAGCCGCGCGTTGCCGAGCAGCATCATCAGACGCGGGATCAGGATGTCGAGATTTTCGCGCTCGTTTACGACCGGAAGGATGACGGAAATGTCCATGCGGCAACTACTTCATTTATTCGCATCTTGGGAGAAAAGGAATACGGCGCCGATGCGCCGACCCGCCGATTCATCCGCGGGTTTCTGATACAGCAACTCTCATGGAAGTGAACTTCCAGGATGCGCTCGCGCGCCGCGACCTGGCTGCGATGCGCCGATGCCCGAAGAGCGATCTCCACAACCATCTCGGCGGCGATCCCGATCACGTCTTCGAGCGCACCGGCCGGCGTATCGTGCCCCTCGACCGCAGGCTCTCGGCCATCGCCGAGATGCATCAATGGGCCGAGGAGAACTTCGGCACGATGTTCAACGATGCGGCCGGGCGCCTGCTCGGTTTCGAGCTGACTCTCGCGCAGGCCCTGCGCGATGGCGTTACGCGACTGGCGAAAGGCGAAGACGTGTGGGCATCGACGCTGTTCCAGGGCTCCGCGCAGCGTGTAACCGATGGACTCCGCGAAGTTCATCGCACCATCGCCCCAGGCATCGAATGGATTCCCGAGCTCAGCATGTCCCGCCATTGCCCTTTCACCGCGCTCGAGCGATGGCTGGCGCCGTACCTCGAGCAGGGCTTCTATCGCACCTTCGATCTCAGTGGCGATGAGTTCGCGCAGCCAATCGAGGTCTTCAAGCCGCTTTACCGCTCCGCCAGGGCAGCCGGCCTCCGCCTGAAAGCGCACGTCGGCGAGTTCGGAACGGCCGACGACGTTCAACGCGCCGTCGAGGAACTCGAGCTGGACGAGGTCCAGCATGGAATCGCCGCAGTGGACTCGGCGGAGGTCATGCGGTTCCTGGCGGACTATCGTATCCGGCTGAATATCTGCCCAACCTCCAACGTGATGCTGGGACGCGTCGCAAGCATGCAGGTTCATCCCATTCGTCGTCTGTACGACGCCGGAATTCGCGTGACCGTGAACACCGATGATTCGCTGATGTTCGGCACAACGGTGTCAGAAGAGTTTCTGGCGCTTTACGACGCGGGGTTGTTCACGGCGACGGAACTCGACGAGATTCGACTGAATGGCCTGAGCGACTGAACGATCGCCGGCGACGGGCTTGCGGAGGTCGATGCCGCGCCGTAGCCTCGAATTGGGTGGAGGTGGAGCGGATGGCAATGCGCTCGCGACTCAGCGTTAATCGACTCGCCCCTTGGGCTTTATCCGCGGCTTTGCTGCTCTGTGCAGGGTCTGCCCTCGCGGCCGCCAGGCCCAAACCCCGTCACGCCGCCGTCGCGAAGGAAGCTCCACCTTCTGTTCCTCTCACCGACATCCACGTGCTGGGCGATCGCCCCGCTCCGTTCGCGCTCGATGCGAAAGCGGCCATGATGGTCGATGAACAGACGGGCGCGGTCCTGTACGCGTACAACGAGCATCAGCGGATGCAGCCGGCGAGCCTCGCCAAGATCATGACCTTCTACCTGGTGCTCGACGCGCTCGATCAAAAACGCGTCACGCTCGACACCATGATCCCGATTAGCGAGGCGGCGTGGCGGCTCTCGATGAACGACACGGTCTCGCGCATGTTCCTCGGCGTTGGGCAACAGGTCGCGGTTCGCGATCTCCTCTACGGCCTGATGGTGTCGTCGGGCAACGATGCTGCCGTGGCCCTTGCGGAATACCTGGGTGGCAGCGCCGACGGCTTCACCACCCAGATGAACGCCAAGGCCGAGCAGCTCGGGCTGAGCGACACCCATTTCTCGAATCCCGACGGACTTCCGGTCGAAGGCGAATACACCACCGCCGCCGACATGGTGAAACTGGGGTGTTCGCTGCTCCAGCATCATCCCGAGGCGCTCACCTATACCTCCGACAAGGAATTCACCTTCGACAAGATCAAGCAGCCGAACTTCAATACTCTTCTCTTCTATGACGCCCGCGTCGACGGAATCAAAACCGGGCACGTCGACGAGGCGGGCTACCACCTGGTGGCGTCCGCCAAGTCGAATGGTATGCGCCTGGTGTCGGCAGTGATGGGCACGCCCAGCTCCGAAAAGCGCCGCGTCGAGACCGAAAAACTGATCGATTGGGCGTTTCGCACGTTCGCGACCGCCAAGCCCGATGCGCACAAGGTCATGCCTGCCTCGTTTCCGGTCTTCTACGGAGTCACCGACCGCGTCGCGATCGCGCCGGCGCACGAGACCTTTGTCACAGTCGACAAGGGACAGGAAGGCAAAATCGATGTGGCCTGGAATCCCGCATCGAAATTTCTGCAGGCTCCGGTCGCCAAAGGCGCAGAGGTTGGTCAGCTCGTCGTTTCCGAGGACGGCAAGCAGATCGATTCAGTTCCGGTCGTGGCACAAGCTCCCGTCGCACGCGCCGGATTTTTCAAACGCCTGCGCGATCACTTCCGGAAGGCAAAGTAGCCTAAGGCTTCGACCCGATGCGCCGCTTCAGCCCTTCCAGCAGGGCCTTGGCCATCGTCAAATCCGCCGTGTCGAAGCCCTCGGAAAACCATCCATAGACGGGGGCCAGGACTTCGATCGCTCCCGTCGCGTTGTCTTGCGACGCAAGTAACCGGGCGAGGCTGAATACCGCGCGCAGCTCCCGCGACTTGGCCTGCTGCGTCCGGGCGATGTCGATTGCGCGATGAAAGCATTCGGCCGCCGCGCGATCGTTGCGGCGCGCCATCATGAACTCTCCTCGCAGCCGCCAGATTTCCGCTTCGTTGTAGTGGTCGTCCTGCTCGATGCCCTCCGCGGCCTCATCGAGCGCACGCAGACCTTCATCGATATTGCCCGCGCGCAGGAGCGCGCCCGCCATGATCACCAGCCCGTAGCGATAGACCGGCAGCGTGCCGTACTCGCGCGTCCCCGCCATCCCCTCGCGCATCATCTCCAGGCCGCGATCGAAATCCTCTTCCCCGACGATTATCGCGCCCAGCGACATCTTCCCCGAGGCCAGCCAGTGCGGATATCCGTGCTGTTCCGACAATTCGATCAGCGCCTCGGACTGCGCGCGCATCTGCGCGTAGTCGCCGCAAAGATCTTCCACCGCGATAGCGAATTGCAGCGCGAATGCCATGCTGTATGGCCGGTTCAGCTTCCGCGCCAGGTTCAACGACTCGCGCGTGCGCTGCCGCGCCTGGTCAGGATAGCCCAGCGACCATAAGGCCCAGGCGAAATGGCCGCGCGACATGACCACCGGCACGTTGGTGGTCGGGAGGTAACGATCGATGTCGCGATCGAATATTTCCGTGCAGCGCTGGAAATGATCGCGCGCGGCGACAAAATTGCCCCGCCACATCGCGGCCGCGGCCATCATGTGCTGGGCGCTGCCGATTGCCATCTCGCTGCTGGTGCCCTCCGCCATCGCCAGCATTCGCCGCGCGGTTTCCGCCGCGGCTTTGAACTGCCCGCGCGATGACTCCACTCCCCAGATCGTCCCCATGAGCTGGAGGATTTCGGGCGACTCCCCCGCCCGGCTCATAAGCTCGCGAGTGCGCTCCAACTGCTCGTCCAGTTCGCCCTTGGCGAACCCGTGAATCGCGACGAACACCATCCCGTATCGCACCCGCAATGCAATTTCGCGGTGTAGCCGCTCGGGCGTGTCGGGCAGGGTTACGATCAGCGCGATCGCCTGGATCAGAAAGCGCTCTGCTTCCGCGTGGGCGGAACGCAGGAAGGCTCGGCTCGATGCGCGCTCGAGAAACTCGACCGCCTTTGCGGCATTGCCGGCGCGCAGGTAGTGATTCGCCAATTCGTCCAGGTGATCTTCAATTTGCGCCGCGAAGATAGTCTCGATTCCAGCCGCCGCCCGCTCGTGAATAGCTTTGCGGCGCTCCGCCAGGATCGAATCGTAAGCTACCTCCTGCGTCAGCGCGTGCTTGAAGGTGTAGTCGGGTTCAGGCGCGGCGGGTTGTTCGTACACGAATTCGGCTAACTGTAGATTGGAAAGCACCGGCCTCAGCTCCCGATCCGATTTCCCCGAAACATGCCGCACCAGGCCGAGCGGAAATTCCTTGCCGACCACCGCCAGCGTCTGGAGGAGATCCTTCTCCGCCGGGCCGAGCCGGTCGATGCGCGCAGCGATTATGCCCTTGACCGTCGAGGGAATCCGGATCGCCTCGAGCGGTTTGAGAAGTTTGACACTCCCGTTGCGCGCAAGCGCGCCCTCGTCGAACAGCACCTGGACCATCTCCTCGATGAAGAAGGGATTGCCCTCGGTGCGCCGGATGATCATCTCCTTGAGCGGTTTCAGTTCCGCGCCGTCACCGAGCAATCCGCCCAGGAGCTCTCCTGCCGTCTCCGGTCCAAGAGGATCGAGCCGCAACTGCGTGTAGTAGGTCTTGTTGCTCCACTGGTGATGGTACTCGGGGCGATAGTTCACCATCAGCATGATTCGCGCGGTACCGATCGAGTCCGCGAGCAGGTCGAGCACTTCGCGCGATTCGTCGTCGATCCAGTGCAGGTCCTCGAAGACCACCATCAGCGGCTGCTTCATGCTCTCGCGCAGCAGAAGCCGTTTGATTGCTTCCCGCGTGCGCGCGCGCTGGATGCTCTGGTCCATGCCCTCCAACGAGCCGCTCGCGGCGCTCTCCGCAAGCGTCTGCAGGCGGTCGAGGCTCTGCTCCCAGAACTTGCCGTACTCTTCCATCAGCTCTGCCGGATCGCTGGATGGTGTCGGAGGCAGAACTCCCGTCTCCACCCCCATCAGGGGCGAGAGGTACGGCAGCGTATCTTCGAGCGAGCGATCGAGCGCCAGGACGCGGCCGGTTATCTTCTCGCGGCGCACGCGCTCGTCGTCCGAATCGGCAATACCGAAGTAGTTCCTCAACAGGTCGATTACCGGGTGGTAAGCGCTCGCGCGGCCATGCGAGACGGAGAACGCTTCGAGCACCCGCCAATCGTCGCGCTTGGTCAGCTTGAATTCATGGAACAGGCGCGACTTGCCGACTCCCGCCTCTGCGACTGCGGCCAGGATCTGGCCGCTGCCCGCGTGTGCCAGTTCCGCGACCCGCTTCATCTGCTCGAGCTCGGCGACTCGCCCGACGAACTTGGAAAGTCCCCGGCTGGCTGATCGATGGAGTCGCGTGCGCAGCGGTCCGATTCCGGTCACCTCGAACACTTCGACCGGTTCGCTCACGCCTTTAATTCGTGCCGGGCCGAGAGGTTTCAGCTCGAAGTAGCCCGCAACGATCTTGCGCGTCTCTGCCGCGATTACGATCGAACCTGAGGGTGCCAGCGTCTGCATTCGCGACGCCAGGCTCACCGCGTGGCCGATAGGCGTGTACTCGGTACTGGCGTCTCCGGTCCGAATCGATCGCACCACCGCCTCCCCCGTGTTCACGCCGATGCGAATCTCGACCGGAGGGCGGCCTGCCGCACGCAGCTCGCCTGCGTAACGGCGCATCTCATCCTGCATCTTCAGGCCGGCATAAAGCGCGCGCTGCGGATGGTCCTCCTGCGCGTGAGGCGCGCCGAACAGCGCGAAGATCCCATCGCCGGTGGATTGCACGATGTACCCGTCGTAATGATGCACCGCATCGATCATCCGCGCGATCGCGGGATCGACGATGGCGCGCGCCTCTTCGGGATCGAGATCCTCGATCAGGTCCATCGAGCCCTTCATGTCGGCGAACAGCGCCGTCACGTTCTTGCGCTCGCCGTCGAGCGGCCCGACGGCGAAATCGGCGTGCGCCGACGCCGGAGCGCGCTCCGGCCGCGCAGGAGCAGCCGCAGGCGCGGATGCACTTAATGCCGCGGCACACTGACCGCAGAACTTGAAGCCGGAAGGATTTTCAAATCCGCATTTAGGGCAAAGATTGCGCAACGCAGTTCCGCAGTTCCCGCAGAACTTCATCCCGTCGGGATTCTCGGTACCGCAGCTGCCGCATCGCATAGAAGTGACTGTAGCCGCCCGACCTCACCGGGCCTAGTGGTTAGTGGCGGCCTGTTCCGACCTCTCGTTTGTGCCTCCCGAAACCACCAACCGCGTACCTTAGGACAAGAAAATAGTGGGGCGGGCCGCCGTGCCCGCCCCACTATTTTTTGTTTCCCACTCGAGGCCGACCGAGAATCTGGCTCAGGGCCTCCTCTCTCGGGTATCTACGAACCAATAAACTCCCGCACCACGCGATCGAACTCCACCGGCTTGTCCCGTTGCACACCATGACCCGCCCCCTTGAAGCACTCCAGCCGCGCCAGCCCCGCTGGAATCGCCGCCGCGATATCTTCCGAGTTCTGCATCGGCGTGATCGGATCCATGTCTCCCACCGTGATCAGCGTCGG
>DATJWT010000460.1:0-4533 GCA_035500975.1 Binataceae bacterium (SeqCode)
GTCACGGCGGTCTTCGGAACTTCATACCCCGAAGATGAAACCCGCATCGCGGAGTGGCTCATGCAGGCCAATCCGAATCTCCAGGTTTCCGTTTCACATCGCATCGGGCGCTTTGGAATTCTCGAGCGCGAGAACGCCACCTTGCTGAACGCGATGCTGCGCCCCCTGGCGACACGCACGCTCGCCGCCTATCAGGCCGCGGTCCCGGCCAATCTCTTTATAAGCCAGAACGATGGAACCGTGGCTCATGGGACACGAGCAGCCGAGTCGCCCATCTTCACCGTCGCGTCAGGCCCTACGAACAGCCTGCGCGGCGCCGCTATTCTCGCATCGTCGCGCGAAGCGATCGTGCTCGATGTCGGCGGTACCACCACCGATGCCGGCCTGCTCCGTCTCGGCTACCCACAACCCGCGGGCCTCGATCTTACCGTCGCAGGTGTGCGTACCAATTTCCGGATGCCGGACCTGTGCTCGGTCGGAATCGGCGGCGGCAGCCTGGTCAATCCGGAGACCGGCGAGGTCGGCCCCCGCAGCGTGGGCTATCGATTGACTGAAGAGGCAGTCGTCTTCGGCGGCGAGACCTTGACACTCACCGACGTGTCAGTTGCCGCAGGCCGCATCGACCTTGGCGATCGCACGCGAGTCGCACATGTCAGCGCAGGGGCGATCACGCGCGTGAACGAGCATCTACGCGGGCGGCTGGAGCGGCTGCTCGAGAATTTCGAACGCGCCGGCCGTCATCTTCCGATAATCCTGGTCGGCGGCGGTGCCCCGCTTATCGAGGATCTGCTGCGCGGACTCGGCCGGGAGGTGATCTGTCCGGCTCACGCCGATGTGGCCAACGCGTACGGCGCCGCGATGGCGCAGGTCGGCGGCGAAGCGGACCTCACGTTTTCCTCCGCCTCCGTGTCGCGCGCCGAAGCGCTCGCGCGCGCAGAACGCGAGGCCCATCGCCGCGCCATCGAAGGGGGCGCTTCACCGGGCTCGATCGCGACGGTCGAACTCGAAGATGCCGCGTTCTCCTATCTCGCGAGCGACGCGATTCGAGTGCGTGCCCGTGCGGTCGGCGATATCGAGGATCCGGCATCATGAGCTTCGAAATCCGGCGTAGCGACGTAACCGCGTTCGCGCTGGGTTCCGCCGTCCTCGGATGCGGCGGCGGCGGCAATTCCTACTACGGTCAGGTGGTTGCGCAAAGGATGCTGGGTGCGAATGCGGCAGTTCGAGTGATCGATGTTGACGAAATGCCCGTTGATTCCTTTGCGATAACTCCCGCGGTGGTCGGAGCGCCGTTGGTTGCGCTGGAGAAGCCGCCCAGCATGATCGCCCTGCGGGCTGGACTGGAATCCGTCACCCCCGCTTTACACGGAAGCGTGACTGCATTCTTTGCGGCCGAGATCGGCGGCCTGCAGTGCATCTTCCCGCTGCTGCTTGCGGCCCAGGCGGGATTGCCGCTGCTCGATGGCGACGGGATGGGGCGGGCCTTTCCCGAGCTGCAGATGACCACATTCGCGATCTATGGAACTACCCACGGCCTGCCACACGCGCTCAGCAGCGACCGCGGGATTTTGCCATTCCCCTCGATCAGCCAGGAACCGCCCTCGCCCGACGAGCCTCCCGGCATCCGCTTCGAGCGCGCCGTGCGCAAGGTCTGCACCGATGAAGGCGGGCTTATCTACCTGACATCGGCATTCGATCAAAAATCGCTTAGCCGCACCCTGGTTCGCGGCTCCATTTCCATGGCACTACGCATCGGTCGCGCGGTGGAATCGGCAAGAGAGAATGCCAGCGACCCGGTGACCGCGATCATGAACGCGGCAGATGGACGCAAACTGATCAGCGGCAAAATTCTCGACGTCGAAAGGCAGTTCCGCGCGGGACACGATTGGGGAACGGTGAAGATCGAAGGGGTCGATGAAGACCGCGGTCGCGCCGCCGAAATCGCTTTCAAGAACGAATACCTGATTGCGAAGGTCGACGACACAGTGGTTTTGACGGTGCCCGATCTGATCACATTGGCGGAGACCGAAACCGGCATCCCGGTCAGCACCGATATTCTGCGGCCCGGCCTGCGCGTCACCGTGCTCGGCCTGCCCGCATCGCCCCTGCTGAAGACTCCTGCCGCGCTCAAGTCGGTCGGCCCGGGCGCGTTTGGCTACAGTCTCGCCTACGTGCCTCTGCGCTAGTCGGGATGGCTGATATTCGGCGGAGGCGTCCGCGTTGATCGTTCCGTCATGTACCAACGTACAATATGCGGAACTTGATCAAAGCGCGGCGCGGTCTGCTAGCATGCCGTACCACAATGGATGCTTCGTCGACCCTACGCAGCAACTTTAAACCGCGCCTGAAGCAGGACGAGAAGAGCGCCGAGACCCGCCGACGCCTGCTCGATGCAGCGATCCTGTGCGTGATCGAGCGCGGCTACGCCAACACCACGGGGTCGGAAATCGCGGAGCGCGCAGGACTCTCGCGCGGCGCGCAGCTTTACCATTTTCCCACCAAGGAAGAGTTGCTGGCCAAGGCCGTCGAGCATCTGTTCGAGCTGATGTTCAGCGAGATGCGGCAGAAGGTCCAGCACCTTTCCGGCGAAGCCGATCGCCGTTCGGTCGCGATCGATTTCATCTGGGAGATGGCCAATAGCCCGCTCTACCAGGCGTGGCTCGAGTTGATGATCGCCAGCCGCACCGATGCGTACCTGCGCGATTCCATCCGCGCGGTTAACACGCGCCTGACCGAGTTCGTGCAGAAGACCTTCGGCGAACTGTTCGTGCCCGCAAGGGACGACCTGCCGAACATGGAGATGTTCCCGGTCATGCTGATCTTCATGATCGAGGGATTGGCGATTGGCGCCGATGCGCGCGAAAAGCGGGTCGTGGAGCAAGTGCTCGCCGCCGCAAAGAACATCTGCGGCGCGCTGTTCATGTCACCCACCAGGTAGCCGGCAGCCCGGCTACTTTGCCGTTGGCCGAATCTTCATCGCGACCATCTCGTTCAGCAGCCGGGTACGCGTCTCCGTGATGTCGTACATGTGCGCCTGGGCGCGCGCCTGGTGAATTTCCTCTGCGGTAAACGACTTGAAATCCGCGGGTACGCGACCCGGGCTGAAATTGCCGATAATCCAGTTCATCACCAGCGCCGTGTCGGCATCGTTCAGCAGGGATTGCGAAACGCCGGGAACGCGTATCAGGTATTCGCGGCCGCCCGGCACCTTCAGGTAGTCGGCCGCGTTCCTGAGCGAAGGCGCGGTTCCCGGGATGCCCTCGCCGTTCTCGTGATGGCATCCCCAGCAGTTCAGCCGGTAGAGATTCTGCGGTGATTCGGCCGCGATAACGACCTTTGCGGTCGTCACAGCCAATAACAACCCGGCGGCGAGCACGCGCAAAATCATGGTTTGGTTGTTCCAAGCGCGGCGATAAGTTTCTCGCGTTCGTGGAATACATCTTGCGGCGTCAGCGCTGCCCCTCGCGCCGCCTTGAACTCAGCAGCGGTGAATGGCTTGAAATCGCCCGGAGCTTCCGCCGCATTAAGCTTTCGCACCACGTGATTGATTGCGTCCGCGAGATCCTTGTCACCGAGGTCAGCGGCCGACGGCATCAACCCCTCGTATGAAATGCCATGCGATGTAATCGGACCAGTCATTCCGTAGAGCAACAGGTGCACCAGGAAAGTTCGGCCCTGCGGGACTTTCAGGTAGCGACCGATAGCACCCGCGATAGGCGGATAGATTCCCGGAATTCCCGCGCCGGACGGTTGATGGCAAACGGAGCATCGCTGCTGGAACGCGTGCGGGGCTTGCGCTCGTGCCGTCGCGCAGCTGAACAGAAGAACGCCGGCAGTCAGGACTGAGGCAAATCGCAACGCGTTACTTGGCAGCCACGATCTCGGCGGTCGAGCAATGATAGACCATCGTGGGTGCGCCGAAGCACCAGATCAGGTCGCTGTCGAGCTGCATCCGGTACAGCGGCATCTCGCCTATCGTGTTCGCGCATAAGCATCGCCCGCACGGGTTCTTCCCGCAGCAATCGCGGTAGCTCACGATATAGTCCTTGCCGTCCGCCGGATGCCGGCAGGTCCCGACCCACGAGGTTGGTGACGGAGTGGCCCCGGGAGGGCAATCGTGCGATCCGCCGCCGCAGCATGAACAGAGGTAGCCGTCGATCGCGCAATACTTCCAGTAGTCGCACGCCTGATCGTTGTTCCCGTTCAGCACGTTCGATTGCCCCGGCGCGGAGCCGTTGGTTGTTTGTGCGCTCGCGCGATCCACCGGCAGCAGGGGAATGATGATCCCGCCCGCAACCAGCGTTCCGAGCCGCGCAATGAAGCTCCGGCGCGAGGTCCGCTGCGCGACCGCGCGGGTCAGCCGTTCGACTATCTTGTCCATCGCTACTTCCCGCCTCGCTCTCCGTTCGCAACCGCCACCGGTTCGGCAGGCTGCCGCGCGCGCAGATAGTCCTGGATCGACGCGACGCCCATCTGCTTCGCCTGGATTATGCTCTCAAGATGCTCGCGAGTGTTAACGAGTCCCTTGGCCCG
>DATJWT010000461.1:0-8776 GCA_035500975.1 Binataceae bacterium (SeqCode)
CCGAACAACTACAACGTTTACCTGCACAGCACGCCGCAGCAGCAGCTATTCTCGCGCGCGCGGCGCGATTTCAGCCATGGATGTATCCGGGTCGAGAACCCGATCGCGCTGGCGGCGTGGGTGTTACGCGAAAAGCCCGGATGGGACGTTGACAAGATTCGCGCGACGATGAACGGAACCGTCAACAACGTGCAGGTCAACCTGCAGCAGCCCGTTCCCGTGCTGATCCTGTACAGCACCGCGGTAGTCGAACCCGACAACGAAGTCCGGTTCTTCGACGACATCTACGGTTATGATGCGCCGCTGCAGAAAGCGTTGATGAACGCGCAGAGCTGACGTTAGCAGCCAGCCCTCACAGATTTCGATCAGCGTTCGCGAGTCCGTTGCGTGAACAAATCGTGGCGCAGGCGTCCCTGCCCGTGGATGAGGCGCGATTCCTATCGCGCAACCAATTGAGACTCGCAGTCAGGTCGTTCCTATCTTTCGGGTCTTCACGAATTCTCAACTGAATTCGCCGCTCAGGTAGTCCCTGGTGTGCTTTTCCCTGGGGTTCTCGAAAAGCGCCTGGGTCGGTCCGTATTCGACCTGGTAACCGGTGCGTCCACCTTGCGAAGTATCGACGTACAGGAACGCGGTCATGTCGGCAACGCGCTTGGCCTGCTGCAGGTTATGGGTCACGATCGCGATCGTGTACTTCTTCTTCAGCTCCTTCATCAGCTCTTCGATCTTGTGCGTCGCGATCGGGTCGAGCGCCGAGCAGGGTTCGTCCATCAGGAGCACTGCCGGCTCGGTGGCGATTGCGCGCGCGATGCAGAGGCGCTGCTGCTGTCCGCCTGAGAGCGCCAGGCCGCTGGTGTGCAGCTTGTCCTTGACTTCATCCCACAGGGCGGCGCCGCGCAGAGCCTGCTCGACCTTCTCGGCTACGTTGCCCTGGTAGCCGTTGAGGCGCAGGCCGAAGGAGACATTGCGATAGATGCTCATCGCGAACGGGTTGGGCTGCTGGAAGACCATCCCGATATGGCGGCGCACGGCGACGGGATCGACGTTGGGGGCATAGATGTCGTGTCCGCGGAACATCACGCTACCCCTGATCTTGAAGCCGCGTACGAGATCGTTCATGCGGTTGAGGCAGCGCAGCGCCGTGCTCTTGCCGCATCCGGATGGACCGATAAAGGCGGTGATGGTTCCCTTGACGATTTTGACGGCGACGTCGCGGACGGCCTTGAACTTGCCGTAGTGCAGCTCGTCGATTTTGCAATCGAGCAGCGTCTCGGTGGCAACGGCAGGCATTCCGTTAGTCGCGGTTGCTGTTTCAGTCATGGAGAAATCTCCTTATTTGCTTGCCGAGCGTCCGGCCACAATCTGCCCCCCTACGTTGACCACCAGCACGATGACCACCAGGATCAGGGCAGCTGACCAAGCCAGCGCTATTTGGTTCTCAAACGGCGATCCGGAAAAATTGTAGATGACGACGGCCAATGAAGCGGTCGGCTTCATCAGGTCGCCCAGCGAATGCGGGAGAAACTGCGGCGCTGTACGGCTTATCCAGAAATCGCTGAAAAGAGCCGTAAAAAGCAGCGGCGCCGTCTCTCCGGCAGCCCTGGCGACGGCCAGCATGACACCGGTCAGGATTCCGGGCAAGGCGGTGGGAACGACCACCTTGGAGACGACCTGGGTGGGGGTCGCGCCCATCCCGATAGCCGCCTCGCGCATCCGCGGCGGAACTCTTTTGATGGCTTCCTCGGCGGTGAGCAGGATAGTCGGGAGCATCAGCAGCGCCAGCGCGATTGCTCCGGCGGGTGCTGAGAAGCCGCCGGTCACGGCGACTACCACGGCGAAGGCGAACACACCCGCAAGAATTGACGGCAGGCCGGTCAGCACCTTGGCCGCGAAGCGCACGGCGGCGGCGATGCGCGTATCGGGGCCGAATTCGGTGATAAAGACCGCCGCGAGGATCCCGATTGGCACGCTTATCAGGGTCGCCAGTATAACGATCACTCCCGTGCCGATGATCGCGTTGCCGACTCCGCCACCGGGCGCCATCGCAGCCGGCGGCAGATCGGTAAAGGTCGCCAGGCTCATCGCCTGCATGCCCTTCTTGACCAGCAGGTACAGCACCGAGAAGAGCGGCAGCAGCGCGGCGATGGTCGCGGCGCCCGTAAGCAGGCTCATCACGTAGCTGAAGAGCGAGCGGGGACGCCGGAGCGAGAAGCGCAGCGCTTCGATGTCGATTTCGCCGTTATCAGCAGGCGGAGTGACAATCGGTGCCGCCATCAGCGTAGCCCCTTCAGGCTCTGGTCCGCTCTCTGGAGAATCAGGGTGCCGACGATATTCACCAGCAGCGTGATTCCGAGCAGCACCAGCGCCGCGTACATCAGCGCGCCCACCTCGATGCTGTCGGCTTCGGGGAACTTGTTGGCGAGCAGGGCGGCGAGGGTGTTGGCGGGAGAGAACAACGACCAGCTAATCACGTTGGCATTACCGGCGAGCATCGCCAGCGCCATCGTCTCGCCGAGCGCGCGCCCGAAGCCCAGGATGATCGCGCCGAAGATGCCGGTGGCGGCGGTGGGGACGAAGATCGCCAGGATTGCCTCCCATCGTGTCGCACCCATCCCGAACGCCGCCTCGCGCATCTTGGGCGGCACAGCCGCGAGGGCATCGCGCGAGATCGCCGAGATCGTCGGCAGCACCATGATCGCGAGCACGATTGACGCGGGCAGCAGGCCGGGGCCGCTGAGCGATGTGCCGAAGAACGGAATCCAGCCCAGATGGCCGTGGAACCAATCGCAGACCGGGCGAATCAACGGGATGATGATGAAAATTCCCCACAGTCCGTACACGACGCTGGGGATCGCGGCCAGCAGCTCGACCGTCAAGCGCAGAGTATCTTCGATTCGATTCGGAAGAGCGCCCCAGAACCTGTGTTCATCGAGGCCGAGCGAAGTCATGACCGCATCAAGGGCGTCGCGCAGGAATCCTTCGCTGAGAAAGATCGCGATGGCCAGGCCGAATGCGGTGCCGATCGCCAGGCCGAGCACCGAGCTGTACATGGTGCCGACGATGGCCGGTAGGATGCCGAATTGGCTCTTGTTTGCATCCCAGGTCGTGCTGGTCAGGAAACTGAAGCCGTAGCTACGAACCGCAGGCAAGGCGACCCGCGCGATGCTGTAGATAATGTAGAAGACCAGCAGCACGCTGAACCACGCAATCGCGCGGGTGGTGCCGCGGAATACCCGGTCACTGACCAGTTCGACGGTGGTGGGAGGACGCGAGATATCACTCGCGTCCCCAACGAACATCGAGGCGTCGGCTTTTTTCCCGCCGGGGGGAGCAATACTCACAACCGAACTCATGAAATACCGTCCACCGCCTTGGTGACTTCGGTAACCACGCCGGAGGGCAGGGGGATGTAGCCGAGGTCGAGGCTGAACGCCTGACCCTGTGTCAACCCGTAGTTGAGAACCGACTTCAGAGTCTTGGCTACCATCGGATCGCTGTATTTTTTGTGCGCGAGAATCCAGGTGTAGGTGACGATCGGGTAGGCATCGGGAGCGCTCGGGTCGGTGATCCAAGCGCGCAGGTCAGCCGGGAGTTGCACGCTGGCAAGCGAGGCCTTCTCGCTTTCGAGCGAAACCGTCACGAACTTGCCGCTCTTGTTCTCGAGCGCCGCCATCGGCATTCCGGTCTGCTTGGCGTATCCGTACTCGACGTAGCCGATCGCGCCGGGAGTCTGCTTGATAAGCGCGGTCACGCCGGGGTTGCCTTTGCCCGCCACACCGACGGGGAAGTTGACCGACTTGCCCGCGCCCGGTCCGGCTTTCCACGCATCGCTGATGGCGGTCAGATGCGAAGTGAAGACGAAGGTGGTGCCGCTGCCGTCGGAGCGGGTCACGATGGTGACCTTGGTATCGGGCATGGTAACGCCGGGATTGCTTTTTGTGATCGCGGGATCGTTCCAGGCGGTGATCTTGCCCAGGAACATCCCGACGTATGCTTCGCGCGAGAGCTTAACTTCGGCCGGTCCGCCCGGCAGGTTGTACGCGAGCACGACGCTGCCCGCGGTCATCGGAAGGAGGACCACGCCGCCGTCCTTGACCTGCTTCATTTCGTCATCGGTCATGGCCGCGTCGCTGGCGCCGAAATCGACCAGGCCCTGCTGGAACTGTTTGATGCCGGCGCCGCTGCCGAGCGCCTGGTAGTTGATCTGAACCTCGGGATGCAGCTTGTTGTATTCCTGAAACCACTTTTGATAGAGGGGCGCGGGAAACGTAGCTCCGGTGCCCTGCAGAGTTACTTCACCGGCGGCAAGCGCGGCGCCGGAGACCCGATAATGATTTACCCCGAACAACAGGGCTGCGACCGCGACCGCAGCGATCGCGAACCGAACTCGGACCATTGCCATGACGACTCTCCTCAAGGTTTTGGGCACCATCTATCGGTGCAGGAAAGGCGCTAGTACAGCAGGTCTGTGTTACGGCTAAGCAGATTAATGTTACGGCGGGATGACGACCGCGAAGGTTGCTGACAGGGGAAAGAGAAAGATCGGATGGAGAGAACGGCGATTGGCCGGGCTGTATTCAGCGTGGCGGCGATGCCGGGAATCGCGCGGCCGCCCAACTACCGGACCGCGCCGCCGATTCCCGCAAGCGAAATCATCGTGGCTCTGATCGCAGTCGCCGCGCTGGTGGGGTTCGGCATCGCGGTTGCGCTGCTCTGGAGTCGCATCGAGGCCAGGAGCCAGTTGCCGAAACCCGGCGGTCCTCAATAGATGCATCAATGTCACTTGATGCATACTGCACGGATTGCCAGCTGAAGCTGACTTTGGGTCGCAGAACCTTCATCCTTAGTAGTAGTGATCCGGCACCCTGCGTCGATTCCCTCTGAACAAACCAAGCGAGAGAAACGCATCAATGGCTGAAGAGGTCCACGCCGTTCCGAGTACGGGTCCCAAGACCGTCCAGGACTATATCGACGAGTTGCCGACCTGGAGCGACGGAACGGCGCTGAACGCTCCGCCGATGACCGGGATGCAATGGCGCATCTGGTCGCTGGCGGCGGCCGGGAAATTCTTCGAGGGGTTCGTGGTATTCATGACCGGAGTGGCCCTGCCGCTGGTGGTGCGTGAATTCAATCTCCTGCCGGCCGAGCGAGGGATAGCGGGCGCGGCCAGCCTGGCGGGCATCCTGGTAGGCGCGCTCTTCCTGGGCGGGCTGTCCGATCATTTCGGGCGCAAGCGGATGTTCATCACGGAGATGGTTCTGTTTTGCGCGTTCCTTGCGATGCTGATCCTGTGCACGAATTTCGCGGCGCTGGTCACTTGCCTGTTTGGCCTGGGCCTGGCGCTGGGATGCGACTATCCCACGGCGCATATGATCATTTCCGAGAGCACTCCGAGCGCAAACCGCGGGAAACTCGTCATCGGAGCTTTCGGGTTCCAGGCCGTGGGAGCGCTGGCCGGCACGGGCATCGGATGGCTGGTGCTGATCCTGGTGCCGAAACTTTCGGCCTGGCGCTGGATGTTTGGGACGGCGCTGATTCCAGCTCTGGTCGTGACGATTGGACGGTTCTTCGTCACCGAGAGTCCAAGCTGGCTGGTGGTGCGCGGGGAGCACGACGAGGCGGAGAAAACCGCGTTCCGCCTGCTGGAGCGATCGCCCCGCTACCCAAAGACCATCAAGTTGGCGCGGCCCGACAAGCCGCGGAAGAAGCCCCGGGGGCAATCCTTCCTGGCGCTCTTCAGCGAGCGCAATCGGCGTGCGACGATTCTTGCCTCGGTACCGTGGTTCATCCAGGACGTCAGCACCTATGGTATCGGCATCTTCACCCCGACGATTCTCGCCAGCCTGCTGAGCGGCGGACCGGACCGCATCCGAAGTCTTCGCGATTCCATCGCGGCGGCAATCCTGGCCGCACAGGGCGCCGCACTCATCAATGTTTTACTGATCGTGGGAATCGCATTCGCGGTGGTGCTCGCCGACAAGCTCGGCCGAATTCGCCTTCAGATCTTCGGTTTCTTCGGGTGTGCCGCGGGCCTCCTGACGGCATCGTTCTCGGTCGACGCCACGGGTGTGACCAAACTCGCAATCATCTGCGCGGGATTCATGCTGTTCAATTTCATGACCAACCTCGGTCCAAATTCGCAGACCTACTTGCTGGCGGGCGAGGTTTTTCCAACCGAGGTTCGCGGGATGGGAGCGGGCTTCGCGGCGGCGTTCGCCAAGATCGGCGCAGTCATGACCGCCTTTCTATTTCCAATCATTCTGGCCGGAGTGGGGACGCGGTTGCTGCTCTATGGACTTGCGGCCTTTTCGGTGTTGGGTGCGGCGGTAACTGCGCGATATCGGATCGAAACCACGGGAGTGAGTCTCGACCGTATCGGACGGGCTGAAGGCTGACCCCAATGCATCGTCTCGGGAGGATTGGCGCCGTCGTGCTGGCTGTTTGCGCGCTGACGATCGCGGCCGGAACCGCGTCCGCCGCTCCCATCGAGCTCAAGGTGATCGGATCGACCTCGCTCGACCCGTTAGTGAAGTTGTGGATCCCCGACTACACGGCATCGCATCCAGGCGTGACGATTACGAGCGTACCGGCAGGCTCCGGCGCGGGCGTCGAGGCGGTAATCTCGGGCACCGCGCAGATCGGGCTGTCGGACGCTTACCTGTCGGACGAGCAGGCAGAGCAGAACCCCCAGTTAATCAACCTTCCGTTGGCGATCTCCGCGCGAACTATCAACTACAATATTCCCGAAATCGGCAAGCAGACCTTGAAGCTGGACGGCCCCGCCATCGCAGGCATCTACTCCGGGAACATCCGGGAATGGGATTCCGCTGAAATCAAGGCACTCAACCCGGGCGAGGCGCTGCCGCATCGCACGATCGTTCCGATCCGGCGCGAGGATGCATCGGGCGCCACCTTCATCTTTTCGCAGTTCCTCGAATTCTCGACACCGAGCTGGGGCGATAAGGTCCGCTCCGGGATGAGCATTGCATGGCCGAATGTCCCGGGAGAAAAGGCCGCGGTCGGCAACGGCGGTGAGCTGGAGATTCTCGCCGCGACTCCCTACGGAATCGCGTACATCGGTATCAGTTGGGAGGGCGACGTAACCAAGGCCGGGCTGGGGACCGCGATGGTCAAGAACCAGGCCGGAGAATTTCTTCTGCCGACCTCGGAGACGATTAGCGCCGCGGCGTCAGAGCTGGATGCGCGCACGCCACCGGATGAGCGCCTGACGCTGGTGTTCGCGCCAGGCCCCAATTCCTATCCTCTAATAGCTTATGAATACGCGGTGGTGTCGACACGCCAGCGCGATCCGGCGGTAGCGGCGGCGATTCGCGAGTTTCTCAAGTGGGCGGCTTCGCCGACGGGTGGTCACGCAGCGAAGTACCTGGACCAGGTGCATTTCGTGGAGTTGCCGTTGTTTCTGCGCGCGATGAACGAGAAGCAGATCGCGCAGATCAAGTAGTCGATCCGCGATTAGCCGCGACCTTTGTCCTCGATCTATCGTAGTTTGAAGAAAGTTCGGGTGATCGAATGCAAAGAGAATGGATCGGGCGAGTGAGTCTTACCGTAGGTGTACTGACCGCGCTGGCGTGGTTTCTCGTATTCGTGCTGCTGGTTCACGTGCACTACCAACCCGCCGAGCATGTCCATTGGGACGGGGTTGCGATCGGCGCCGTTATTTTCTTTTTCCTGGGATGGGGATTAGTCCGCTTCGCTGCGCGGACACCGCCCGAGCCTCGTAAAGAAGACGAAAACGACTACTAGACCGGGTATGTCGCCCGGGACCCCGATAGAGGGATGAGGTCTAGCCAAAGAGTCGCGTCGCGGCCTCGCGCAATTCGGCGCGATGATCCGGGTGCGCGACAGCGATCAACTCGTTGGCGCGCTCGCGATGATTCTTGCCGAGCAGGCGCGCGATTCCGTGCTCGGTCACGATGGTGTCGGCGAAGAAGCGGGGGATCGTCACGATCGCGCCGGGCTCGTGCTGCGGCACGATTCGCGATATGGCGCCGTTCAGCGCAGTTGATGGGAGCAGCGTTATCGCGCGGCCGCCCGGACACATGAATGCGCCGATGTGCGTTTCAGGCTGACCGCCGGTTCCGTTGATCATCCGCGCGCCGGTGACGGTCTCGGAGTTGATCTGTCCGATCAGGTCGATACTGAGTGCGTTGTTGATCGAGGTCTGGCGGTAGTTCGACGTCAGGGTGGAGAGCTTGAGGACGTAAGACGGGTCGTAAAGCTCGAAGGCGGGGTTGTCGTCGATTATTCGGAGATCTTCGGGGTCCGATCCCGACCACGCGATTGCGACGGCTTTGCCGCGATTGTTGGCCTTGCGCCGACCGTTGATGATTCCGCGATCGACCAGGCGCGCGATTCCCGGCGCGACCATCTCGGTGTGCAGCCCCAGGTCATGTTTGCGATCGAAAGCGCCCAGCCGCGGCATCTGCGCGCTCGGATCGCCGACGCCAATCTGAATGGTCGTCCCATCTTCGATGAGTTCATCGAGGTAACCGGCGATCGCTTCATATTCTTTTGGCGGAGACGCAATTCCGAGCAGCACCCGCACATCTATCGGCGACATCCGCGCGAGGTAGCGCACGATCGGAAATACGCGCTCGATACCGACCTCGGACACGATCGCGCGAAGCTCATCGCGCTTGGCGGGTTCCATCTGCGCGAGTTCATTTTCCAGCACGGCGGGGTCGGGAGCGGGTGGGGTGCCCTCGACGAAGTGGTCGAACTCCGACACATGCATCCAGACATCGCCGTGGGTGCG
>DATJWT010000462.1:0-8268 GCA_035500975.1 Binataceae bacterium (SeqCode)
TGAAATCTAATCTGTTCATCCGACAGCCGCGCCAGGTTCTCGCGCACCATGTGCGAAATCTGGCCTTTGCTGGTGTCCACCGCGCGCCGCACGATCTGATCGATCAGCCGCTGCGCGAGCTGCGATGCGTAGCTGTCGGGATCGTGAAGCTGCGTGCCGAATTCGTGGATTGCATTCTCCACCGTCCGCACCAGTTCCGGATCTTTCTGGATCTCCGGCAGCCGGCGGCGCAGGTTGGCCGCGATCCTGCCCGTCAGCGTCTCCGCGCCCAGCCGATTCATCAGGCCGTAGATGCGCGCGAAGGTGGTCGGCAGCGCCTTGCGCAGCATCGCTTCGAGTTCTTCGCGCTTCTCGGGCGACTCGAGGTAGTCGATGATACGCGCGATGAGGCGCTCGACGCCGCGATGCCCCAGCACGTCCTGGAGCTTCACTTCCTCCAGGTAGGTCCCGAGCCGGCTCACCAGGTTCATCTCGCTCAGGCGCGCGCCAATCATCTGCGGCGTGAGCCATTCGTTCTCGATCGTGGTCGCTATCCCGTCGACGAGCTTCTGCCGGTTGCGCGGCAACACTCCCGAGTTCGGCAGGTACCAGCGCCGTTCGAAGATCATCTTGAGCGCGATGTAGTCGCAGAGCCCGCCGATCAGCGCCGCCTCCGCGATCGAAACCGCGATTTCGGCGGACCGATGAAAGCGCGTCAAGATCAGCATCGCGCCGGCCACCAGGTAAACCGCCAGCGACAGCGCGAGCGTCAGGTCGCCCTTGTGCGTGAGGATGAATTCGCTCAGGCCGGCGGATCGAGCCGGCATTTGCAGGTCAGTCGCCATTGCTTTCGAGCCTTGTCCTGTTCATCAGAGGTTGCAGCCGGTAAACGCGCAGCAATTCTATCACTGCGCATCGCGAAGGTTGGGAAAAGGCAGCGCGATTACTGCACTCAGGCGCGCTGGAGCGCCGTCGCCTCATGCACGGACGTGGGTGGCGCGGGAGGTTCCTCCCACTTCACGATATGCAGATCGTCCACGAAGGTCGCGTAGATGACCTTGACCAGCACCAGTTCGACGACCGCGGCGATCAGCAGACCGCCGATTTGCGCATAGCAGAGCGGCTGCCATAGCGGCCCGCCATGCATCGCAAGCGGCACCAGCGCCAGCACCGTCGCGCCGATCGTCACCGTCACCGGGCGCAACCTCTCGATGCCGGCATCGAGCAGGCCATCGATCAGCGGCATCCCGCGCTCGCGCATCTCCTCGATAAACTCGAACAACACGATCACGTGGCTGACGATCACGCCGACCAGGCTCGCCACTCCCAGGAAAGCCATGAAGCCGAATGCGGTCCCCGTCACCCACAGCGCAATGAACGCGCCAACGGCCCCGTATGGAACCGCGGCAAACACGATCACCGGTTTGACCGCATTGCGGAACTGGATCACCAGCGCCAGGAAAATCAGCATCACCGAGATCAACAACACCATCGCAAGTTGCAGGAAGCCCGTCGCCTGCCGCGCGCTCTCTCCTCCCAGGGTCAGGCTGTAGCCGGGAGGGAGTTGCTTGCGCAGTTCGTCGAGCTGCGGGGTCACCGCCTTGATCACTTCCGAGGCGTACACCCCCGGCGCCGGGAAGCCGAATACGGTGATGGCCCTGAAGTGATCGCGCCGGATGATGCGCTCGGTGCGAAACACCAGCTTGTGCGATGCGACCGAGCTGAGCGGAACTTTCTGCGAGCCGTTCGACGCGTACACGTAGAGGTCGGGCACTTCCGACAGCTCCGATCGCTCCGATCGGAACAGCCGCGTCACGATCGGAATGCGCAGGTCGCCATCGATAAGCGTGCCGACCCGCGCCCCGCTCAATCCGCCCGCGGCAGAGTCGGCGATGTCGGCGTTGGTGATGCCGGCCAGGTTCGCGCGGTCCGGATCGATAGGCAGTTCCATCACGGGAGATTCATTCATCCAGTCGTCGCGCACCCTTCGCGTGAGCGGCGACGCGCGCAGGATTGCTTCCATTTTTCCCGCGATGCCTTTGAGCGTGGCGATGTCCTCGCGCTCGCGGGTCGGATCGATATCGGTGTGGCCGGCGATGTGAATCTCGATCGGATGGCTGGTCGGATTGGTCTGCAACTGCTGGACATCGATGCTGGCCCCGGCGATCGCGCCGTTGAGCGCGCGCTGCAGCGGAACCACGAAAGCCGGCATGTCGTCCTTGTCGAAAATCTCGATAACCAATTGCGCGTAATTGGCCTGCTGCGCCTCCGGAGCAAGTGAGAACCAGAAACGCGGGGAGCCGCCGCCGACAAAGCTGGTGATCGAGCGCAGGATCGGACGCGGCTTTCCGTCGCGCCCGCGATGCTGCGCGCCGTACTCCTGCGCCGTGCGCGCGATCACCGCCTCGGCCTGCCGCGACAAATCCCCTGTCTGGCCCAGCGCGGCGGAATTGGGCAGCCACAATTCCACGTACGCCAGGTATTGCACGTCGAACGGAAAAAAATCCGTCTTGAGCAGCCGGAACAGCGAAAACCCGCCCGCCAGCAACAGCACCGAAGCGAACAGCACCGCCCGCCGATGCTGCAGCGCGCGCCGCGCGATCCTGTAATACCAGCCGCTGAACCCGCGCTGCCGTTGCTCTTCGGGCGTGCGAGTCGGCACGGGCCGGATGAGGTAGTAGCCGAGATGTGGAATGAAGGTCATCGAGACGATCCGCGATGACACCAGCGCGCAGGTCATCACGATCGGCAGGCTGCGCAGGAATTCACCCGTCGTGCCCGTGAGCAGGAGGAACGGCAGGTACGCGCCGATGTTGGTGATGGTCGCGTAGAGGATCGGGCGCGCAAGCTTGGTGGGCCCGAGCCAGGCGGAAATCACGCGCGGATGCCCCCGCGACATCTCGTGCCGGACCGCGTCTCCCGCGACGACCGGATCGTCAACCAGCAGGCCCAACGCGATGATCAACGTCGCAATCGAAACTTGCTGGAGGTCGAGCCCGAGAAAGGACATCATCCCGAACGTCATCGCGAGCGTGATTGGAATCGACAGCGCGATAAGTGCCGCCGATCGCCAATCGCGAAAGCCGAACCACGCCACCAGCACGACCAGCAGGATCGCCTCGTACAGCGCCTGCATGAACAGGCTCACGTTTTCGCGCACCTGGCGCGGCTGGTCCGACGTGCGCGCGATGATCAGGTCTTCGGGGAGGCGCGCTTTCAGGGACTCGAGCTCGTGGTTGACCTGTGCGCCGAATTCTCCCACCTGCGCCGTCTCGCGCATGAACACCGACAGCGTGATCGCCTTGGTGCGCCGCCATCGCCCATCGCGATCCTGCCACATGTAAAAGTTGAGCAGGTCGGGCGGCTCCTGGTAGCCGCGCGTGATCGTCACCAGGTCGCGCAGGTAAAAAGACCCGGCGGTCCCGGCGTTGACCATGACGTCGCCAATCTGCGCGGCGTCGGTGAACTCTCCGGTCGGTTCGACGTAAACGTCGCTACCGGCGGCGTTGATCATGCCCGCCGATTGGGTGACGTTGCGGCGCGCCAGGATTTGGCCGATCGTTCCGGGCACGATGCCGTAGGCGGCCAGCCGATCCTGCGAGTAGTTGAGCGTCACCCGCTCGGGCAGCACTCCCGAGCGCTGCACCCGATCGACATCGCGTACCGTCTCCAGGCCGCGCGAGATCAGACTCGTGACCCGCTCCAACTCACGATAGGTGTATTCATCCCCCGCGGCCGCCGTGAGAATCGCTTCGGTCTGGTTGACGTCGGTAACTACGATCGGCTGCCACGCATCGGGATACAGGGTGTGAAACGGTCCGGGGGTCAGGTCGGAATCGAGATAGTTCTTCAGCGCGGCGCGAAAATTCCCTTCGCTGCCGTCGCGCGCGCCGTCCAGGCCCACAAAGCCCGCCCCTCGGAAGGGTTTGATATCGCTCAGCAGTTTTTTGGCCGTCAGGTACGCGGCCATCTGGTCGCGGCCGCGCGCGATAACATCGGCGTTGGCAGTCGCCGGAAACGGCATCACCACGCTGATGCGCGCGCCGGTTTGCGCCGCGGCTTGCGCGCGGACATTGGCGATTGCCGCGCGCATGTCCCGCGCCCGCACCGCCACGATCGCATCGCTGGCGGGAGGGCTCGCGATCGTCAGCATCAGCGTCGCCGTGTCGCCAAAGTCGCTGACGAACTGGATCGGACCGGCCCCGGGCGGCAGATCGTTCATAGCGTTGAGACGCAGGTTGATATCGCTGAACGCCGTCATCTGGTCCGGCACCCTGGGCGAGAGCTGGACGTAGACGTACGCGATGCCGTCGAGCGTGACTGACCTGATCGCGAAGTCGTTGCCGGCGCCCGGAACGCGCAGCCACTTGCTCGCGGCCATCTGGTGTTCGATCTTGCGGGTGACCAGTTCCTCGACCTTGGCGGCATTCACTCCCGGCCACGGGCAGATCGCCACCGCCGCGCGCGCCGGCACCAGCGGGTCCTTGCGCTTGGGCATCTGGATGAAGCCCCAGACGCCCCACGCCATCACCATCACCAGCAATACCCACGCGACCTGGCGATTCTCGACGAAATAGCGGGCGGCGTTGTGGGTCCGCTCGATTATTTCAGCGTCGCTTTGATGCGCCATCGGGGTGCTATTGCGGAATCACGTTGACGCGCGCGCCGTCGCTCACGATATTTGATCCGCGCACGACGACCTGCTCACCGAGCTTTACGTCGCCGTCGATCGCGATCTCGTTGCCAAGCACCGGGCCGAGCTGCACATCGTGAAGCCGCGCGATGGTCTCGCCGTTCTGCTGCTCGATTACGTACACGGCGAAGCGATCGGGTTGCCCCGGGAGCTTTACCAGCGCATCGAGCGGCACCGTGATGGTGTCCTGCGGGGCGGCAATCTGATCATCCAGTCTCAGCGAGGCGACCATCCCGGTCTTCAAACGCCCGTCGCCGTTGGGGATCGTGATCTCGATAGCAAACAGGCGCGTGGTTGGATCGGCGTCGGGCGCGATTCGCGTAATAACGCCGCTGAAATCCTGCTTGGCGTACGCATCGGTGCGAATCGAGAGATGCTGACCAAGCTGGAGTTTCTTCGCCACCAGGGCGGGAACCCCGAACACCGCCTTGACCGACTTGGTATCGGCCATCGTGAACGCTGAAGTGCCGGGACCGGCCAGCGCGCCATCCTCGATTTGCCGATCCAGGATCACTCCGTCCATCGGCGCGTACAGTTTGCAGAAACCGAGATTTATTTTTGCCTGCTGCACCGCGGCCTGCGCCGATTCGACCTGCGACTCGGCCATCTTGAATGCCTTTACCGCCGCATCGTAGTCGGACTGGGAAACGATCCTGGCCTTGAGCAATGCCTGGTTGCGCTGGAAGTTGTTGCGCGCCTGCACGTCCCGCGCGGTCGCCCCGTCGAGCTGCGCCTGCGCATTGTCGACCTGCTCGCTGAAGGTTGCCTGGTGGATCGTTGCCAGCAACTCGCCCTTCTGCACGAAGTCGCCGCTCTGCAGGTTCCGCATGTTTCCGTCGGCGCCGCGCACCTGCTTGATCGATTCGACGTACCCCGTCACCTGGAAGTTCAGGGACAGCTGGTTGTAGGGCTGGATGTCGGCCGAATAGCGCGCGTCATTGCGCGCCGCGGATTTGGTCAGCGTGCGGACCGTGACAGCAACCGGAACTTCCGCTGGCGGGCCCGCGGAGCGATTGCAGCCGAACGCCGCGGCAACCACGACCGCCGCCATCCAGCACGAAATTGAAGCACGTAGTCTCATCTTCCGGTTGCCGCTCACTTTGGCACGTCCGCCGCGGGGCCGTCATGGCCTGTAACCTCGTTGCCCAGCAGCTCCCGCAACTTGCTCATCTCGGAACCTCGCTTCAAGGTCTGCCAGTCATCTTCGATCGATTCGATCGCTTCGGCCGGGAGTGACCAGGAAGGCTTAATCCCGTGATGGGCGGTAAGCACCACCGTCTGGACCTGGCCGCCGGAATCGCCGATAAGGTCATCGACCTCCGCCAGGTCGCGATAAAACTGATTCGCGATCATCACGTTGTTCAAGGTGAAGAGCGGCGCCAGTGCCTGGACGAATAGCGATCGCGGATCGGCCGGCTGGTCGGGCGGTTCCCGGCTGCGGATCTGGATCAGCACTATTTTGCTCAACCGATCGCGGTATGCGTTGAGCGCATCGCGCGCCCACGCCGAGGCCGCCACCACTCCGTATGCATCGACATAGGCGCCATCGACTATATGCAGTCCGGACGTCTTCAATTCGGGATTGTCGACATAGCGCGCCGATGCCGCCGGGCTGATCCATGCGAAGCTCGCCGACAGCCGCACTGCCGTGAGCACGTCGATATCCGCATCGGAGTAGCCGCTGCCCGGATAGTCGAAAGTGATACGCCGCAGCGACGGAATATCCACCGTCGAAAACAGTAGTGGCCGGCCCGATTCCACCTGCGTCGCGATGAACACCGCGCCCGGCATGTGGTCCGACTCGACCAGGTCGCTCCATTGCGAGAGGCGGCTCTCTCCCGAGTGCCGTTTTCCTTTCCAGAGCAGTGCCTCGCTCCAGGTGGATTGCAGGCTCCAGGCGCGGTCGTGCGCGTTTTCGTCGATCGGAAAGATCACGCTGACCAGCCCGCGTTCGATCATGCCGCGCGCCAGGCCCTCATCGCTGCGCACGCGCGCGGCCTCATTTATATAGGGCAACTGATCCATCGAGGGCGCCCGCAACTCGGGGTCGTACGATGCAAGGAAGTAATAGATACCGACGCTGCCGCCGGAAACTCCGCTGGCCAGCCGGATTGAGCGCGTGAAGGCGGGACCAAACTCTTCCTGGAGTCCCGTCAGCACCCGCGTCGTCCACGCCGTCGCCTGCGAGCCGCCGCCACTCGCGCACACGATCACCATCACGGGCTTGCGATTTCCCGCCGCCTCCTCGCGACTCAGCCACGGCTCGATCGCATCGCGCATCGCCGCCGGCAGCGGGCAGTTCTTCCCCGCGGTCTTTTCCGCGTGCGCGCAATCGGCCTGGTAGATCGGAAAGTAGTGGCCGGCTCCATGCGTCCAGTAAGGAAGCGCGGTCCACAATGCGACCACCAGCACCACCGAGATCCGATAGCGGTCGAAGAAAAACGCCACGCCCGGCAGAAACAAGGCGAGAATGATCAAACCGATCTCGACGTAAGCGAGCGTCGGCTCCAACGTTATCTGCGCGTGCCTCGCGACGTTCGCATCCACCCGCAGATTCGCCCAGGTGCACGCGAGCGCGCTCATCGCCAGCAGGAGCGCGAGCCACAACGGCCCCGGCCGAAATCTCCCATGCGCGTAGTCGATGTAGCCGGCGCCCAGTACGCGCGGAAATTTCCGCAAACGGCCGGGCGTTAGTATCGATGCGAGAAAATGAAATGGATCGGCGTTGCGAAGCGAACGCGGGACCAGGCGCTCCGGCAGCAGCGTCGAACGGGGAGAATCCGGAGGTACGACGAATTCGCGGATCACCAACAGCGCCCATACCGACACCAGGGCGATCGCGACGCCGAGCACCACCGGACCGACTGCGTCCGTGTCGATATGGGGAAAATCCATCATCCGCAGCAACATCGGAAGCGCCAGGCAGGAACTGAGCAGCAGCCGATATCGCATCGCCCACGGCGGCAGATGCAGTTCCGCGACTCCGAAACGATGGGGCGCCGTTTCGATCGTCACCATCGCGGTCAGCGTGCTCGTCCACGCGACGAAGAACGCAAGTATCGTGACGAGAGTGAGTTCGCTGCCCCTGAGTTCGAAGAGATCGGGAAGAATCGAAAAATTGGTTAGGGGCAGGAGGACGAGCGCGAGCGCCACCAGCATCGAGAACCGGACAAAGAAGACGTACTGGATAAGATGCGGGAGCAGGTCCTTGAAGTACGCCGCCGCCAGAACCAGGAACAGGCAGAAAACGACCAGCGTCAGGTACATTCGCGCGCGGACCCCTTTTGCAGGCGTTCAAACGCTACCTGCCGGAGCCGCCCTGCGCCAGCGATCGACACGGCGGGTTTTAGACTATTTAGACGAGCTAATACGAGGCTTACGATCTTTCGAACGATGGTCCGGAAAATCCCGCCGGCCCTGGTGGCTGCTCGGGCGCGCCGGGGATCAGCGAAAACGGCTGCCCTGCCGTGAAACCGCCATCGACCACCATCGCAGCGCCGGTCACCCACGACGATTCATCGCTCGCCAGGAACATCGCCATGTTCGCGATGTCTTCAGCCTGACCCGCGCGCTGAAGCGCCTGCGCCTTGCCGAGT
>DATJWT010000463.1:0-6904 GCA_035500975.1 Binataceae bacterium (SeqCode)
GAGGAGACGCTGCGCGCGGTACCCGGGCGCAGATTGTTCATCGCAGAGGCGGACGGGATCAGTTTCACCGTTCACCTGGTGAAGCGATCACCGGTGTTGCGCGAGCTTTCGGCTGCGCCGGTGTTTGCCGATCTCTGTCACGATCTTGTCGGCCCTGATACGCGCCTCTACTGGGACCAGGCCGTGTACAAGAAGCCGGAATATCCCAAGCCGTTCCCGTGGCATCAGGACAACGGCTATACCTACGTCGAGCCGCAGGCGTATTTGACCTGTTGGGTGGCGCTGACCGATGCGACTGAAGAAAACGGATGCCCGTGGGTCGTTCCGGGCGGACATCTGAAGGGAACGCTAAAGCATCATCTTACCGAGCTTGGGTGGGTCTGCCGCGATGAGGACGGACCCGAAGCGATTCCCGCGCCGGTGCGGGCGGGTGGGATGGTGGTGTTCTCATCGCTGATGCCGCATCGGACTGGGCCGAACGTCACGCAGGCGGTGCGCAAGGCGTACATCCTGCAGTATGCGCCTGACGGTGCGCGCGTGGCGGAATCGAACACCTTGTGCAATGCGCCGGACCGGCAATATTTCGTGCTGCGCGGCGGTGAGCGGGTGGCGCCGCCGGCGATCGGCTGAAGTGCATTGGATGCGCGGGAGGAGACGCCCGCGCATCGTCGGCGGGCACGGCGGCCCGCCCCACTATTTTTCCTACTTCTTTAGATCTGCCAGGAACTCCAGCATCGCCGCGTTCACTTCGAGTGGTTTTTCCTGCTGGGTCCAGTGGCCGGAGCCTTTGATCAGCACGGTCTTGCGGAGGTTCGGGACCCATTCCTTCATCCCTTCGGCCATCTCGGGACGCAGCACCACATCGAGCTCCGCGGTGATCATCAGCGCGGGCTGATTGATGCGATACTCGAGCGCCGCGCTCTCTTCCCAGTTGCGATCGATGTTGCGGTACCAGTTGAGGCCGCCGCGGAAGCCGGTCTTCTTGAACGCGCTGACGAACACCTCGAAATCTTCCTCGGTGAGGAACTTGCCGTAGGGACGGTCCGCCATGCGATCGAGGATGCCGCCGCCGGCCGCGCCGAACACACCCGGGGGCGCCTTGCGCAGTTCCGCAGGATCGATGTTCGGAGGATCCTGGTAGAAGCCGCGCAGCGTGCGGGCCACATCGCGTTCCAGTTCCGCCTCGGCGACGCCGGGAGTCTGGAAATAGAGCACGTAGTGAAAGTTGCCGGCTGCCATCGCCTTCATCGCTTCGGTCGGTTTCACCGGGGCGCGCGGCATGAACGGAGTGTTGATGCCGATGACGCGTTCGATGCGATCGGGATACATCAGGGGCGCGTTCCACGCGGTCATCCCGCCCCAGTCGTGGCCCACGATGACGCATTTGCGGATCGCGAGCGCATCGAGCATCCCGATGATGTCGGTAACGATCTGTTTCTGGGTATATGCCTCGATCGGCTGCGGGCAATCGGTATCGCCGTAACCGCGCTGGTCGGGAGCGATCGCGCGGAAGCCGGCATCGGCGAGCGCCTTTATCTGGTGGCGCCAGGAATACCAGAGCTCGGGGAAGCCGTGGCACATCACGACGGGGAATCCATCTCCGGACTCGGCGACGTGCATTTTGATGCCGTTGGTTTTGACGAAGTGATGTTTGATTTCAGGCATGGAGCAACCTCGGCTGCATAATGCGGGAAAGCCAAGCAGCAGGCCAGTGCAATGCGAGGTTCATGATGATCCGAGCCGGAAGTGGCGTCCGACCGATGTACCACTCCCTAGCCCCCTCCTTGGACAAGGAGGGGGGACGAGGAGGCGGTTTGACAATTCGCGAGACGGCGTCTTATCTTCGAAAGCTAACCCCTCAAAAACGAACGGGCGGAGGTGCCCATCATGAGCCGAGATTTTGAATTCAAAGCATTGCTGCGCGCGTATCGCAGCGGAGTTATCAGCCAGCAGACCTTCGAGAGCGAGATTGCCCTGCTCGAGCATACCCCGAACGGCAACGGGAACGGCGCGGGCTTCAAGGCATTCGGCCGCACCTACAAGTGCGAGCGCGATGCGGTGGTGAGCTTCCTGGACAAGGTTCGCGCGGGCGAGGCGAACGGCGGACAGGCATTCGCGGCGTGGGCGGAAGTATGCACCACGGACTGCATCAAGACCGGCATCCGGATGATCGCGGAGCGCGAGGCGTATCATTCGCGCATTTTTGCGAAGCGCCTGGCGGAGCTTGGCGGGCAGCAGCGCGCGGATGTGACCGAAGACGGGCGCAAGTTCACGGCCTATCTCGGCGATCCCAGCATCCCGGACAACGTCAAGCTGCTCAAGTTCGTCGAGCGGGTCGGAAAGCCCGAGGATGCGATCAAGCCGATCTGCGAATTCCAGGCGCTCCTGAAGGAAGACCTGGGCACCAAGGAAGCACTGCGGCTGTTCGCGGAAGACGAGCTCTCTTCGACGAAGTGGATCTACGAGTCCTGCGCCGCGCTGAATCCGCAGGTCGCCGGCAAGTCAGCAGAAAATTCCGCATCGATGTAAAGAAATCGATCGACCTGAAATGCGAGCGGGGCCGCGATGCGGCCCCGCTTTTTTTGTGCGCGAATTGAAGCGGCGGCGCGCCCGACGCCGCGATCAGTGCGCGGGCGAAGGTGCGGGGGCCGGCAACGGCATACCTCCGCCCATCTTCGGCACCTGGGTCTCGGTAAATCCCTTGGGCGGCAGGAACTCGTCGGCCGGGATGGTCTTCGCTTCGACGTTGGTGACCTCGGTATGGGTCGTCACCGATTTCATCTTCGCAATCTGCGCCGCGAGCTTCTGCTGCTGCTCCGGGGTCAGGTTGGGCATCTTCATGGTGTTCAACTTGACCGTGGAGTCCATCGCGAGGGGAATGCCGTCGGGTATGTTGCTGGAGGGGATTACCCCCTTGAGCTTTGCCGCCATCGCCTTCTGGAACGTGCTGAATTCTTTCGCGCCCGGCGCGGAAGTCGAAAAGCACTCGGTCACCGTATAGTCACCGCCCATCGACGATCCCGAGCCGGAGTAGTCGTGGCAGCTATAGCCGAGGATTTTGCGCGAGGTGGAGTCCTTCTTGAAATCCAGCGCCGCTCCCGCGTGTGCCATCGCTGCGGCCCCGCCAGGCGGCGGAAACGGCAACTTCATGTAAGAGCTATGGTCAGAATCGATCAGGTACGACGTGCCGGCGTCGAGATCTACAATATTCTCGCGCCCATTCCTGATCACCTTCTGCTTGTTGCCCTGGATGGTGATGGTCGTGTCGGTTTTGCGTTCCCCGAACTGCCCGGTGGCGGTTTCGGTTTGCGAGATGACGACTCCCGCGCGGGCCGGTGTAACCACCAGCGCAGCCGCGAGTGCGGCAACCGCGGCAAAAGTGGCCTTGTTCATGATTGGTAGTCTCCTTGCGCTTGTTGAACTTTCAGCACCTCGGCGGCCGGCGCGATCACGGCGACCTTGGAATCTTGTCCTCTCTCCACGAAGATCCGATGCACCATCAGGCTCAGCAGGCCCAGCAGCACCCACACCATCTCCTTGACCCGCCGCAGGAATCCGATCGCAAACCCGACCCCGGGGGCATAGCCGAGGATCGCCAGGATCAGCGCCTTGCCGCCTTCCTGGCTGACGAGCTTGGCCGGGATCAGAAAAGTGGCACGCTCGAGCAACAGTCCCACGCCTTCCACCAGCAGCGCGACCTGGAAGGAGCCCGGCTGATGGAGCAGGTGAAGCAGCAGGTAGATTTCGATCGGTCCCAGGCTCCAGGCGAGGAGGTAGCAGAGCGTGGCGATGAAAAACCGCGCGCGATGATGAATGTAGAAATCGATCAGGAGCCCGTCGGCTTCATCGGCGGCTCCCCTGAGATCGTCGCGATGCATCCCGCCGATCTCGAAGTGGGTGGCGGCTCGCCATAGATGGGAGAACGGATGCTTCTGCTGGACCCAGAAGAATCCGCCGGCCAGCGCGATCGCGATCGCGAAACCTCCAATGATCGGCCAGAGCAGTTCGCCGCTGGGAATCATGTGCAGCGAAATTAGGATGGCAATCGTGATGAACCCGATCTGGCCGACGACTTCCGCCAGCGCGGAGATGAACACGGTCGCGAGCCCGAACGGCATCCGCAGCTTGTGCCGCACCATCATCGCCATCACGAATTGTCCGCCCAGTTGCGCGGACGGGGTCACATAATCCACCGCTTCGCCGGCGATGCGGGTAAAAAAGAGCTGGCTCATGCTGAGCGTCGGCGGACAATCGTAGATCGTCACGCGCCAGCCGACCGCATTGATCAAGCGCGCGACCGTCTCGAGCGAAATGGTCAGCGCGAGGCCCCATCCCGCGAGCTGCAGGTAGGAGAGGATCTGGGCCGTCCCGAAGTGCCCCAGGAACCACGCATAAAAGATTAAGGATAGAACGATCAGGATGGTTTCGAAGCGGCGCATCAGTACAATGCCGCCCAAACCTGGATCGCGCGGCGGCGCTCGAAGCATTGTTTCAGCGTCGGCGAGTACGCGCAACCCAGCCCCGGGCGGGCAGGCGTTGATGGTTGAGGCTATACGAAGCCAAACTTCGCTCGCACAGGCGACGGTTAAATCGCAGTGGAGAACATGGTCATGTCCCCCCACCTACCCGCTTGCGCCCCCCTCGCGATGCCTGCTGTGATCCAGGTCCGAACGTCCGCATGGGTTTGCATCGCGTAATTCGTCGCTACCGCAAAAAGGGCGGGTCCGCCGCGCTCAGGTATGTGTGGCGGCTGCAGAAGAACAATCTCATCCGGGTGGCGAACCTGGTGGGTCCGGTGCGCAAGAGCTGCCCGTGCTGCGGATGGGCCGGGATGCGCTTCCTTGACTACGCGGGGCATCGCCAGAACGGCATCATCTGTCCGCGATGCGGCAGTCATCCGCGCCATCGCGCACTCTGGATGATGCTGGCGGAGGAGATCGCGCAGCTTCGCCCGGGCAGCGCGGTGCTGCACGTGTCCGCCGAACAGAATCTCCGGCCCGTGTTCGAGCGCCGCGGCGATCTTCGCTACGTGACCACCGACCTCAAGCTGAAGAGCGCGATGGTGCGGGCGGATGCGACGCGGCTGCCGTTTCAGTCAGGTTCGTTTCAGATGATCGTTTCAAGCCATACGCTCGAGCACATCGAAGATGACGGCGCGGCGGTGGCGGAGTTCGCGCGGATCCTCGCTCCCGGAGGGCAGGTGATCATCATGGTTCCCACCCTGCCCGAATGGCGGACCAATGCCACGAGGGAGTTCGGCGCTCCGGACAACCAGGAAGGCCACTGGCGGATTTACGGATACGACTTCGCGAAGCGACTGGAAGGAGCGGGGTTGGAGAATCGCACCGTTGGGACGATGGACCTGGTCCCCGCGAATGTCGCAAAGACGTGCGAGCTGTACGATGACGCGGTCTTTGTCGGGCGCAAGCGGATTCGCTCGCCGTGGCCCCAGCGCGCGCTGGGCAGGGGCGTGTCGCGTCGCCCGGTTGGGTAGGTGGCCCCCGATGTCATCCCGAGCGAAGCCGAAGAATCTCAACGAATGCGGCTCGCGCCGCAAGGGCACAAAGAAAAACTGCGCCGACGTGGCAGATATTCACCGGCTGAATTCTGCGACCGTCCTTTGCCAAGCACGATACTCGAAACATCGCGGCATCTTTAGTCTGTCACCATAGCTGCAGGCGAACTATCCGCCGAGGTCCCTCGGCTCCGCATAAGAATGCTCCGCTCGGGATGACATAGAGTGAAGTGGAGTTTCTCGGGTGGTGTGCCGCGAACCCGTCCACTACCTGCGCCCCCAAGATCAGGAGAGAGAATCGAGAATCGATCTGCGGTCGGCTTCTACTTCTTCGAACCATCGCGCCAGGCGATTGGTCATCCGCACAACCCGGTCCGGTTCCGTAGCAGCAAGATCGTTGCGCTCCATCGGATCTGCTTCGATATCGAACAGTTGCGCCGGCGGCGGCGTGGGCCGGTCGCGCTCGGGGAGGGGGTTGCGATCGATATCCGGATGATTCTCCGGATGATATTTCGCATCGACATCGGCGGCCAAGTCTTCCGGCCTGACGAACATCAGGTCGCGAATGGCGGGGCGCACCAGTTTCCAGCGGCCATCGCGCATCGCGGCATTGCATTCGCCGTCGGGCGCATAGCGGTTCCACTGCCAGAAACGCTCATCAGGAACCTTGCCCCTGTCGGCCTGGAGCAAGGACGCGAGATTAAGTCCGTCGAGCTTGCGATCGTGTGGCGGCTCGATGCCCGCCAGCGCGCAGAGGGTGGGCAACCAGTCGGTGAAGTGAATCATGTCGGCGAGCTGACGCCCGCTTGCCAGCCCCGCCGGCCATCGCATGACCATCGGGAGTCGAATGCCGCCCTCGTACACGAGGGTCTTCGCCCCGGCGAATCCACAATTGAAGCGGTCGCTGCAATTGTCGCCCTTGCCGCCGAATTGCGGACCGTTGTCGCTGGAGAACATCACGAGAGTGTTGTCACGCAGTCCCAGGCGATCGAGTTCCTCGAGCACCCGGGCGATCCCGCGGTCCATGACCTCGATCATCGCGTAGATAGCGCTGACCACGGTGGTGAATTCTCCGCGCCCGGTGAATGCCTTGAGGTCCGCCTCAGGAGCCTCGAACGGGTAGTGCGGCGCGCTGTACGCGAGATAGAGAAAAAACGGCTCGCGGGAATGGCGACGCATGAACTGAACGCCCTCCTCCGTGAGCACGTCGGTCAGGTAGCGGCCATCTGACGCCGAGAATGAGCCGTTGCGATCGATCCGCCATTGCCAGTACGGGGACCATCCCCCGGAGAAGCCGGCGAATTCATCGAACCCGCGGCGGTTCGGATGATACCGCGCGTCGTATGCGCCGTTGTGCCATTTGCCGATCAGGCCCGTGGCGTAGCCGGC
>DATJWT010000464.1:0-5938 GCA_035500975.1 Binataceae bacterium (SeqCode)
GAGCCGAAAGCCGCTCTTCGTCAGTTCTTCTTCCACGATTCGTTTGGGGACGCCGTGACCGCCCCGGTTCGACGGCACCCCGGGCGGCGGCGGACCGGCGACGGGGGTCGGCTCGAAATCTATGATCGCAAGCCGTCCGCCTGGACGCATCGCGATGTACAGCGAGCGGTCGATGTCAATTGGATCGGTAAGATGATGATACACATCGCGAAGGAAGATGGCGTCGCAACAATCGCGCGCCAAGCCGGTGTCATGTTGCGTCGCGACAACCGGCACTATGATCCCGCCGGGGACTTTTCCCGCGCCGTTACGGATTTTCTTGAGCAGCTCCGGATCGATTTCAGTCGCGTAGACCTTTCCTCCAGGCTGTACGCGCGCTGCTATCGCGATCGAGACCTCACCCGAGCCGGCGCCCACGTCGGCAACCGAAGAACCAGGTTTGAGCGCGAGGACTTGCGAGAGATGATCGATTTCCGAATCGGGCTTGCGGCAGCCAGCGGAGAAAAGAATCGTCGCGGCCAAAAGAGCCGCCGCGATACGCCAGGTTTGGGTTCTGGCCGACAATCAAACCCTGAGCGGATCCCGAAAAAGGGCGAGCGAGCGCCCGGTCAGATCAGCCGCAGTTCTTTCATCGCGGCCTTGAGCTTCTCCGCGGCCGGCGGTGTCATCGGCACCAGGGGCAGGCGCAGCTCGTTGCAGCACTTGCCCATCAGCGCCATCGCCTGCTTCACGCAGATCGGATTGGTCTCGATGAACAGTGCGCGCATCAGCGGCAGCATCTTGTAGTGCAGCGCACGCGCGCGCTCGAAATCTCCCGCCAGTCCCGCGGCGGCCAGGTCGTGCATCTCGCGCGGCATCACGTTGCCGATCGTCGCGATAACTCCCCTGGCACCAATCGACATCAGCGGAACGGTCAGCGCATCGTCGCCCGACAGCACGGTGAACTTGTGATTAGTCAGCCGCAGGATGTCCGAGGTCTGCTCGGTCGATCCCGACGCTTCCTTGACGCCGACGACGTTCTTCACCTCCGCCATCCGCGCGAAAGTCTCCGGTGCAATATTCGACCCGGTCCGCCCCGGAATGTTGTAGGCGATTAGCGGCAAGTCCACGCTGGTCGCGATCGTTTTGTAGTGCCTGAAGATGCCTTCCTGGGTCGGCTTGTTGTAGTACGGCGAGATCAGCAGCGCGCCGTCGGCGCCCATCTCGCGCGCCGATGCGGTCAGGCGAATCGCCTCCGCCGTCGAGTTCGATCCCGTGCCCGCGACAACCGGCACCCGTTTGCGGGTCTGCTCGATGGTGATCTTGATGACGCGTTCGTGCTCGGCGTGGCTGAGCGTGGCCGACTCCCCGGTCGAGCCGCACGGCACCAGGCCGTCGATGCCGCTCTGGATCTGCCATTCGATCAATTCGCGCAGCGCCGGTTCATCGACCGCGCCGTCGCGAAACGGGGTGATAATTGCCGTCAAAGCACCGTGGAACATTGCCCGCCCTCCTAGTCGCCAACCGGGACCATCTCGGCATCGCCCAGCTCGACCCGCCCGCTGAACACCTCGATAGCCTCACCTGTCATAAAGACGTGATTCGCCCCTTCGCCGTTATCACGCCATTCGATCTCGAGATTCCCGCCGCGGAGCTCAACGGTAGCCTTGCGGTCAGCGTGCCCCGTCAGAACTGCCGCGACCAGCGATGCGCACGCGCCCGTGCCGCACGCCAGCGTCTCCCCGGAACCACGCTCCCACACGCGCATCCGGAGCCGGTCTTTCGACAGCGGAAGAATAAATTCGGTGTTCACGCGCTTGGGAAAAAACGGGTGGTTCTCGAACTGCCGCCCCAGCCGCGCAAATTCGAACACGTCGAGCTTGAAAACCGACTCGTCCTTGACGAACACCACGCAATGCGGATTCCCCATCGAGACCGCGGTGATTCTCTCCATCCGCCCGCCCACTTCGAGCGGATAGTCGATCACGTGGCCGTCCGCCGCCACGGGAACCTGACGTCCCTCGAGAATTGGCTCACCCATGTCCACGGTTGCGCTCAGCACCTTGCCGTTCGCAACCTGGAGCTGGATGGTCTTCAATCCCGCATCGGTCTCGATCACCATCGGGTTCGCCTGCACGATCCCGCGCTCGTACGCAAGCCGCGCGACGCATCGGATTCCGTTGCCGCACATGTCGCCGCGGCTGCCGTCGGCGTTATACATCTCCATCCGCAGGTCGGCCGCGTGCGACGGCGCCAGCATAATCAGCCCGTCGCCACCCACGCCGAAATGCCGGTCCGCAAGCCGCTTCGACAGGGCCGCCGGGTCGGCGGGGCGCGCCTTCAACGCAACGACATAGACGTAGTCGTTGCCGCACCCGTGCATCTTGGTGAATTCAAGCGATGCCATGGCTTACTTGCTGCGCAGCTCGATCAGCTTCTCGCCACGAATAATGTCCTCGAAGCTGTCACGCTCGCGAATCACGTGCGCGTCGGCGCCATCGACCAGTATCTCGGCCGCGCGCGGACGGCTGTTGTAGTTCGATGACATCACGAAGCCGTACGCGCCGGCACTCATCAGCGCCAGCAGGTCACCCGTCTTCGGTTCGGGCAGCTCGCGCGCGAGTGCAAGAAAATCGCCGCTCTCGCACACCGGTCCTACGACGTCGGCCACGACCGGCTCGCCGAGGTTGCGGCGATCCACCGGGCGAATCTCGTGATAGGCCTCGTACAGCACGGGACGGATTAAATCGTTCATCGCGCCATCGATCACGATAAAGCGCTTCACGTCGGTTTCCTTCACGTACAGCACGCGCGTCACGAAAATGCCGGCGTTGCCAACCAGCACGCGCCCGGGTTCGACAACAATTTTGAGCCCCAGGTCGCGAATCGGCTTGAGCAACACCTTCGCATATTCGGCCGGCAGCGGGGGCTGCTCCTGGTACGGGATACCAAGCCCGCCGCCCAGGTCGAGATACTTGAGCGCGATTCCATCCGACCGCAGTCCGACCACGATCGCCTTCACCTTTTCGGCCGCTTCATTGAACGGCCCGGTCTCGGTGATCTGGGATCCGATATGCGTGCTCAGCCCGACCACCTCCAGGTTCTTAAGTCCGCGCGCGTCGGCGTAGTAGTCCTGCACCTGCGAGAGCGGCACGCCGAACTTGCTGTCGCGATGCCCGGTCGAGATATGCGGATGCGTTCCCGGGTCGAGATCGGGATTCACGCGCAGGCTGACCGGTGCATGCTTCCCGATTCTGCCCGCGACCGTGTCGATTCGATGCAGCTCCGGGCGTGACTCGACGTTGATCATCATGATGCCGGCTTTGAGCGCGGCCTCGATCTCATCGTCCGTCTTTCCCACGCCGGAGAAAACTATTTTCGAAGCATCCGCGCCCGCGCGCAGGCATCGCATCAGCTCGCCCCCGGAAACGATGTCGAACCCGGAGCCCATCGATGCGAACAGCTTGAGGATGCTCAGGTTCGACAGCGCCTTCATCGCAAAGCAGATCAGGTGATCCGTCCCTGCGAAGGCCTCGTCGAAAACCCGGAAATGCCGCCGCAGCGTGCGCGCGCTGTACACGTACAGGGGCGTGCCGAACCGTTTGGCGAGATCGGCGACAGCGATATCTTCAGCGTAGAGTTGGTCGTTTTTGTATTCGAAGTAATTCATTTAGTGGCAGCTATAAGCGATTTCAGCCGGTGCGCGTTGGTGAAAATCGGTTTTATCACAGCGCGCAAGAATGAATAAACGGGAGCAGATCACAGGCAGAATCCACGGATTTGGCAGAACACGCAGATCAGGATGGACTCTGAGTCTGCGCGGTCTGTGAAATCTCTGGATTTCCTTTACGGCAACGGCAGAGGCGTGGGCGTCGGGATTACAAAGTTTTCCGGATTCGGTGGAGGCCGCGGGACCGTTCTCTCGATACTGGCCGGATTCGACGGCATGCTCTTGTAGTTGTCCTGCGTGTACGAGATGACCTGGTAGGTATAGGACTGGCCCATCGCGGCGCCGCCGTCGATAAAGCTGAACGTCTGCTGCTGCTGGAAGCGGGACTGGTCCGTGACCGGCACCTCGCCGACCTCGCTAAAGACCCCGTTGCCCTCCGACCGCATGATCGAGAAGTAACCGAGGTTACGCATTTTGCCGCCCATCTCGTAGGTCGTCGGCCGCCCCCAGGTCAGCTTGATTCCGCCTTTCACCGAGACTGCGTGCAAGTCCAGGATGCGCTGCGGGCGCGCGGCTTGCGGCGGCACCGGGGGAGACTTGACGCCGCATCCCACCCACGATGCGGCGGCGAAGAATGAAAGCATTGCGACGATCGCAAGGACCCCGAACCGTGACCTCATCGGCCGAGTTCCTTCAGGCGCTTGCGGATGGCCTCGGGCGCGGGCCCGCCTACGACGGCACGCCGCACCAATGAATTTTCCGCGCTGAGTAATTCGATCGCATCTTCCTTGAACGCGGTCGAATGACGATGGAGATCGGCGAGCACCAGCTCCTCGAGCTGCTTGCCTGCGTCCGCCGTCTCGCGCACCAGCGCACCGATAACCTCATGCGCCTTGCGAAACGGCATCCCACGCGCCACCAGGTACTCCGCGAGGTCCGTCGCCAGTGCAAATCCTCCGGCAGCCCGGCGCATCGCCGCGCGATCGAACCGGAGCGCGCTCCATAGCTTCGCCATCAGGTCGAGCGCCGGCATAATCGTATCGAGCGCATCGAATACGCGCTCCTTGTCTTCCTGCAAATCCGAATTGTACGCGAGCGGCAGGCCCTTGAGCGTCGTCAGCATCGCGACCAGGTCGCCGATAACCCTTCCGGTCTTGCCGCGAATCAGCTCGGCCAGGTCCGGATTCTTCTTCTGCGGCATCATCGAGCTGCCGGTCGAGAACTCATCCGGTAAAATCGCGAAACCGAATTCCGACGACGTCCACAGAATCAGCTCCTCGCACATGCGCGACAGATGCACCGCGAGGATCGCCGCCGCCGACAGGAAATCGAGCACGAAGTCGCGGTCCGAAACCGCATCCATGCTGTTCTGCGCCACGCGCTTGAAGCCCAGCTCGCGCGCGACCATCTTGCGATCGATGGGAAGCGTGGTCGCCGCCACCGCGCCTGCTCCCAGAGGCATCACGCTGGTGCGCGCCAGCGCCTGCGCGAAGCGCTCCCGGTCGCGATCGAACATCTCGACGTAGGCGAGCGCGTGATGCGCCAGCGACACCGGCTGCGCGCGCTGCAGATGCGTATATCCCGGCATAACCGTCTCGAGATTGCGGCGCGCGACTCGAATCAGCGCGGCGCGCAGCACCCGCACCGACTCATCGACGTCCTCCAGCTCATCGCGCAGGAAGAGCCGCAGGTCCAGCGCGACCTGGTCGTTGCGCGACCGGGCGGTATGCAGCTTGCGGCCCGGATCGCCGATTTTCGCGATCAGGCGCCGCTCGATTGCGAGATGGATATCCTCGTCCGCGATATCGAAGCGAAAGCGCCCCGCGTCGATTTCCTGCTCGATCTGGCCGAGCGCGCGCTCGATCGCGCGGGCCTCCGATGCGCGAATCAAGCCGACCCGCGCGAGCATCCGCGCATGCGCGATCGAACCGAGGATGTCGTGACGGTACAGGCGTCGATCGAACGGCAGCGACGCGGTGAACCGCTCGACCTCGGGCAGGCGACCGCGAGCAAACCGTCCCCGGATGATGTTGCCCGATTTTTTGGATTTACCCTTCAAGCTCGCAGCCTTCCGGTCTCCTCTCCTTGTCCAGGGAGAGGACCAAGGTGAGGTGCAACAATCGCGCTACAGCTAACGTCACGCCCCGGGATCGCCTTCGCGCGACCGACCCCCATCCGGAGCGCAGCGCGCCGCCTTCTCCCTTCGGGAGAAGGACTTTCAAAGTCAATCATTCCGTGTGACGCGTGCGGCAGAGGCATCCGCGCGCGGCGCAACTGGTGGTGCCGTCG
>DATJWT010000465.1:0-11026 GCA_035500975.1 Binataceae bacterium (SeqCode)
TTCCCTGTGGATGGCCTCACGATCGCGCATAGCGCTATTGTCGTTTCTTTGTGACAAGATTTTGCGGAACGCAGTTCCGTTCTGACGGGGGCAGGCAAGCACGATGGCGCAGGAAATCAAAACCAAGGCGCTCGACCTGGCACTGAGCCAGATTGAAAAGCAGTTCGGCAAGGGCTCGATCATGAAGCTGGGCGAGGCGGCGATCGAGGAGAACATCGCGGTCATCCCGACCGGTTCGCTCGGCCTCGATCTCGCGCTGGGCATCGGCGGATTACCGCGGGGGCGGGTGGTGGAAATCTACGGCCCGGAATCATCGGGCAAGACCACGCTGGCGCTGGAGTGTATCGCCGAGGCGCAGAAGATGGGCGGTATCGGCGCGTTTATCGATGCGGAGCACGCGCTGGACGCATCGTATGCGCGCAAGCTGGGCGTGAAGGTGGAGGACCTGCTGATCTCGCAACCGGACAACGGCGAGCAGGCGCTGGAGATCGCGGAGACGCTGGTGCAATCGGGCGCGATCGACATCCTGGTGATCGATTCGGTGGCGGCATTGGTGCCGCGCGCGGAAATCGAGGGTGAGATGGGCGAGCCGCAGATGGGTTTGCAGGCGCGGCTGATGTCGCAGGCGTTGCGCAAGCTGACCTCGGTAATCGCGCGCTCGCGCACCATCGTGATCTTCATCAACCAGATCCGGATGAAGATCGGGGTGATGTTCGGAAATCCGGAGACCACCACCGGCGGCAACGCGCTCAAATTCTACTCGTCGGTGCGAATCGACATCCGGCGCATCGGGACGATCAAGACCGCGAACGACGTGATCGGATCGCGCACCAAGGTCAAGGTAGTGAAGAACAAGGTTGCGCCGCCGTTTCGCGAAGCCGAGTTCGACATCCTGTACGGATCGGGAATTTCCAAGGAAGGTGAGCTGGTCGATCTCGCATCGGAGCACGGGGTGATCGAGAAGCTTGGCGCCTGGTACTCGTACGAGGGCGAGCGGATCGGGCAGGGACGTGAGAACGCGCGCGATCTGCTGAAGGCAAACCCGAAGCTGGCGGACGAGATAGAGCAGAAGGTCCGCGCGAAGTTGCAAGCGAAGCCCGGAGTGCCGCTGGAATCAGCAGAGAGTGAGAAGGAAGCACCGGCAGCGGCATCGCCGGCACCCGCGGCAAAGAAGAAGAGCTGACTTAGGCTGTTACACCTCAGCCGCGCTGACGCAGGGTTCCTCCGCGCGCAGCGCGCGTTCAGAAAGCACGCATATGTCCGTTGTTTTGGTTTGACGAATACACGAGGCGCTAGCCGTCAGTGAATCCGCGAAATCTTTGAGAAGTGAAAGTGGAATCATTGTGCGCTTCAGACCTCAAGGCGATTCGTTTCCTACCCGTGGCATTCGTCATGCTGAGCGGATGTCTGACCAATTTGCTTCCACCCCCCGTACAACGTTCCGTAGAACGCACGAGCTTTCCCAGACCACCGGTTCTTTCAACGCCTATTGAACCGGCTCCCCTGAACCTCTGCCCAGTACAGACCACCTCGGCGAGCGGCGCCGAGACGGCGTTAGCTGTCACGGTAACCGACGCATCGGGAGCGGCAATAAAGGACCTTAGGCCCGGCGATTTTCTTGTCTATTTCCAAGGGCTACGGTTGAAGATCGATCGAGTCACCGATTCTGGGACACAGCCGACTTCGATTGTTGTCGTAGTAGACTCTTCGCTGAGCATGAATCTAAGGCTCGAAGAGGTCCAGCGCGGGCTGAACGGCTTCCTAAACAGCTTGAGTGCCTGCGATGAAGTGGCTCTGATCGCCATCGGCGGCAGCGGTCTTCAAAGCGACGCCACCGTCACGGTCATTCAGCCCTTTACGACTGACAAGGCCCTCGCGGCGACTAGACTCCAGGAGCTCGAAGCGTGGGGTCGGCCAGCATTGTACGATGCCACCTCACAAGGGATTTCGTTGTTGGACAAGGCCCACTATCCGAGCCGTGCATTGTTGATACTAGGAGCCGGGATGGAGAGCGGCAGCACAATAGAAAAAGATCAAATCCTCCACGACCTTCGAAAAGACGGCTTTCGCTTCTACGCGGTCGGAATCGGGGATCCCAATGCTTCGAAGTCTCCCAGTGTGTTCGTGGGCACACTCGCAGCTTTGCCCGGAGGCGCAGTCAAGGCTGTCAACGCCGATAGGCTGAAAGAAATGGCGGGGGCGGCTGGTGGTTATGCCGTTATTGTACCCTCAACGAGCCAAGATGGCGGCAAGGCCCTTTTCGATGCTGTTTCCAAGATAGCGGGAGCGATTGGGCAGACCTATGTTATAGAGGTTGCGGTTCCGAAGAGTGGCTCGCAACTGACCGGGCTACCTAATGTATCCGTGCCGTCGCGTCCAGATGCATTCATTCATGTCTATTCGCTGCAAACCGCCGCCAATCCCTAAGCAGTGGGCAGCTTACTTGCGCTTGGATAGAATGATCGCCTCATGCGCTGGACCACCGCGAAGATACGGCAGTCGTTCCTGGACTTCTTCAAGGAGCGCGGCCACCAGGTAATTCCTTCGTTCCCGATTGTTCCGAAGGGCGATCCGACGTTGTTGTTTGTCAACGCCGGGATGGCGCCCATGAAAGATTTCTTCCTTGGGGTGCGGACACCGCCAAGCCGGCGCGTCGTCGATTGCCAGAAATGCCTGCGTATCTCGGGCAAGCATAACGACCTCGAGGCGGTCGGCCGCGACACTTACCATCACACTTTTTTCGAGATGCTCGGGAACTGGTCGTTCGGCGATTACTACAAGGCCGAGGCGATCCCGTGGCATTGGGAATTGATCACCAAGGTGTGGGGCGTCGATCCCAAGCTGCTCTACGCCACGGTTTACCAGGACGACGACGAGGCCGAGAAGATTTGGCTGGACCTGAAGGTTCTTCCGAAGGAGCGCGTGATGCGCTTCGGCGAGAAGGAAAATTTCTGGTCGATGGGCGACACGGGGCCGTGCGGGCCGTGCTCGGAGATTCATGTCGATCGGGGCGGGAAGGCTTGCAATCGCGCGGGGCATCCGGGCGCTGAATGCGGCGTGAACGTCGATGGATGCGAACGGTTCATCGAGCTCGGCAACCTGGTGTTTATCCAGTACAACCGCGACGAGACGGGCAAGCTCACTCCGCTGCCGCAGAAACACGTCGATACGGGATCGGGCCTGGAACGGATCGCGGCGGCGCTGCAGAGCCTGGAGCGGCCGGACGGCAAGATCCTCGGCAATTACGATATCGATCTGTTCCAGACCATCATCCGCAAGATCGAAAGCGCGGTGGGCGAACTCGGCGGTGGCGCGCGGTACGGCGAGAAAGAGGAAACCGACATTTCGTTTCGCGCGATCGCGGACCATGCACGCACGATGACGTTCCTGGTTGCGGAGGGCGTGAATCCCGGTAACAGCGAACGCGAGTACGTGCTGCGGCGCATCATCCGGCGGGCCGCGCGCCACGGCCGCTACCTGGGAGTTGATCGGCCGTTCCTGGCGATCGCCCAACAGGGCGTGGTCGATGCGATGGGCGAAGCGTACCCGGAGATTCGCAAGGATGCGGCGAGGATCGCGCAGATCATCACCGAGGAAGAAGCACGCTTCGGCGAGACGCTGGACCGCGGCCTGGAACTGATCGACCAGGAGAAGGCGCGCCTCAAGAAGTCCGGGAGCAAAACCCTGCCGGGCGAGGTCGCGTTCAAGCTCTACGATACTTACGGCTTTCCACTCGACTTGACGCAGGATGTTCTGCGCAACGACGGAATCGAAGTCGACACCGCGGAGTTCGACCGCCTGATGGGCGAACAACGCGAGCGCGCCCGGGCAGCGCGCAAGGACGAAGCAACGGGACCGGAAATCCGGATCGCGGCGGGAACCTCGTCGCGCTTCGTGGGCCATCACAGCTACGAAGGCGAATCCGAGGTGCTTGCGGCAGGCGCGCAGGATGGTGGTTCGCTCGCGATCGTGGTCGCGGAGACGCCTTTCTATCCCGAGGGCGGCGGACAGGTGGGCGATCGCGGCGTTATCGAGACGGCATCGGGGGCGCTCGCCGAGATCACCGACACGCGCAAGGCCGAGGGATCGATCGTTCACCTGGGGCGTGTCCTGCAAGGCGATGTCGCGGAGTTCCGGCGCGGGGCGCAGGTCAAGCTCAAGGTCGATCGCCTCCGGCGCGATGCGGCGATGCTGAATCATTCCGCGACTCACATCCTGCACTACGCGCTGCGCGACCTCCTGGGCACGCAGGTGCATCAGGCGGGTTCGCTGGTAACACCAGACCGGCTGCGCTTCGACTTCAGCCATCAGGGGCCGGTCGGCGCGGAAGCGCTGGCCGATATCGAAGAAGAAATCAACGCGCGGGTGCGCGAGAACGCGGAGGTGACCGTCGAGGAGATGCGTTACGACGATGCGCTCAAAGCGGGGGCGCTCGCATTCTTCGGCGACAAGTACGGCGACGTGGTGCGGGTGGTCAGGATGGGCGATTTCTCGGTCGAACTGTGCGGCGGCACGCACGTGAGCCGGACCGGTGACGTCGGGTTCTTCAAGCTGCACGCGGAATCGGGTGTGGCATCGGGGGTGCGACGAATCGAGGCCGCGACCGGGCAAGGGGCGCTGGATGCCGTCCGCGAGCAGGAGAAGCTGCTGGGGCAATTGGGCGCAAAGCTTGGCTCGACCGATGCGGCCGCGCTCGATCGACTCGAGAAAATCCTGGCGCGGGAGAAGGAACTCGAAAAGAAACTCCGCGCGCTCGAACAAAAGCTCGCCAGCGGCGGGAGCGGCACAGACGGCGACGCGGCTGAGAAAGTCCGTGAGGTCAACGGAATCAAAGTGGTGACGCGCCGCGCCGATGGGATCGACCCGCGCGCGCTGCGCGAGATGGCCGATCGGATGCGGCAGAAGCACCCATCCGCCGTGGTGGCGCTCGGTTCGGACCAGGGCGAAGGCAAGGTCGCGCTGTTGGTCGCGGTCACGGCGGACCTGACGGCGCGGATCAAAGCCGGCGATATCGTCAGGCAGATCGCGCCGCTAATCGGCGGCTCGGGGGGCGGACGACCCGACATGGCACAAGCTGGAGGCCGTGACGCATCAAAGCTGGACGAGGCGCTGGAGAAGGTCGCATCGTCGGTCGGGAAATGAACCAAAGGCCGCGGCTTTCTCTATATTCAGCATCCTCGCCCGCGGGCGAGGGACACCTTTGTGAAATCCGCGTAATCTACGGATTCTCTTTGGGCTACCACTTTCAATGACCCTCTGCTTTTGCATACGATGGGGCAGATGCCGCGCCTGCGCGGCATCCGGCAACGAGAGGTAGCGACGGCCATCAGCACATCACGCGGCCAAGCAATTTCCGAGCTTCCCGGCGAAGACGCGCTGGAACTCCACTTCGATGATGCCCGCCTTGTAACTGACCTGCTTGGTCAGCACGACGCGCATATCCGCACGCTGGAGCAGGCGCTGGGCGTGCGTATCGACGTGGACGGGACTTCGATGCGAATCGCGGGACCGCACGCCGAGCAGGCGCTGGCGGGCAAGGTGCTCGGCGAGCTGTACGATCTGCTCAAGCGCGGCTACCCGGTTTACCCGAGCGATGTCGAGTACTCGATTCGAATCCTGCGCGGCGATCGCAACGCCGAGCTGAAGGACATCTTCCTCGACACCATCTACGTCTCCGCGCACAAGCGCGTCATCTCGCCCAAGAGCATCAACCAGAAGCTCTACATCGATGCGATCCGCGCGCACGATATCGTGTTCGGTATCGGGCCCGCGGGAACCGGCAAGACCTATCTCGCGATGGCGATGGCGCTGGCGGCGCTGATGAAAAACCAGGTGACGCGGATGGTTTTGTGCCGCCCGGCAGTGGAAGCGGGCGAAAAGCTCGGATTCCTGCCCGGCGATCTCGCAGAGAAAGTGAATCCTTACCTGCGCCCGCTCTACGATGCGTTGCACGACATGGTCGATTTCGACCGTGCGCGGCGGATGCTGGAGCGCGGGACTATCGAGGTCGCGCCGCTCGCGTTCATGCGCGGCCGCACGCTCAACGATTCATTCATCATCCTGGACGAAGCGCAGAACACGACATCGGAACAGATGAAAATGTTCCTGACGCGGCTGGGCTACAACTCCAAGGCGGTGATCACCGGCGACATCACGCAGATCGATCTGCCGAGCGGCAAGCTTTCGGGCCTCAAGGAAGCGCGCACGGTGCTGGCGAACACAGAGGGCATCAAGTTCGTCCATTTCACCGATCGCGACGTAGTGCGGCATCGACTCGTCTCCGCGGTGATCACCGCGTATGAATCGTTCCAGCGCGAAGGGCCTGCGCTTCCCGGCGACGGCAGCGGAAATTCCTGAGGTCCATTTTCGGTGGCGGTCGCGCTTCGCGTCGCATCGACCCGCGCTCGCCGGCACGCATCGCGGCTGCGAGAAGACGCGAAGAGGCTGCTGGTCGCGATGGGGCTCAAGCGCGCAGAGCTTTCCGTCATTGTCGTCGACGACTCGACTATCCAGGGCCTGAATCGCGAGTTTCGCGGTAAAGACGCGCCGACGGACGTGCTGTCGTTTTCACAAGTCGAAGAAGTCGGCTCAGCGCCGCCCGATCCGCTCCAATTGGTCGACAAGCCGGGAATGATTCTCGGCGACGTCGTGATTTCGATCGACACCGCGCTCAAGCAGGCATCGCGATACGAGGTAACGCCGCGATCGCGGTTGCGCACTCTGCTGGTTCACGGCGTGCTGCACCTGGTGGGCTATGACCATGAGCGATCGCGCGCCGATGCGCGCAAGATGTTTGCGCGGGAGAGGGAGCTCGCGGACGCCATCGGGAAGTCCAAACCCCGCATGTCTCGAAGGCGACGCGGCCGGTGACGAAGTCGCGATCGATGCCGAGGGCGCCGGCGATGGTGCTCACGCACTTCACGCGAGCAGCGCGGACGTCATCGGCGATGGACAACCTGGTTTCTATCCTCACCGCGCAGGTAGTTCGCGGTGGGCGCAGGATGGTGCGGGGCGGCAAGGCGGCGGTCTGCATGTTCGATATCGCGCTGCCGGCACTGAGCACGGTCCTCACCCGTGAGAATCGCCGGCGCTACGAACCTTTCGGAATCGCGGTCGACAAACGGTATGCTTTCAGGATGGGCGCGCGACCGGCGATCTACCTGCCGTGGCGAGAGGCTCGTGAAGCGATTGCGCCAGCAGAGCACTGGCGCGTGGTGAGTATCGAAATGGATCGGCATCCGCCGGTGGATTGGACCTACGAGCGGGAGTGGCGTCTGCAGGGCGATCTTCCGCTGCAGCCGAAGCTGTGCGTGGCGCTGGTCGAGAGCTGGCGCGATGCGGACGAGATCTACGACCGGTTCGATGGTCATCCGCCGTGCGCGGGCGTGATTCCCTTGCGCGAGCTGTTTGGAAGCACCTGATGAATTCGTGGTCAACCCGGGCGGCATTGTCGATCGCCAGCGGCCTGGCGCTGGCGCTCGCCTTTCCGAAAATCGACCTGAGCCTGTTCGCATGGGTCGCATTCGTCCCGCTTTTCTATGCGATCGAAGGGGAGTCGCTGCGCAAGGTCCTGGGATGGGGGTGGCTGGCGGGGTTCTCGTTCTTTGTCGGCTCGATGTACTGGATCCAGATTCCGCTGCACAACTTCACCGACATGAACATCGTGCTCGCGATCCTGATCATGCTGCTGCTGGCCGCGGTGCTCGCGAGCTACTCGGCAATCGCGATCTGGGCGGGAGAGTTCACGGCGCGCCGGCTGCGAATCCCGATGGTGATCACGATGCCGATCGCGTGGGCGGCGGTGGAATGGGTGCGCACCTATTTTCCGATCGGTTTTCCGTGGAATCTGCTCGGCTACGCGGAATACAACTACCTGACCATCATCCAGTTCGCGGAGATTACCGGCGTGTACGGGATTTCCGCGCTGATCATCTTCTTCAACGCGGTCGCGTACGTGGTCCTCTTCCGGCGGGGAAAGCCGCGCCTGCAGGCCGTCTGCTTGAGCTCGCTGACGGCAGTGATGATCACGGTGATTGCATTCGGAACGATTCGCCTGCAGCAGCTCAACGGTGAAGTTCCTCAAGGCTCGTTTCGCGTGGCGATGGTCCAGGGAAACATCCCGCAAAGCCTCAAGTGGGATGCGAATTTCCTGCCGCAGAGCTTCCAGGTTTACCAGGACGAATCGGTTGCGGCGGCGAAACACGACGTGGACCTGATCGTATGGCCGGAGGCGGCGGCGGCCTTCATGTTTCAGCCGGATGACAACTACCCCGCACAGCTTGCCAACGATGCCGAATATCGGAATGCGCTGCTGAAGCTGGCGCGCACGCTGAAAACCCCGATCCTGTTTGGGGCGCCGGCGCTGACGGAACGCGATGGAGAGTACGGTTTCTTCAACCGCGCCGACCTCGTGTCGGCGGAGGGCGAGGTCGTGGCGCACTACGACAAGATCAACCTGGTTCCGTTTGGCGAATACGTGCCGGCGCACAAGCTCTTCGGCTCGCTGGTAAACCGAGTGGTAGAAGGATTCGGCGACCTGATACCGGGGACCGAGCAGACCCTGTTCGACGAGAAAGGCGCCAAGCTCGGCGTGCTGATCTGCTATGAGAGCGTCTTTCCGAATCTCACGCGCCTTGAAGTAAACAAGGGCGCGGACGTGCTGGTGAATATCACCAACGATGCGTGGTACGGCGACAGCTCGGCGCCGTACCAGGCGCTCGCGATGGCGGCGATGCGATCGGTTGAGACCAAGGTGCCGATGATTCGGACCGCCAACACGGGCGTCACGGCCATCATCAAACCAACCGGCGAAATCACGGATCGCACGCCAACCTTCAAGCGCGGTACCGAGATAGAAGACGTCTCCTGGCGTCCGGTGCGGACGATTTACACGATGGTGGGCGATTTGTTTGCGGAGATCTGTTTTGCGCTGACGATTATCGGCCTGCTGGCAGCGTGGTTCCGCCCGCGCAAGCCGACCCAACTGGAAGCCGTGGTGGAGCAGATCCTGGCAACGAACGGCACTGCGAAGAGCCGGCAGGCATCGTAGTTTCGCGCAAAGGACGCCGCCGAGAACACGGCGCCAGCCCGGAATTGGACCTTCCGCTGCCGTTAAGTCGCGATCGAAGTTGTGGCACAATAGCGGGCATGCTCAGCGATATGCGACAGGAACTGACCGATTTCGAACAGCGCACAGACAAGCTCGGGAGGCGTCTTTGACGTCCCCAGCCTGACCGCCCGCCAGAACCAGCTTCTCGAACAATCCAGCAAACCTGACTTCTGGGACCGCCCGGAGGCGGCGCAGACTGTCCTGAAGGAACAGGACCGTATCCGCGCGCAGCTTGCAGGTTACGACAAGCTCAAGAAGATGGTCGAAGAGGCGCGCGTCTTCTTCGATATGGCCGAGGAGGAAGGCGCCGAGGAGTCTGAGGCCGCGCGTGAATCCGCCACCGCGCTGAGCGCGGCGCGCGCCGAGCTGGAGCGCCAGGAACTGCAGGTAATGCTCGGCGGGGAGTACGATCGCCTCGGCGCGATCGTTTCGATTCATCCGGGCGCCGGCGGGATGGAGGCGCAGGACTGGGCCGAGATGCTGCTGCGGCTCTATCTCCGATGGGCCGAACGTCATGGATTCAAGACCGACCTGGCAGATTTGCAGCCGGGTGAAGGCGCGGGTATCAAGAGCGCCACGTTCGAGGTCGATGGCGACTACGCGTACGGATATCTCAAGGCCGAGGCCGGCATCCATCGCCTCGTGCGCATCTCGCCGTACGATGCGAATGCGCGGCGGCATACGTCGTTCGCATCGATGTTCGTGTTCCCGGCAATTGACGACAAGGTCGAGGTGACGATCAATCCGGCGGATTTAAAGGTCGATACGTTTCGAGCTTCCGGCGCCGGCGGTCAGCACGTTAACAAGACGGACTCCGCGGTGCGGATGACGCACATCCCGACCGGCATCGTGGTGAGTTGCCAGAACGAGCGCTCGCAACATAAGAACCGCGCGATGGCGATGAAGATCCTGCGCTCGCGGCTGTTCGAACTCGAGCAGCGCAAGAAGAAGGAAGAGCTGGAAAAATTCAGCAAGGAAAAAAAGGACATCGCGTGGGGCAGCCAGATTCGCTCCTACGTGCTGCAACCCTACCAGCTCGTGAAAGACCATCGCACCGGAGTCGAGAACGGCAACACCGCGGCGGTGCTCGATGGCGATATCGATCCGTTTATCGAGGCGTTCCTGATGGGCGTGCGCAAAGGCGACGCCGACAAAGAGCCGGAGTAGCGCGGTACGAGAAGAAATTCGCAGATTCAGGAACGCAGGCTAAAGCCTGCGCCACCATGGAATCGGAATCAGAGAGCTACCGATTATCGGTCACGGATGTTGGCCATGAAGTTCTGCTCGCGATCGCGACGCTGACGCTGTGGCCGATTCTCGATGAGCGCGCGGCGGGCACGGCCGAGCAGCGGGCGCGGGCAATGGTGTTCACCCCGGTCATCGGGTTTACCGCCGGCGTGGTGCTTGGCCTGATCGATCGCTCGTTGATTCCGATCTTGTTGCCGGGAATGCGGTCACTGGTCGTTATCGCGATCAGCGCCATCGCGATGCTGTTTCTGCCCTGGCGCGGAGTCGCGGATACCGTGGAGGCGATACGAGCAGGGGTGAGACCTCAATCCACCGGGCTTGCGCGGATTGGCCCGGTAGGCGGCGCTGCCACGATCATCGCGTTCGTGGCCGAGGTAATCCTGCTTTCGCGAATTTACAACCCGGCCGCGAGAACGAGCGCGCTCGTGATGGCGTCGATGCTGGGACGGTGGTCGATTGTTCCGGTTGGCTACGGGCTCAAGACGGGCGAGCGATGGGGCCTGGGGCTGCCATTCGAAGGCGGGATGGAGTTTCGCGAATTCGCGGTTTCGAGTGTGATCGCGCTGGGACTGACGCTGGCCCTGTATGGGGGCCTCGGCTTGATCGTCGTCGTGGTGCTCGCGCTTTTGATTCTTGGATTGCGACTGCTGTTCAGCCGCCGGTTTGGAG
>DATJWT010000466.1:0-13280 GCA_035500975.1 Binataceae bacterium (SeqCode)
GCGCCGTCGACGAGTTGACGCGAATGCCCCAGTCCCAAACGGTGGCCATTCTCTTCACTGACCTTGTCGGTTCGACCGAACATCTGCAACAGGTCGGCGACGAAGCCGGCGAAAGACTCTTTCGGACTCACCATCGGTTGCTGAGCGAAGCGATCGAGTCCTGCGGGGGAAAGGAACTGGAGTGGCTGGGGGACGGAGTCCTGGGGGCGTTCTCCTCGGCAGCCAACGCGGTGCGTTGCGCCATCAACATACAGCAGACGGCACACGCGCCCGGTGGTGGTGCACGGTTCGAGATACGAGTCGGGATTCATCTCGGCGAGCTGGGCCGGCGTGACAACAGCTATTTCGGGACGCCGCTCGTGACTGCGCGGCGTCTTTGTGATGCGGCGGCCAAGGGTCAGATTCTCTGCAGCCGAGTGGTCGCCGATCTCTTGTCGTCCAGGCACTCGTTTCAATTCAAGGATCTGGGCGAGCTACGGCTCAAGGGGCTCCCTGCGCCGATCGGCGCCTGCGAGGCCGTATACCAACGCAATCCCGTCGCGGTGCTGAACCGCACGCCCTTCGTCGGTCGCGCGGCGCAGTTGAAGCGCCTGTCACAAAGGCTCGATGAGGTCCTCAACGGGAGTGGCGCGATGATAATGCTTCGCGGCGAGCCGGGAATCGGGAAAACGCGGATCCTCGACGAGTTCGCGGACCAGGCGACCGAGCGCGGCGCGGTGGTGCTGCGCGGTGCGTGCTACGACGGTGAGTGGCAACCGCCCTACGGGCCCTTCGCTGAAGTCATAGCCGCGTATGCTCGCGAAGCCGACGGACCAGCGCTGGTCGAAACGATCGGAAAGCGCGCCGGCATCCTGGCTCGCATCGCGCCCGGGTTGCACGAGAAACTCGACGGCATCTCTGAACCCGTCACGCTGGATAAGGAAGAAGAACGCTTCAGGCTCTTCGACGCCGTGGCGCAGTTCCTTGTGAGCGTCTCGCAACAGGCGCCACTGGTGGTGATTCTGGATGATTTGCATTGGGCCGAGCGTGGGACGGTGGCTCTGCTGAATCATGCTGCGCGTTTCACCGGCAGCAATCCGATTCTTCTGATCGGTGCCTACCGGGACGCAGAGGTGGGCCGCGCTCATCCGCTCTCAAGCGTGGTCACTCAGCTAAGCCGGAACCCGAATTTTGAATACCTCAGGCTTGGTGGGCTTGAAAAAGACGATCTGGCCAGCCTGCTGAAAATGATCGGCGATCAGGATCCTCCCGCGGAGCTGGTGGAGGCTCTCAATCAAGCCACGGAGGGCAATCCGCTTTTTTGTCGCGAACTTCTGCTGCATCTGCTTGAGGAAGGCAAGATTCTGCGCGAGGGGATTGGGTGGAGCTCGAGCCTGAACATCGAGGAACTCGGGATTCCGGAGGGCGTCCGTCAGATAATTGGGCAACGGCTGGTTAGACTGTCCGAGAACATCAAGCGGTTACTGAGTGTCGCGTCGGCGGTCAACGGGGCGTTTGAGGTCGACGTCGTTGCATCGGTTGCCGCGCTGGATGAGGACGCCGCCCTGAACGCCATCGATGAGGCGCTCGACGCGCAGGTTCTCCGTCCGGGTTCCGCACCCGACACGTTTGATTTCACGCACGCGCTGATTCGCCACACCCTGTATTCGGAAATGAACCCCGCGCGGCGCACGCGGCTGCATCGCAAAATCGCCGAAGAGATGGAGCGTGCCTGGAGCGAGCGGACCGCGGCTCACGCTGCCGAACTTGCCTATCATTTCTGGCGCGGTGCGTCGGCATCGCGCCCGTCACGGGGGGCCGAGTATGCGGTCGCGGCGGCGGACAATGCGGAGGCCGCTTACGCCCATGATGATGTTGACGCTTTCTTGCGAATCGCACTGGGGCTACTTGCCCCCGACGATCCGCGGCGCGCGAGCTTGCTCGGCCGCCGCGCGCTCGCCTTGGCCTGGAGGTTGAACGACAACGAAGCGTTGGAACTTGCCCGGGAAGCCGGGGCACTCGTCGTTTCCCGAGAAGGTCATCGCGCGGCCGCGGAGTTCTACGAGCAGACCGCGCGTATGATGCTGCTGGCCGGATGCCAAATCGCGGCGTGGGAAATGGCAACCGAAGGGCTCAAGTGGATTGGCGAAACCCGGGACGTGGTATGGGCCAGCCTCACCGAGCTCGATACGTTTCGCAGGGAAGCCGCGGATCCCGACAATCCCGGTATCCGGATCGATTCGGCCGAGAACCGCGAACTCTACAGGGTCTTGAAAAGTCTCCCTCGCGATCAACTCGGAACAAGAGATTTCGAGATGCCCTATCAGTCGCGGGAGGAGGTCCTGCAGGATTCCTCCCTTCCGGCAAGGGCGATCCTGAGCCTTGCCTGCGACTACCGCCGCTGCCTGCCGATGCAGCAGCGGGAAGCCGCCGACGACGAGCAACACGGTGCTATTGCCAGGGCGACCAGAGGATGGGCCGACGTGGCGCGGTGTCATATCGGGCTTGGCAACTTCGCGGAGGCCGAAGCCGCGCTCGATCGGGCGCTGAGACTTGCCGCGCGGATGACAACCCCCAACAGCGTCGGCCTGCTCAACCTGGTTGCGGCGCGGTGTGAAATGAACTACGCGCTCGACGAGGGGTGGGAGCATTTGATGTCGAATCCCGCCGCCCTCGGCTTTTTGCAGGGGCCCGGAGCTGAGGCCAAATGGGCCGCGGCGGGGATCAATGCCTACGCTTCTTATGTACTGGCTCAGGTCGGCCAACCCGAATTGGCGTTGCAACGAATCAGTCTGCTCCCTGCTGCGTTGGAACGCGGCGCGGGATGGGACAGGACCTACTGCCAAACGGCCGGCATTGCCGCCGCTTCCCTTTGGATACTCAATTCGACGGAACACGCCGGGACTGTGGAGCGCAACATCCGTCTCAAGGTGCTCGCACCTGATTTCCGCGCCCCGCTAAGCGACAGCCGCCTTTCGCTGGCGCGGCTGTGCGCACTGCAGGGCCGCGTTGAGGAAGCCAGGGAATGGTTTGCCAAGGCGCGCGAGGTTTTTGACGAGCAAGGGGCACGCCCGTTTCGCGCGATTAGCGACTACGACGAGGCGCTGATGTACCTGCGACGCGGCGCCGATGGCGATTCGGATCGCGCTCGCCCCTTGTTGGCCGCCGCCGCGGAGCAGTTCAGCAAGCTCGGGATGAGCGGATGGATCAGGCGCGCGGAGGCCGCGGCGAAACTGCATTGAAAAAGTCCTGAACGGTGGGAGCAATCGCGATTCTTTCCGAACGAGGATCCGAAGAGGTCAGGACAGTTCGATGCCAGGGCGGGAACGATCATTCTCCTGATCGCTGACCTTGTTCAGGCGACCGACCGAACAACCGTTCCAGGGGCGGTCGTCGTGGAATCCGGAAACTCTGAAACAGGTCCCGCAACCGTCCGGGAGTGAAGTAACGGGCCGTGCTCTCTTCCAATCGTCACCGGATCGCGAGCGTCGCCAGTACTCCGGCGTGATCGGAGGGCCACAAACCCGAAGCGGTTCGCGCATCGGGAGTGGCGTTGACCAGAGTCGCCGAAACTGACACAGCCTCTCCGCGCACCAGAATCAGATCGATGCGGCGATCGAGGGTTGATTCAGGGTTGCGCAAGTCGGCTGCCTGAACGCCCGTGTTCCCGAGGTCGCCCGGATTCACGACGGCCCACGAATCCCGGAAGCCGGCGCCGATAAGTGCGGGATAGGTCGGAGTGCAATCCAGCACGGCCGGATCCTGGTTGCCGTTGCTGTTGAAGTCGCCGACCATCACCACGGGCCGTTCGATGTTGGCCGGACCCGCGATCAGTTCCCCGGCTTGCGCCAACTGCACACCGGCTTCGTAAGACTCGATGTGGCTTTCGATGAAGCGGAACTCGGCGGCGCCGACTTTTGCATCCACCGCAATCCAGCTGCGCGGCACGGCGAGCAGGCCAGACTCGCCCAGGGGGTGCAGGTTTTGGAAGGTGCCGGAATGGATCCGCAGCGGCTGTATGGAGGAAGCCGGCGTGGTCCTCACCAGGACCGCATGACGATCTACGAAACGGAAGAAGATCCCGTCGGCGCTGGCAGGGATTGGTTGGTCGAAGTCATTTTGGATGGCAACTATGGAATACGCGACGCCATGCGCGCGAAGGGCCTCGAGGATGAGGTCGAGAAAGTCGTATTCAAGGGTCATGCGATCGAACGGGCCATGAAACAATTGAACGATTTCCTGCAAGCCCACCAGATCCGGTTGCACGCGCGCAATCGCTTGCGCGATTTTCAGGGCACGTTCGGGGATTTTGCTCGCCTGGACGTGCGACCATGCCTCGGTGACCGCAGCGATCACCTCTTGCGGACTGGTCGCTGCAATGACGGGCCGCAGGTCTGCACCGAAATAAGTGTTGTGGGTTAGAACGCTGAACTCGCGGCGGCCGTTGGTCATAGGGAGCTTTCTCTCATCGTTCGAACGATTCGGTCAGGAGGATGGCGCGGGGTCGCGGGCGCTTGCGGTTTGTTCATGGGCAGAAATTATTCATCGATCCACGCGCGGCGCGGCGTCGTATTCCCCGAAGGCGAGCAGCGCGCCGGTGCTATCCCAAAGCTCGAACTCGCGGTCGGTATGGACAAATTCGACCTGTTGCCCGACAAACACGCGCTTGGCGAAAGTAATACGCAGGTTCTCCGGAGGTCCCGAGGCTTCGGTCAGATAGCGGAGCGCGTAGTTTGCGGTACACAGTCCTTGTACGAAGGGACGAGGATGGCCGAAGAGCTTGGCGGCGAGCCGCGTGGTGTGCACGAGATTCAGATCGCCCGAGACTTTGCCGTATTCGAAACCCATGCCTTCCGGCACCTCGATTTTCACGCGGTTCGCGCTGGAATTGCCCAGCCGGGCTTCACGATTGGCGAGGCCATGGAACTCTGCCGGGTCCCGCCGGCCATAGCTTCGGATAGATCTCAAGGCCTCGATATATTCGGGGTCGAGATTCAGGATGATGAAGAAGTCGCGATAGCCGCGCACCTGCACTCCCTGATCGTCGTAAACGCGCGATGCGCACACCAGCGCGACGCGATCCTCGCGCAGGGCGATGATGTCCTCGATGGCGGAGACGAGCCGGTAGTTACGTCCGGTCTTCATCGCGTGTTCGGGTGAGATGTTCATCTCGGACTTCAGATGCATCAGGTTCCTGAAGTTCACGCCGACATCGCCCACCAGGCGCATCAGCATCATCGTTCCCACCGTGGTGTGGTAGGTAAAAGGAGTCCTGGTGTCGTGGGTTCGGAACAACGCCAGCCAGCGCCCTTGCTCCTCGGGAGTCACGGTGAAGGCGGTTTCGTACTCGGGAAACTTGCGATCGACGAGCAGACGGTGATGCTTGAAGATGTGCCTCAGCGCCGTCGCGTAGTAGTTGACCATGTACTCCCGCAAGCGCGTTACATCCGGCGCATCGAGCGTGATCTTCTCGGGCATCTGATCGAGTTGCAGACCGTTCTCGATGCGGAGGGTCTCCTTGAGACGCCTGGCGAGTTCGCGGCTGAACGCGAGGGCGAAGCGGGGGTTGGTAGCGAACAAGCCCTCGATCGCGCCGCGCTCCAGGCGCAGCAGGCGGCATCGGCGGCTCGCCGTGACCGTGGCAGTACGCGCTTCGTCGAGCATCGCGCTTAACTCGCCAAAAGCTTCACCCGCTTGAATCGTCCCGACTTGGACCGCGCCGTCTTCGTCCGAAACGGAAACGGCGGCTTCCCCGGAAAGCATCACAAAGAAATCCCGCTCCATTCGGCCTTCGTGGGTGATGGCCTCGCCGGGCGCCGCTTCCCGGATTTCTCCCGCGGCTATCACGGCCTGGAGGTCTTGCTCCTCCAGCGACTCGAAAAGCGGCACGGCATGTAGTTGTTCGCGGATTGCGGCTGGTGAAGTCGACTCCTGCATGGTGCACCTCTCGGTTCAAGCGGTCTGCTGCGCAGCCCGGGCGCGTCGCGCCCATCCGGTCATTCCGAGCGAGACAAACCGGTTCATTGCGGACGCAAGCAGCGGTTGCGCGCGCGCAACGTCAGCGTCCTGGCGGCGCCGCAGGTACATCGTGGCCTCATCGAAGTCGGTCAGCGCGCGCAGAGGCCGTGAGCCGTTTTCCTCGAGTACCACCCGCGCTTTGGCGAACCATTCGATCGCCTCATCATAGCGGCCTTGCAGGGAGCAGAGCCGGGCAAGCGACAAGCGCCCGTCGCAAAACGGAAAGTGGTAGTCGGGGCGAACCATCTTCTCAAAGATGTTGTGTTCCATGAGGTTGGCATGCTCGCGATGGTCAAGCAGCCAAACTGTCGAGGCCGTCATGCACGCCATCAGCGCGTAGTCGAGCGACCATCCCGCGCCGCGCTGGATTGCGTCGATCAAAGCAGGCAGCCTCGCGAGCGCGAGTTCGCGCTGACCCAGATGGGCAAACATGCAGGCCAGGTAGGAGTAGGCGCTCGCGACCGCCCACTTGTTCGACGTCCCGAAGCCCTGGAGCATTTTGTTAACATCGGCGGAATCGTCGTAGGACATGCTGTTGCGAGCCAATGCCAGGAAGTCCGCAAAGCCATCATCGATGACGAACCGATACTCGAGGTGAGCGCCCAAATAGGAGATGAGACCGAACGACAGGATTCCGATCCGGGCAGAGAGAGCGCTGGCCCGATCGAGCGCGGCCCTTCCCTGGGCGAAATCGCCCAACGCGTTGTGACAGCGGCCCATGCCGGCCCATCCCCTGATCGCGTGCACAATGGCGCCGCGCTGCTCGCTGTCGACGGCCACTTGCTGCCAGAGCCGGGCGGCCTTGCGATAGTCACCGGTTCGCATGAGGGCCCGTGGAGTCGGATGAGGATCTGCGAGGATGTCGAGGCGCGTGAAATGGATCGGCTCGATCTGCCTCGCATCGAGTTGCTCCCGGGGCAAGGACTTCAACGCTTCCCTGACCTCGCGCCCGGCGGCTGAGTCCAGGATTACTCCCGGGTTTCCCGGGTCCTGGCTTTCCTCGCGGCTGAGGTCCACTTCCTTGAGGCTCGCCCAGGTGATATCGCGGCGATCGCCGATGTGGCGCAAGCCCTCCCTTGCCAAGTCCCATGCCGCCGCGGTCAGTCCGGCGTTGTACATCGTGCGGGCGATTTGCTCGAAATAGTCGGCGCCCGCTCCGGGCCCGTCGTTCGCGACTATCAATGCGCCGGCTTCATGGGCAGTCTTGAGAGCCTCATCCGCATTGAGTGACCAGGTCAGGGCGAAACTCATTCGCTGCAACAGGAAAGAGCGGCGCGGATCGCTCGGGGTGAGCAGCTCGAGCGCGATGCGCAGGAATTCTGCAGCGTCGTCATGCGCGTAAGCCGCCGCCGCGTTGTCGGCGGCCGCGATCGCGTACTCGGCGCCCCGTTGGGTGCCCGCGGAACCGGAGCCATGCCAGAAATGGAAGGCGACTTCCGCGGCGTGTTCCCTGGTCTGCTCGCCCCAGATCCTCTCCATTTCTTCGGCGATCTTGCGATGCAGCCGGGTGCGACGTGCGCCGTTAAGCTTTGTATAAAGCGATTGGCGTATTAGCGCATGGGTGAAATCGAAGTGATCGGCGTGCGAAGCAGGACGGATTAACTGGGCTTCCAGCGCTTCATCGATGGCCGCGAGCGCCGTGGTTTCGTCCAGGGCGGCCGCGGCTGCGGTCACTTCGAACGGGAACGATCCGTTGAATGCGGAAGCGCTGGAGAGAAGCGTATTGGCGGCCGGCGACAGGCGTTCCAGGCGCCGATCGATGATCTGGCGGACGCCTTCGGGAATGGCGAGTTGCTCGACGCTGAACCTGGAGATCCATCCGCGTCCTTCGGAAAGAATCTTTCCCTCTTCGACCAGGTGCATCAGGACTTCGCGGATGAAAAGGGGGTTGCCTTCGGTGGCATCCGTGAGTGCCCCGATCAGCTCGGCCGGCGGCGCTTCGTTCCCGACCAACTCCAGCAGATCGCCCACTTCCGCGCCTGTTAGCCCATCGAGCGCGAGGCTCTCGAAGTTGCGGGAACGTCCAATCGCCGCAAGTGCGCCGGTCAATGGATGCTGCCGGGTCACTTCGGCATCGCGGTAAGCGCCGACCACGAGCAGCGGGTGCGCCAGGGCGAAGTGAGCGACGTGGTTGAGCATCCCGATTACGCCGCGATCGGCCCAATGCAGATCGTCGAGGATCAGGACCAGCGTAGCGGTTCGCGAAATTGAAATCAGGAACTGGGCGACCGCATCGAACAGGCGAAAGCGTTGGTCCTCGCTGTCCAATTCCGGAGGTTCTGGTATATCGGCAATGACATCGCGCAGAGCCGGGACGATACGGGAGAGAATCGCCGCCCGTGTGCCGAGCGCGCCGACGAGCTCGACATGGCTGGCATGCCGGACATACTCCAGTATGGCCTCGGCGAAAGCGCCGAAGGGCTGTTGCCACTCGCCGTCGTAGCATGCCCCGCGAAGCACGATGGCGCCGGAGTGCATCGCGACATCGGCAAACTCCTCGAGCAGACGACTTTTGCCGATGCCGGGCTCTCCCCGGAGCATCGCGATCGAACCCCGGCCGTGAGACGCTTCGTCGAGCCTGGCTTGCAGGCGGCGAAGTTGAACCGAACGGCCAACGAACGGAGTGCGACTCAACATCGCCGCCGCATCATTCGCTTCGTACAGAACTTCGCGGGCCGCGGCGGGCAGGGCCGACCCATCACGATCCACCGGCTCACGAAAGCTGAAACGCTGCCGCGAGCGCAGCAACTCCTCCACGGTACCGGAGCACAGGATTTGGCCCGCCTCCGCTGCTTCGCACAGCTGCCGCACGAGGCTGACCGCGGGGCCGAAGTAAGCGCCGCCGCGTTGACGGGCCTCGCCGAAATGAACGCCGATCCTGATTTCCAGGCGCACGCCTTCAGCGGGACGACGCAGGGTCTGCTGGATGCTGATCGCGCATTGCACCGCCTCGGAGGTCGACTCGAAGCCGGCCAGCATGCCGTTGCCCAGCCACTGCAGCTCGTGGCCACCCGAGGCCTCGACGGCATCGCACAGCAGCTTGTGATGTGTCCGGAAGAGGCGGTCTTCCAGATCCTCGCTGGCTGGTCCGGATCGGTTCACACGCACCAGGTCGGTGCACAACACCGTCATCGCGTCTGATTGGGCCATGTCTGCTAGCCGCCGCGCCGATCAGATCTCGCTGGTCACTTCGATTAGAGGAGGGACGAGTGCGTCAGGTCGATCGCAACGCTTCCTGCGCCCGTTTTAGCCACCCGGACATCTCCAGCCGAGTGAACTGATCCACCGCCGCCTGGAGTATGGGCTGAGCCGCGCGCGGATCGCCCCGCCGCAGGTGCATCAGGCCCTCGTCGTGGTCGACTATCGCGCGAAGCGGACGCCATCCGGCCTCCTCCAGGAGCTCGCGTGACCTGGCAAACCATTCGCGAGCTTCGTCGTGACGGCCCCGGAGTGAACAGAGACGGGCGAGAGAGAGGCGCGCGTCGCGCATCGGTGTGCGAAAGTCGCTGGGTAGCACCTTGCTGTGAAAGCTGGATTCAAACGCCGATGCGTATTCGTTGCCATTGGCCAGCCAGAGCGCGGTTACCGCGTCGCAGGCCAATGCGGTGAACGCGACGTTCCAGGGCGCCCCGCGCCGCAGTGCTTCGGGAAGCGGTGCCAGCATCTGCATCGCGCTTTCCGGCTGGTTGTTGAAAGCCGCCAGCATCGCAAGCCCGGCGAAGATCGAAGCGGTAACGAACTTGTACTCGACGGGCGGGTTGGCGATGACTTCGTCAAAGATCGGCACGGTGGGTATTTCCTCGAGTTTCTCGCCGACCACAAGAAAGAGATCGGCGCGTACCGATATCACGTTCAGCAGAGGGAAGGACGGTCGGGTGACTCGCGCCGCCATGGTGAGGGCGCGATCGTAGGCAGCGCGCGCTTCCGCGAAGTCTCCGAGGCAATTGTGGGCGCGAGCCAGGTGGCCCCACCCGTCCATTGCGGCCGCGATCTGGCCGCTACGTTCCGCCTCGGCCGCGCGTTGTTGCCAGAGAGGTACGGATCGCTTGCAATCCCCCGCCAGGAGCAGGAGCGAAATGGCATCGATCTCGGTTGCGTTGACAATCTGATCGCGATTCTCGTAGGGGAAGTCGTCGAGCCGCCGGCCCCGCAGATCTTCGGGATTGCACTCCTTGAGAATCCGCTGGCGCTCACGCGCGCGTGGTGAATCGAGTGCCACCCCGGGATTCTCCGGCGCTTCCGCTTCGACCCGATAGGCATCGAGCGCGTCCATGCTTGCCCAGACGATGTCGCGACGGTCGCCAATGTATTCCAGACCCTTGCGGCTCAGATCCCACGCATCGTGAGTCCTGCCCGCAGCGATCATCTGGCGGGCCGCGCCTTCCAGGTATTCGCCGGCGCGCTCGCGGCTCTCTGCCGTCGCCACCAGTTCTGCCGCTTTCAAAGTGGTGTCCAGCGCTTCCTCGCTCTCGGGCATCCAGGTCATCGCGAGCCCGAGGCGCTTGAGCAGTTCGATGCGGCGGGGATCTTTTTCCAGGATCAGTTCGAGGGCAATTTTCAGAAACGCCGCCGCATCGTCATGCGCATAGGCGGCTTCGGCGTTGTTCGCTGCCGCTATGGCGTATTCAAGGCCGCGCTCGGCGCCGCCGACGGCTGCGCCCCGCCAGTAGTGAAAAGCGACCTCCGCGGCATGATGCGTGGCCCGTTCTCCCCACGCGCGCTCCATCTCTTCGGCAATCTTCCGATGCAGGCGCGTCCGGCGCGGGGAATTGAGGTCCAGATAGAGATTGTGGCGAATGAGCGCATGCGTGAAATCGAAGGTCTCGCGACCGGTGCCCGGTCGCACCACTTGCGCATCCAGGGCCTCATCGAGCGCCGAGAGCGCGGTTTGCTCGTCGAGGCCGGCAACGGCCGCGGCGATATCGAACGAGAAGCTGCCATTGAACGCTGACGCGACCGACAGCAGGCGATTCGCTTCGTCCGACAAACGGTTGAGGCGCCTCGCGATCACTTGGCGAACGCTTTCAGGAAGACCCAGCTCCTCGACGGTAAGCTTTGAGGTCCATCCCCGTCCGTCACGGAGGATCTTTCCTTCTTCGACCAGATGGAGCAGGACCTCGCGGATGAAGAGCGGATTTCCCTGGGTCGCTTCGCCGAGCGCCGCCACCAAGGGTTCGGGGACCTTTTGATCACTGATCATTTCGAGAAGAGTGGTGAGCTCGGAGGCGTGAATGCCCTTGAGCGCAAGAGTTTCGGAGTTCCGCATCCGTGCGATTCCCGCGAGTGCCGCAGAAAAGGGATGAGCAGCATTGACCTCGGCATCGCGGTAGGCCCCGACCAGGATTATCTGGTTGGGCGCGATGAAATGGGCGACATGGCTCAGCATCGCAACGGTCCCGCGATCCGCCCAGTGGAGGTCATCAAGGATCAGAACGAGCGGAGTGGTGCGGGAAACAGCGGTCAGAAATTGGGTCACCGCATCGAACAGCCTGAAGCGCTCTTCCTCTTTCTCAAGCGCGGGCGGTTCGGGAACGTCGGGCAGCAACTCCCGCAGCACCGGCGCGATTCGGGCCAGGATGCCGGCACGCTTTCCCAGTGCCGCTGCCAGCTCCGGGGCCGGCAGAGCCTGGGCATATTCGGAGAGCGCTTCGGCAAACGGCCCGAAAGCCGGCTGCCATTCGCCGTCATAGCAGGCGCCGCGCATCACCGCCGCGCCGCGCTGGAGGGCATGATCGGCGAATTCTTCCAGGGTACGGGTTTTTCCGATGCCGGGCTCGCCGCGCAGCATTACGATGCCGCCGCGACCATGGCACGCTTCTTCAAATTTCGCGGTCAGCCGCTTTAGTTGAGCGATGCGCCCTACGAAGGGAGTGCGATTGAGCAGGGCAATGGGATCATCGCGCTCGTAGATAACTTCGCAGACGCCGACGGGAGCCGCGAGGCCCTTGAGCCGTTGATCTCCCAAATCGCGGAAGCCGAAGGATTGCCTGGAAGAGAGCAGGTCCGCAACAATTCGGCTGCACAGGATTTGTCCGCTGCTCGCGCGATCGCACAGGCGGCGGGTAGTAACTATCGGGGTTCCAAAATATCCGTTATCGCGCCTGAGAACTTCGCCCAGATGGATACCGATTCGAATGTCGAATTTGGCACCGTTGATCAGCCGGCCGGCCGTATGCTGGACCTGAATTGCACAACGTACAGCGTCGGCAGCTGATGAAAATGCCGCCAAAACACCATCGCCAAGCCATTGAAGCTCTTCGCCGCCGCTGGCTTCGATGGCGTCGGTGGTCAGTCGATGGTGGATGCGGAAAAGTTGGTCGCCGTCTTCATCGCCCGACCGTTGAAGATGGTCGGTCGAGTTCACCAAATCAGTAAACAGAAGTGTAACCGTGCCAGACTGAGGCATCAGATGCCTCCCTAGTTCATTCAGCAACAAAGATATCCACAGGCACCATCGAACTAACTAAACATCTTATAAGCATAAACAACGCATGGTTGCAAATTGAGGAATAGCAAGGAATCTTGAATTTACAGCCGTATGGACGCGTTGTTGACAGCTTGAGAGGTGCGATTGAGCTCCAGTTGATCCCGGCTGTAGAGCGTCGTCTCTTGAACCAGCATCGTGCGCTGCCTCGTCATCGCGACCCAACTGGCGGGGGCGTTGGTAGCGCGCGCCGGGCTCGGTTTCCTCCCGTTCTCGATGCTGCACAACAAATGAAACCTTGAATTACGTCCTTTGCCTCATTCAGGCGTCGTGCGCCAATCCTGCATCCACAACTCCCCAAGCTCAAGTCAACTCTTCAAGAGAAGGCGGAGATCAGGCGATCGGCTGCGGGTTGCAGAATTAGACCCGAATTAAGCCAACAAATCGTAAATAAATGGTTTGTGTCCACGCGCCAATTTGGACTACATAACGCGCGCGGCAGATACACCTATCGGGCTCGGAGCGCGGCTTCTGACCTTTGGCACTGGGTTCCCCACCGGCACAATCAAGCGGAACCAGGTTTCCACGCCCATAAACCCCAGTGTTCGAACCAGAGGCCAGAACGCGGATCGGGCCCAGATCTGTCAGCGGCCGAGTCTTTTGTAGCTGCATGCGATTGCGCCATGCGAACTGGTCGAGATCGCGGCCAGTTGCGATGCGGTCTGGATAACGCCGCTGTCGGCAAAGTTGCCCTGCAGGCCGTTAGTGTACTGTCCGCTGTTTGAGAATGTGCCGTCGGAATTGACCGTGCTGGTTCCGGTGAAAGTGGCTCCAACAATGGCGCCATTGCGGTTGTAAG
>DATJWT010000467.1:0-4475 GCA_035500975.1 Binataceae bacterium (SeqCode)
GAACACTTCCTCGATCCGATCGTGTCGCGCGGCGGCCGCTACGTCGTGCCCACCGTGCCCGGCTTCAGCATCGAGATGAAGCCCGCATCACTCGACGCTTACGAATTCCCGATCGGCGCAAAGTGGCGCCGCTAACTACTCGTGGCGGTTCCGGCGGCGGGGCGCCTCTCCCGCAAAGACGGCGGGAGAGGAAACTTCGGGCGAGGGGCAGTACTAGGATCGACCGGGGGAGGTGAAAGGTTACAGCCGGAACACCAATTCCATCTGCGCCCACCACTCGCCCGGCTTCGCATTCGGGACCGGCTCCTGGAACGAGGCCATCAGCTCCTGCCATTCCTGGATTCGCGGCGAGCTCGTTTCGTAGCGCGCAAAATCGCGTGCCATGTCGAAATCGTCTTCCGTCTCCATCAGCATGAAAAGCTGCCGCCCCAGCATCCAGATGAGCATGCGGCGGATGCCGATCGATTTGAGCCCTGCGATAACTTCCGGCCATGCCGCGCGATGGTATTCGACGTAGCGGCGGAGAATTTCCGGATCGTCCTTGAGGTTGATCGTCTGCCCGTACTGTTTCATCGCGATGCTCCGGATCAAAAGACCAGCACGCCTCCGTCGATTGGATAGGCCTGCCCGGTGATGAACGATGCCTCGTCGGAGCACAGGTACAGCGCGAGCGCCGCGACCTCTTCCGGCGTGCCCATCCTGCCTACCGGCTGGTACTCCGAAAGCTGCTGGTACATCTCCTTTTCGCGTCCCGGGTAGTTCGCGTGCAGGTAGCCGTCGACGAATGGCGTATGCACGCGCGCGGGGCACACGCAGTTGCAGCGAATCTTGTCCTTGATGAAATCCACCGCGATCGATCGCGTCATCGCGAGCACCGCCCCCTTGCTCATCGAGTACGCGAAGCGATCGACCAGGCCGATCAGCGATGCGATCGAGGCAAGATTCAGAATCGCGCCGCCGCCGGCTTTCTTCATGCGAGGCACCGCTGCCCGCGAGCAAAGGGCCAGCCCCTTCACGTTCACCGCATAGATGCGATCCAGGTCCGCCTCGCTCGTGTTCTCGACCGTTCCGATGTGTGCGATGCCGGCGTTGTTGACGAGGATGTCGAGCCGGTGCGCTTCGCGATCGATGCGTGCGAACGCCGCCGCCACCGAGTCCGCCGAGGTGACGTCGCATTCGATTTGCGACGCGGTGCCGCCCTTGGCGCGAATCGCGGCTACCGTCTCATCTCCCCCACGAACATCGCGCTCCACCACGAACACGCGCGCCCCCGCACCGGCAAAGGTCGTGGCAATCGCCCGCCCGATTCCCGATCCAGCACCAGTCACTGCCGCTGTCTTTCCATCGAGCCTGAACATGCGGTTCCTCCCACGCCTAATCCAATTCGTGTCATTCCGAAATTCTTTCTTGAGGAATCCCGGGCCAGCGAAGGTTCATCATTCAGCGAGCGGTAGCATCTTCACACCGCTGGCTTGGCGCCCCTGAGCAGCGTATCCAAATCAAACTTCAAAAACTCTCCGATCCTCTCGATCGTAAAATCCGCCGGTGGATACTTGGCGATCTCTTCCGCCGTCGCATAGCGGCCCTGTCGCGGAAAAACCGTTGTCACCTTCGTGCCCCACTGCTTTTTTACCGACGCCAGGATCCTCACCTTGTCGTCTATCAGCACGTAGTGATCCGCCGGGTAGCGCTGCGCCACGTCATCGAGTTCCTTCTCCTTGTGTATATAGATGAGCACCTCGTCGTTCATCGCGTCGTAAATTCCCGATCGATAGATCTTGTGCGGCTGAAAGACCACATCGCCGTCCGAGAGAGCAACCGCTTTGCCCATCTTCTGCGCGTGCTCGATGACATCGAGCGAGTCCGGGAACAGGCGATTTGCGAACGGATAATCCACCAGGTAGAGCGACGCAGCCAGAATCTTCAGATCGCGCGGATAGGTCACGCGGTAGCGCTGCAGCGCTCCCAGGTAGTCCGCGTAACCGAGTTCGGTGCGCAGCTGTTCGAAAAATTCCCAATAGCGTTTCTGCTGCTCCACACCGACCGCGCTCTCGATATGCTTCATCAGGTCCGCGATCACCGCATCGTTGTTCACGAGCGTATTGTCGACATCGAGCAGGAACACAACGGGATAGGTTGCCACTGCGAGGCCACTCCTTCGGAACGGTGCGTATTTCGAGCGATTATCCACGGACCGCAATCAAATGGGAAATTGTGCCGCCATCAAGCGTCCTCGCACTCGTAACATTTCCCGGACGCTTCCGGGCTATGATCGCCGCGGCTTTGGCCAATCGACAGTTCGCTACTACGGGGGTATTGGATACGCATGAAATTTCCCAAGGGCTTCCTCTGGGGGACCGCGACCGCCGCCCACCAGGTCGAAGGCGGCAACCTCAACAGCGACTACTGGCTGATGGAGCATCTGCCCGTAACTCCGTTCATGGAAAAATCGGGCGATGCCTGCGACCAGTATCATCGCTACGTCGAGGACTGCGCGCTGCTCGCGAAGCTGGGATTCAATTCATATCGCTTCTCGATCGAATGGGCGCGCGTCGAGCCGGAAGAGGGCGAGTTCTCGCAGGCCGCGATCGAGCACTATCGGCGCGTGCTGAATGCGTGCCGCGATCACGGCCTCGCCCCGATGGTCACGCTGCAGCATTTTTCGTCGCCGCGATGGCTCGCCGCCAAGGGTGGATTTGAAAGCGTTGGGTCGGTTACGGCCTTCGCGCGTTATTGCGAGCGGGTCGCGCACGAACTGGGAGAGCTCTTCGCCAGCGCCTGCACCATCAATGAGCTGAACTCCGTGCCGCATCTCCAGGTCGGCGGCATCATGCCCGCCGATGACGTCATCGCCGAGCTGCCGTGGCGCGTCGAAGCGGCGCGTCGTCTTGGTACCACGCCGGAGAACTTCTCGATGTTTCCGTTCTGCGCGTGCAGCGTCACGGGCGAGAATGTGCTGAAGGCGCATCGGATGGGTGTGGTCGCGCTGAAATCGGGCCGCGGAAAATTCCCGGTCGGGATGACCGTGGCGATGGCGGAAATCGTGGCGGTTCCCGGCGGAGAAGAAAAGGCTGCCCACGCCGAGCGCATATCTGAAGATATTTTCCTGGAAGCGGCGCGCAACGACGATTTCGTCGGCGTGCAGACCTACACCCGCCGGCGTATCGGCCCCGATGGACCCCTCGGTCCCGAACCCGGTCTCGAGCAGACCCAGATGGGCTACGAATTCCGCCCGCAGGCGCTCGAGGTATGCATCCGCCGCGCCGCTGCGATCGCGAAGGTTCCGATCATCGTGACCGAGAGCGGCATCGGCACCGAGGATGACACGCGGCGCCGCGCATTTGTCGAGGCCGCACTCGCCGGCGTCGGTCGCTGCATCAAGGACGGCATCGATGTCCGCGGCTACTACTACTGGTCCTCGATGGACAACTTCGAATGGCTGCTGGGCTACATGCCCAAGTTCGGATTGATCGCCGTCGATCGCGCCACTCAGAAGCGCACCGTCAAGCCCACCGGCGAATGGCTCGGCAAAGTCGCCCGGGCCAATTCCACGGAGATCGCGGATTGAGCGCGGCTTCCGGCGCCCCAGTCGCCACCGCTCCTCCCGCCCGGGTTGCGCTCGCCGATGCCGCCATCGCACGGGTGCGCCGCCGCCTGCTGCCCTTTCTGTTTGCGCTCTACATCATCGCCTACATGGATCGCATCAATGTGGGCTTCGCATCGCTCCAGATGAACCGTGACCTGGGGCTGAGCGACCAGGTGTTCGGCCTCGGGGCGGGCCTGTTCTTCATCGGCTATTTCATTTTCGAAATTCCCAGCAACCTGATTCTGGCGCGCGTTGGCGCGCGCACCTGGATCGCGCGCATCATGGTGACGTGGGGCATCGCCGCGATCGCGATGATGTTCGTGCGCGGCGCAGCGAGCTTCTACACCGTACGATTCCTGCTCGGCGCGGCGGAGGCGGGTTTCTTTCCGGGCGTGATTCTCTACCTCGGATGGTGGTTTCCCGAACGCGAGCAGGCCCGCGCGATCGCGTTGTTCATGACCGCGACCGCGATCGCCGGAATAATTGTCGGTCCGGTCTCGGGCGCGTTGCTCACGATGCATGGCCTGCTGGGAATCAACGGATGGCAATGGCTGTTCGCGATGGAGGGGCTGCCCGCGATCGTTCTCGGATTGGTCGTCATCTTCTGGCTGCCCGATCGTCCCGAAGAGGCGCGCTGGATTCCCGAGGATGAGAAGCGCGCGCTTTCCGAAATACTTGCGACCGAGCAGCAACATCGCGCGCGCACTTCCAGGCACGGCCTCGGCGAGGGACTTTTCGATCGCCGCGTATGGCTGATGGCCACGATCTACTTCTGCTTCGTGATGGGCTTGTACGGCGTCAACCTGTGGCTGCCGCAGATCGTGAAAGGACTGAGCAGCGGCGGTGATCTGGAAATCGGCATGATTACCGCGATTCCATCGCTGGCGGC
>DATJWT010000468.1:0-4894 GCA_035500975.1 Binataceae bacterium (SeqCode)
AGATTGTTCTTTTCCAGGAAGCTCAGGACGCCAGGTCCCGCGCCAACGCCTCTTCCGCCGTGGCCGGCTCCACTCGCCTCCGCCCCTTCAAGACCGCCAACGTCAGCAGCCCCGCCCCCGCGCACACAATCGAGGTCAGCCGGAATGCGATTCCCACCGTCACTCCCGCCGCCGCCGGCAATCCGATCGCTGTAAAGATGAGGAGCTTGCCGCCCTCCTGCACGCCGAGGGCGCCCGGCACCATGAACGCCACGAATCCCAACACCATCGAGAATGACTCGATCGCGATACTCGCGCTGATGCTGCGCGGCAATCCGAGCCATCCCAGCAGCAACACCACCTGCACCACGCCGCAGGCGAAAGCCAGCCAATGCGAGCACAGCGCCATGGCCAGGTCCCGCGGCCGGGTGCGAAACAGCGCGCTGATTTCCGCATCGACGTGCGGCACCATCTGCTGGATTCCCTCCGCCCACTTCTCGGGCAGCGGAAGCCAGGCGATTATCCGATGTGTCCAGGCGCTGAACCCGCGCAACTGGAGCAGGAGGAATCCGCCCGCGCCGATGAGGGTCGCAACGAAACCCGCGATCATCCCGATCGTGAACTCATGCGACAGGCTGAACTTCTCGATCGTGACCAGCGTGCCGGTCGCGATAAACCCCGCCTTCGCGAGCGTGAACAGCAGGGTCGAGGTCATCACCGTCGCAATTACGGTCGCCACTGGAAAATCCTTCGAGAGCAGGTAAACCTTGGCGGGCTCTCCCCCGACCGAGGCGGCGGGCAGAGTAGTGTTGAGCGCGGTTCCCGCCAGGCGTACGAAGAACAGCCTGGTCAGGGTTCCGCCGCGCAGCCCCGGGGGAAAAGTGAACCACCATCCAACCGTGTTGAACCAATCGACGATCAGCTCCAGCACCACGACGACGATCAAACCGCCGCCGATGAGCCCGAGGTCCGACACTATCCGCGATGGGCCCGACTCCCAGACCAGGAATGCCAGGAGCGCGACACCTATCGCGATCCATGCGAAACGCTTGATGCGATTGCTAAGCTGCACTGCGTATTCAGTTTATGCTGAATGCGAAAGATGCTGCCAGTGAGGGGACGAGGATGAGTTCCGGAATCGCAATCGGTTCAAGCGCTCCGCTCGGCGCACGGGTTCTCCCCGGTGGCGTCAACTTCAGCGTCTATTCCAAGAACGCCACTTCGATGGAGTTGTTGCTGTTCGATGGCGAAGATGACGTAAAGCCGTCCCAGGTTGTCACGCTCGATCCCCGCAAGCATCGCACCTACCACTACTGGCACGTGATGGTTCCCGGAATCAGGGAGGGGCAGCTCTACGGCTTCCGCGCCGGTGGAGAATTCTCGCCCGAGCGCGGGCTGCGCTTCGATGGCAGCAAGGTGCTGCTCGATCCCTACGGTCTCGCGGTCGCGATTCCCAAGGCCTATTCGCGCACCGATGCGAGCGCGCCCGCCATGAAAAGCATTGTTGTCGATCCCGGCAACTATTCCTGGGACGGCGACCAGCCGCTGCGCCGGCGTTTCGTCGAGACCATCATCTATGAAGTGCACGTACGCGGCTTCACGCGCCATCCAAGTTCCGGCGTCACGCCGGAAAGAGCGGGAACCTACGCGGGACTGGTCGAGAAAATCCCCTACCTCGTTGAGCTTGGAATCACCGCCGTCGAGCTGATGCCGGTATTCCAGTTCGATGCGGCCGACGCTCCCGACGGTCTCATCAATTACTGGGGCTACGCGCCCGTCTCGTTCTTCGCGCCCCATCGCGCCTACAGCTCGCGGCAGGATTTGCTCGGCCCGATGGATGAATTCCGCGACATGGTGAAGGCGCTCCATCGCGCCGGTATCGAGGTGATCCTCGACGTGGTGTTCAACCATACCGCCGAGGGCGATGAGCACGGGCCGACCCTCTGCCTGCGGGGCCTGGGCAACGAGACCTACTACCTGCTCGATCGCAAGACCGGCAGGTACGCGAACTACAGCGGCACCGGCAACACGCTCAACGCCAACCAGCCCATCGTGCGCCGGATGATCATCGACAGCCTGCGCTATTGGGTCACGCAGATGCACGTCGATGGGTTCCGGTTCGACCTCGCCTCGGTGTTGGCCCGCGATGAGACCGGGGAGCCGGTGCTGAATCCGCCGGTGATCCTCGACATCGAGTCGCACCCCATGCTCGCGGGCACCAAGTTCATCGCCGAGGCATGGGACGCCGGCGGCCTCTACCAGGTCGGCAGCTTCGTCGGCGATGCGTGGCAGGAGTGGAACGGCAAATTTCGCGACGACGTGCGCGGCTTCGTGAAGGGCGATCGCGCGACCGTCCGCCATGTGACCTCGCGCCTGCTCGGCAGCCCCGACATCTATGGTCACAAGGACCGCGGACCCGAACAGAGCGTCAACTTCATCACCTGCCACGACGGCTTCACCCTCAACGACCTCGTCTCGTACAACCAGAAGCACAACGAGGCCAACGGCGAGCAGAATCGCGACGGCACGGATGACAACCTCAGCTGGAATTGCGGCGTCGAGGGACCGACCGGCGATCCCGCGGTCGAGGCGCTGCGCATTCGGCAGATAAAGAACTTCATCGCGCTGACCTTGATCGCGGTCGGCACCCCCATGCTGCTGATGGGCGACGAAGTGCGGCGCACGCAGCGCGGCAACAACAACGCGTACTGCCAGGACAACGAGCTGAGCTGGTTCGATTGGCGCCTGCATGACCGGAACGCGGGGCTCTTCCGCTTCGTGAAGATGCTGACCAGGTTCCGCGAGCGCCGCGATGTCGTGATGGAGAACGTCGGCCTGGCGGGACTCACCCTGAACCAGCTCCTCGCAGAGGCGCAGATCAGATGGCACGGCATCAAGCTCTACGCCCCCGACTGGGGCGACGACTCCCATTCGATCGCATTCACCGTGCGAAGCCTCCGCGGCCACTTCACGATGCACGCGATGCTCAACGCATACTGGCAGCCGCTGACCTTCGAATTGCCGCCCACCCCGGGCAAGTGGCGTCGATGGATCGACACATCGCTCGCCTCACCCGACGACATCTCAGCCTGGGAAGAAGCCCCGGTGGTCAGTGCTCCTCAGTACACGGCAGAGAGCCGGTCAGTGGTGTTCCTGGTTGATATTGGTGGATGAGGGGGGAATCGAGCCAGGGATAGTCGGGATCTACAGCCCGAAGGGGCGCGAGTCTGCGAGCGCAGCGCGCAGCGCTCGCGAGGCGGAGCGAAGCGGAGTCGAGCGAAAATCACGTAGCGAAGAACACTTTCGCTTCGGATCATGAGAGAAGCTTCGCTGAGAATCTTCGGCGTTGGCTCGAAATGACGGAGAGACACGCGCGACTGCCTGCACGATGTTTCACTGGCACTTACTCACTCGGAATCCGAATACCCGCCGAATTTCCCGCAATGCCGGCACCTGAACAGGTACGCCGTCGCCGGCCCCTCTCCCACGCTCAACGAATCGAAGAACTCTTCCCATTCGTCGTCATCGTCGATACCGCACTCCTCCCTGATCGCCTCGACCGCATCCGCGCCCGCCTCGCGCAGCTCCTCCTTGCCCATCGGCCCGATGAACTCCGCCGCATCGGAGCAATGCGTGAACCATCGCTGTTCCTGCCATCCCGAGAAACCCGGCGTGCGGAACGCCACTTCCTCTTCGATCGTCGGCGAAATCGATTCCCAGTCATCGCCGCCGATCGCCGCGCGATCCACGAACTCCGCATCCAGCTTCTGATGCGCCGAGCCGTCCGCGATACACCATGGGCACACCGCGTCGGGCTCGTCCTCGCAGTAGACCGGCCCGTCGTAGATGAACTCGCGCGCCTGGCCGCAGATGTCGCATTTCTTGTTCGATGGAACGATGCTGCCGCTGCGAATGGGATCGGGATGGTACTTGAACTGCGGCAACGCCGGCGATGCTTTGGCGTCTTTGGTTTTGCGAGGCATGATGGGGAAATTGATCCACAAACCCCGCGCGCTCGCCAAGACTTGAAAGTGCCGCTTCGCCCAGCGGGCGGGCGCCCGCCACCTCTCGGACGGCGGACTGGCGGATCGTCCAATCAATTGCTAAAGCACGATCGTTCGGGGCGACGTGGCGGTCGTAATCGCGATGCGAAGCGAACCTGGGCCGCGTCGGAAGGAGAACTCGCCATGATTCCTCGCGGCATCATCTCTGCGGACGGCCATATCTGTGAGCCGCCCAATTGCTACGTCGATTTTATCGATCCCAAATTCCGCGATATCGCGCCGCGCATCGTCGAGCAGCCCGATGGCACCGAGGCGTTCGTCGTCCACGGCATGAAACGCCCGGTCGCGCTCGGCTTCATCGATGGCGCCGGCTTCAGCATCAAGGATCGCAACGAGCGCGCGCGCCGCATCAAGTTCAAGGACATCCGCGATGGCGCATACGGCGGCAAGGCGCGCCTGCCCTACATGGACAAGGATGGAATCGCGGCCGAGGTCATCTACGCGTCGGTCGGCATGGGCCTCTGCATGCATCGCGATCCCGAGTACAAGGACGCCTGCATGAAGGCCTACAACCGCTGGCTGCAATCGATGTTCAGCGAGGCGCCCGATCGGATCCTCGGCCTCGCGCAGACCGCCGTGCTGAGCGTCGACAGCGCCATCGAGGATTTTCGCCGCGCCAAAGAGATGGGTTTCGTCGGCATGATGATGCCCGGTTATCCGATCCAGGAAGACTACGACCATCCGAGCTACGATGCGCTCTGGGATTGCGCGGAAGATCTTGGTCTACCGATCTGCTTCCACATCCTCACCTCGCGCGATGGCCACCTGGGCATGAAGCATCGCGGCCACGAGATGAACAATTTCCTGAGCATCATCCGCGCCGTGCAGGATGTCGTCGGGCTGATGGTGCT
>DATJWT010000469.1:0-9938 GCA_035500975.1 Binataceae bacterium (SeqCode)
CGCGGCATCTTGAGCAGGCTCAGCGCCTGCCCGCTGGCAGGAGCATCGAGGATGACGAGGTCCCATCGGCGATGGCCGCGCTCGTGGTGCGTGACCTCGTAGTAAACCTTGCCGAGCATCATCAGCTCGCGCAGTCCCGGCGCGGCCTGCACAAAGAATTGATAGAGGCGGTTGGAGAAGACCGCCTTGAGGACGGCGCGTCCAGGCAAAACCAGCGACAGGTACTCATCGAGCGCGCGAGTGCCGTCGAGAACCATCGATGAGAACCCGCCCGGCGCAGGCACGGGATCGAACGACGGCGTTATGCCCATCGCGGCGGCCATCGGGGCGCGCGAATCGGTCTCCATCAGGAGGGTGCGAATTCCGCGCTGCGCGGCGCACGCCGCGAGAGCAGCGCTCAGGGTGGATTTACCGACACCACCCTTGCCGAGCACGACGATCAGACGCCGCTCGAGAAGTTGCGGAAGCATCGATGGGTCAGGTCGGCCGCCTGGCGCGACCGGGTTGCGCTTTACCAGCGAAGGAGGTTCGCTCCCCAGGTCAATCCGCCGCCGCACGCGTTGAGCATCACCAGGTCGCGATCGTGAACGCGACCCTGTTCGATCGCCTCGTCGAGCGCGATCGGCACCGAGGCGGCCGAGGTATTGCCGTAGCGATCGACGTTGATGAAGACCTTTTCCGGCGGCACTCCCAGGCGCTGCGCAACGGCATCGATGATGCGCTTGTTGGCCTGGTGTCCCACCACCAGGCTGAGATCATCGACTTTGACTCCCGCGCGCTCCGCGACCTGGCGGCTGACCTCTTCCATGCTCTTCACGGCTATCTTGAAGAGCTCGGGGCCTTTCATCTTGATCGCGTCTTCAGGATCGCGGCGGATTTCCGAGTCCAACGTCCCTCTTACTCCCGTAGCGCGCAGGGAGAGCAGGTCCCAGTACTTGCCCGAAGATCTGAGCAGACTTCCCAAGACTCCCCGGTCACCGGGCTCGCTTACCAGGACCGCCGCACCGGCTCCATCGCCAAACAGGACCGCTGTACGGCGATCGCTCCAGTCCACGAATGTCGAAAGGGCGTCCGCGCCGACCACCAGCACGCGCTGAAAATCGCCCGCACGCATGGAGCTGTCTGCTACGGTCAGCGCATATACGAAACCCGAGCACGCCGCGGCCACGTCGAATGCCGGGATCGTGTCGATTCCGAGCTGGGTCTGGACCTGGCAGGCGAAGGATGGAAACGCGTATTCGGAAGAGACCGTCCCCACGATGATCGCATCGAGGTCGCCGGGCTTGAGCCCGGCACGCTCGAGCGCGACACGGCTGGCGGTGGTGGCAAGTTCGGCCAGCGACTCGCCCGATCGCATCGTGTAGCGCGTGGTGATCCCGGTGCGCGTCTTGATCCACTCATCGGAAGTGTCCATGTACCGCTGCAGATCATGATTGGAGACAGCGGTGCGAGGCAGGGCACGTCCGGTAGCGACGATTCTGGAACCCATCTGAAGACCTGCTCAGGCGGCGCGGAACGCGAGCGTGGTGTTGGTGCCGCCGAATCCGAACGAGTTGTTGAGTGCGATACGAATCTTCGCGGGACGCGCCGTGTTCGGCACGTAATCGAGATCGCATTGCGGGTCAGGCTGATCGAGATTGATGGTCGGCGGGATAATTCCGCGCTCCACCGCCAGCACCGTGAACACCGATTCGATCGCGCCGGCCGCTCCCAGCGTGTGTCCCGTCATCGATTTGGTCGAGCTGACCGCGAGCTTGGCGGCACGCTCGCCGAATACGCGCTTGATTCCCTGGGTCTCGGCGATGTCGCCCTGCTCGGTCGAGGTGCCGTGCGCGTTGATGTAATCGACCTCGTTGGGATCGAGATCGTAATCCGTCAGGCACATGCTCATGCACTTGGCGATGATCCGGCCTTCCGGCGCGGGGGAGGTGATGTGATGCGCATCGGAGTTGGCGCCGTAACCGCAGATTTCCGCGAGGATCTTCGCGCCGCGCGCGATGGCGGCCTCGCGCTCCTCGATAACCAGGGCAGCGCCGCCCTCCGCGATCAGGAAGCCGTTGCGATCCTTGTCGAACGGGCGGCTGGCGCGGGCGGGGTCGTCATTGCGCGTGGAAAGCGCGCGCATCGCGATGAACCCTCCCACGCCGAGGGCGGTGACAGCGGCTTCCGTCCCACCGACGATTCCGGCGTCGATGATGCCGGTTTTGATCATCCTGTACGTCTCGCCAATGGCGTGGCTGCCCGATGCGCACGCGCTGGTGGTGGCGAAGGTGGGGCCGCGGGCGCCATAGCGAATAGATATGTGCCCGGGTCCGAGGTTGGAGATCAGCTTGGGGATAAAGAACGGGCTCAGGTGTCGGATGCTGCCGGTTTCCAGGAGCTGCTTGTGGGTTTCTTCGACCGTGGTCAAGCCGCCGATGCCGACGCCGACCAGCACGCCGAACGCATCGGCATTCTCCTCGGCGATCTTGTAGCCGGACTGGTCCATCGCCTGCGCGGCGGCCGCGTAAACGTACTGGATAAAAGGGTCCATCTTCTTGATGTCCCGCTTTTCGATCCAGTCTTCCGGGTTGAAATCCTTGACCTCGGCGGCGATTCGCACCGGAAATTGCGATGCATCGAACTTGGTGATCGGTCCCGCGCCCGAGCGGCCCGCCGTGAGCGCCTCCCAATTCTTCTCCACCCCGGTTCCAAGGGGAGTCACCAGCCCCAACCCCGTTACCACCACGCGCCGATCCAGCATTCGTCTCATCGAAGCCCCGTCTCCTCAATGGGCAGTACCCTTAATCATCTATCAAATCATCGCGAGGGAAAAGAACGTGCTCTCGCGGTTGCACACCTGTGGAAAAGCAAGCTTGAAAGCCAACTCGCACAAATGGAACAATCCGCGTGTGGCGCAGAGTGTTTCCGAAGCCGATTCCTTCCTCAAACTGGCCGAAAATCTTGGCGAACTTGAAGTAGTGATTGGCCCCAAAGCCGGCCCGGTGGTTGCCGAGGTAAGGGCAGGGCTGCACGATGCGATCGCGTGTCGCGAGCGCGGCGACATGCCCGGGGCGCTCGAGGCAATCAAGCGCGCGATGGACAGGCTGGCCGGGCTAGGGAGCCAGCTCGACCCGGCTGAAGGCGCGATGATGAAGGCGATCGCGCAGCATTTCAGCCAGGCCCTCACGGCAGGTCTGAAGGGCGAGGCGAAAGCGGCCGTCAACGTCATGAAAAACAAGGCCGGCGACCCCAAGGACAACGAAGGAAACGAGTGGTAGGTCCGGCAGGGCCACAACAACTATCCGTAGCGCTAAACTTCTCTGGAGAGAGCCGTGGCAACCGCAGCCGAAATCAAAATCGATCGGTCGAAACTTGACCAACTCTGCATCAACTCAATCCGGATGCTCGCGGCCGATGCCGTGCAGAAAGCCAACAGCGGCCATCCGGGCATGCCGATGGGCATGGCGCCGGCGGCGTACGTGCTATGGACGCGATTTCTGCGCCACAATCCGCGCAATCCGAAGTGGTTCGGCCGCGACCGATTCGTTCTCTCCGCGGGACACGGCTCGATGCTCCTCTATTCGCTCCTCTATCTGAGCGGCTATGACCTCTCGCTCGACGAGATCAAGCGGTTCCGCCAGCTCGGCAGCAGGACGCCCGGCCATCCCGAATACGGGCATACCGTAGGGGTCGAGACGACCACGGGTCCGCTGGGGCAGGGCTTCGGCAACGGGGTAGGCATGGCGATCGCGGCCAAGCACCTGGAAGCGCGTTTCGATCACGGATCGGGCGTTTTTGCGCATCGCGTCTTCGCGATCGCCGGCGACGGCGACCTGATGGAAGGAATCAGCAGCGAAGCCGCATCGGTCGCCGGGCACCTCGGGTTGGGGAACATCGTCTATCTCTACGACGACAATCACGTGACCATCGACGGGCACACCGACATCAGTTTTTCCGAAGACGTCGTGAAGCGCTTCGATGCCTATGGATGGCATACGCAGGCGGTTGAAGATGCGAACGATCTCGCGGCGCTGACGAGCGCAATCGAGAATGCGTGTGCCGAGAATAATCGCCCCTCGCTGATCCGCGTGCGTTCGATCATCGGCTACGGCGCTCCGAATCGGCAAAACACTTCCAAGGCTCACGGGCAGGCGCTGGGCGTCGAGGAAGTGAAGCTGACCAAGAAGTTCTTCGACTGGCCGCTGGAGCCTGACTTCTATGTTCCGGATGAAGCGATGGCCGAGTGGCGCCGCTCGATCGAGCGCGGCGAGCAGCTCGAGCGCGAATGGAACCAGGCCTACGAGAAGTGGGAGACAACCCAGCCGGCGGAGGCGCGCGAATTTGCGCAGATGCTCAAGGGCGAGCTGCCCGCGGGATGGGACGCCGAGGTGCCGGTCTTCACTCCCAAGGACAACATCGCATCGCGCGAGTCGGGATCGAAGGTGGAGAACGCGATCGCCGCGCGGGTTCCCGCGTTGATCGGCGGTTCGGCCGACCTGAACGAATCCACCTTCACCGATATCAAGGAAGGCGGCTCGTTTCTGAGGGGCTCTTACTACGGCCGCAACCTTCACTTCGGCATCCGCGAGCACGGGATGTGCGCGATCCTGAACGGCATCGCGCTGCACGGCGGCCTCATCCCGCTGGGGTCCTCGTTTTTCGTGTTCACCGACTACTGCCGCGCTTCGATTCGGCTGTCGGCCCTGATGGGCGTGCATGTCGTCTACGTCTTCACCCATGACTCTATCGGCGTCGGCGAAGACGGCCCGACGCATCAGCCGGTCGAGCATCTGACGGCGATGCGCGCGATTCCGAACCTGACCGTGATTCGCCCCGGCGATGCGAATGAAGCATCGGAGGCGTGGCGGTATGCGATGAAGCGGAACACCGGCCCGACGCTGCTGGTGTTGTCGCGCCAGAAGCTGCCGACCCTCGATCGCAGCAGGTTCGCGCCTGCCGCGGGCGCCGCGAAGGGCGCGTACGTGTTGGCGGAGACGGCGGGGAAGGCCACGGATATCATCCTGATCGCGAGCGGTTCCGAGGTTGGGTTGGCGGTAAGCGCGAAGGAAGAATTGGAAAAACGCGGCAAGGCGGTGCGGCTGGTCTCGATGCCGAGCTTCGAGATCTTCGAAGCGCAGGATCAAGCCTACCGCGATTCGGTGCTGCCGCCCGCGATGCGCAAGCGGCTTGCGATCGAAGCAGCGGTGCCGCTGTCGTGGTATCGATGGGTGGGGCTGGATGGCGACGTGATTGGCATGACGACCTTCGGCACCTCGGCGCCCTACGCCGAAGCGATGAAGCATTTCGGTTTCACGGTAGAGAACGTGGTGGATCGCGCGATGAAGCTGATCGCGCGTTGAGTACTCATGAGCGAGCCCAAGATTACGATTCTCGACGACGCGCAGGCGGTATACGTCCACGCGGCGGAGGAGATTGCACACTTCGCCGGCGAGGACATCTGTACGCACGCGCAGTTCACGATTGCACTCTCCGGCGGTTCAACTCCCGCCGCGATCTACGAGTTGCTCGGCACGCGTTTCAAGCTGAGCGTCGATTGGAAAGAAGTTCAATTCTTCTGGGGCGACGAGCGTTGCGTGCCGCCCGACAATAGCGAGTCCAATTACGGCATGGCGCGCCGCACGCTGCTGACTCACCTGCAGTTGAAGCCTGAGCAGGTGCATCGGATGCGGGGCGAGCTGCCTCCCGAAGAAGCGGCGCGGTCGTATGAAGAGGAATTGAAGGCTGCCTTCTCGATCGGAGACGACGAAGTGCCGCGGCTCGACCTGGTGATGCTCGGGCTTGGTGACAATCGGCATACGCTCTCGCTGTTCCCCGGCCACAAGCGCGCCATCGAGGAAACAGCGAGACTGGTCGTGTGCGACCAGGTGGAAGCCGATCCCCCGAAGCGGATCACCTTCACGCCTCCGGTTGCGAACAACGCCGCGCGTGCGATGTTCGTGGCGACCGGTAAAGGCAAGGCGGAAGCAGTGCGCGATATCCTCGCGGGCCCTCGCGATCCGCTGAAATTCCCGGCCCAGGTCATCCAGCCGACCGATGGCGAATTGATCTGGCTGCTCGACAAGGCCGCCGCGAGCCTGCTCCCGAATCGCTGAGAACCCGGCGCCCGCGCCTTACGCGAAATGACCCGCTTCATCACTCGCCACATCACCTCGATAGTCGTGACCGTGGTCGTGGCATGGTGGGCGATCTTCTACCTGCCGGCCAGTCCGACCTGGGCGCTGGTATGGCTGCGCAACGCGGTCCAGAACCGCGATGGCGACGCCGCCGTCCAGTACATCGACTTCCAGAGCGTGATCCAGCACGCCGGGCGGGAGATGATGGCGCAGGACTCATCGGGGAATCCGCTGGGTGCGCTGGTAGGACAGGCTGCCGTGCAGCTATTTTCCGGACCGATGGCCCAAGTGGCCGAGTCGGTGGCGAAGCGAAAGGTTAACGACGGCGATCCCAACCTGCAGATTCCGATCGGTGTGGTAGCGGGCTCACTTCTGCTGCTGCATCGCAGCGGTGACACCGCCTGGACCAGGTTCACCGACCGCAAGGGCCAGGACTGGGAAATACACATGACGCGGGAGCAGGGCCGCTGGCAGATCACCGAAGTGAAGAACGCGCGGCAACTGCTGGAGAAGTTGCAGCAACACGAGGCGAAAGAACTCAATTCCGGGCCGTGAACAACGCTCGTAACGAATGCGTTAATTCGGCGACCCACGTTTACAGTCTTTCTCCACGCCGGTACAATCTGTGGTTGATGCGGACGAACCGGGTCGGCTCGGCCGCATCTTGGTATTCACCGCTCTAGTATGCGCCGTCAGGACATCCGAAATCTGGCCATCGTTGCCCACGTTGACCACGGCAAAACCACGCTGGTCGACGCCCTGCTGCAGCAGAGTGGCGTGTTCCGCGCCAACGAGAACGTGCAGGAGCGGGTGATGGACTCCTTCGCGCTGGAGCGCGAACGCGGCATCACCATCATGGCCAAGAACACCTCCATCACCTGGCGTGACATCCGCATCAATATCGTCGATACACCCGGGCATTCCGATTTCGGTGGCGAGGTGGAGCGCACGCTCTCGATGGTCGATGGCATTTTGCTCTTGGTCGATGCGTGCGAGGGGCCGCTGCCCCAGACCCGGTTCGTGCTCAAGAAAGCGCTCGAAGCCAAATTGCCGGCGATCGTGTGCATCAACAAGATAGATCGCTCCGACGCGCGCATCGCCGAAGTCCTCGACGAAGTCTACGACCTGTTCATCGATCTCGATGCGCACGAGGACCAACTCGACTTCCCGGTCTTCTACACCAACGCGCGTGCCGGTACCGCGACCGCCAAGCTCGATGTTCCCCGTACTGACCTGGGCCCGCTGTTCGATGGAATCGTGGCGCACCTGCCCGGTCCCGAGGTCGAGATGGAAGGGGCCGTTCAGTTCCAGGTGAACAACCTTGATTACGACGACTACGTTGGACGGCTTGCAATCGGCCGCCTCGTGGGAGGGTCGCTCGTTTCGGGTACGAACTATTCGCTGTGCCGTCTCGACGGTTCGCGCGAGGCTATAAAGATCACGCGTCTCTATGGATGGCGCGGGCTCAAGCGCGTAGAAATTCCGCGCGCCGATGCCGGGGATATTGTTATCGTAGCCGGTATAGAGGACATCAGTATCGGCGAGACGATTTCCGACTTTGAGAATCCCCGGGCGCTGCCCCCGATTCGTATCGACGAGCCGACCGTTGCCATGACCTTCTCGGTGAATAATTCACCGTGGGCCGGTCGCGAGGGCGACTATGTCACCTCGCGCAAGCTCGGCGAGCGGCTGGACCTGGAGGGGCGGCGCAACGTCAGCGTCAAAATCGAGCAGTTGACGCCCGATTCGTGGCGCGTACTCGGGCGCGGCGAGCTGGCGCTCGCGGTGATCGTGGAAACGATGCGGCGCGAAGGCTACGAACTCCAGGTCTCGCGTCCCACCGTCGTGACAAAAGAAGTCGGCGGAGAGAAGCAGGAGCCCATGGAGTTGCTGGTGGTCGACATTCCGGAAGAACACATCGGGATAGTCACCCAGATGCTCTCCGCGCGTAAGGGCAAGATGCGCACGATGGTGACGCACACGGGAGGCCGCGCGCGGCTGGAATACGACATCCCGGCGCGCGGGTTGATTGGCTTCCGCGGGCGATTCCTGGAGAACACCCGCGGCAGCGGCGTGATGCATTCGATTTTCAACGGGTACGGACCCTGGCAGGGCACGATCATGTCGCGTGTGAATGGCGCGATGGTCTCCGATCGTGAAGGCGTGGCGACCCCGTACGCGATTTTCCACCTGGAAGAGCGGGGAAGATTTTTCATCGCGCCCGGGCAGCCGGTCTATGAAGGCATGATCGTCGGCGAGTACTCCCGGGAGATCAACCTGCCGGTCAACGTATGCCGCGAAAAGAAGCTCACCAACATGCGTTCCACCGGCCATGATGAAGCGGTCCGGGTCAGCCCGGCGCGCGCGATGACGCTTGACCTGGCGCTGGAATGGATCGACGAAGAAGAACTGGTCGAAGTGACGCCCAAGTCGGTCCGGATGAGAAACCGGGTGCTGAAGACCGCGCTGCGCAACAAGCATCGTGTCGGTTTCACGGAAACTTCCGCGGTCGAGATGGCCGGCGATAACTCCTGACCGCAAGCGCCGGCCCGGCGCCGAATTCCCGAGCCCGCTCGAAGCATGAAACTCCTCCGGCTCGCAGTCATCGTCGTGCTCGCCCTCGGCGTCCTGGTGGGCGGGGCGGCGATCGCCTTGCTGGCCAACCAGGACCGCATCATGGCCGCGGTGCTGAAAGGCGTCGAGGAGCGCACCGGCTACCACATCACGACGGGCGCCACCCACATCCGGCTGAGCAGCCACCTCATCCTCGAATTCGAACATCCCGACATCTCCCACGGCGGGCGCTCACTGGTGAAACTGGACGCATTTCGCGCCGTGGTCAGCTACCACTCGATGCTCTTCAGCGGCGGCATGCCGCTATACTCGGTGATGCTGGTGCGTCCGGAGTTTCAACTTCCGCACCGGGACTCGTTTAACGTAAACACTCCTTTCCCGCGGATCGGGACCGAGCTGGTCGATACCATCCTCAAGCTGCTCAACGGTCTCGAACATGCCGCATGGCGCATCGAGACCACGGACGCAAAGATCTACAACGAGGACGGAACCGTCCTGTTCGATCAGCTCGGCGTGCTCGCCTTCCGCCGGCATCGCCAATCCCAGGTATGGCGCGCCGAGTTCGGGGTCCACGTGGAGCAGCCGCCGTTCCAGGGCATGAGGGTGACAGGACGCCTTCGAGTCGGTACCGACCAGCATCGACCGAACGATCAGATCGCGGGTGTCTCGATGTGGTACTGGAACGAGCAGCCCTCCGAGTTCGTGCTCAGCACGGCCAGCTTCAAGGGACGAACCTCCGGTAGCGTGACATTTTCGCTCGCGGAAGACGGCACCGCTCACGGCATGGCCAGCGTCGGCGTGGTTGGGTTGCAGCTAAGCGCGAAAGATTCCTCGCCGCCGGAGAACCTGGGAGACTTCACGTTCGAAGCCAAATTCTCCGAATCGCCCGACACGATGCAGGTGGAGAAGTTCAAGCTGGTACATGAACAGACCGTGCTTGCCAACGGCGATGCGGCGCTGACGGGACTGGCCGAGCAAAAGCCCGTGGTTACCGCGCACGTGACCTCCGGCGTTCCGCTCGATGTTGCAACGATTCGATCGCATCTGCGGTTTTTCAGAAACGTACCGGGTCCGGTTGTCGATGCGGTAAACCGGGTGCAATCGGGTCGCTTGCGCTTCTCGAGCATCGCGCTGGCGACCACGCCCGAGAAGCTGGAGCATACGCCCGATGCGGCGATACGCGACGGCATCGATATCACCGCGATCCTGGAGAACCTGCGTTTTTCGCTTCCACAGGACCTGAAGCTT
>DATJWT010000470.1:0-4994 GCA_035500975.1 Binataceae bacterium (SeqCode)
TCCCGACAGCTACGCATCGCAGCTCGCGCAGCGGCTGATCGATCAGATCGTGCGGCGCGCGGTGGACACCAGCAAAGGCCAGATTTCGCACATGGTGCGCGAGAACCTGGCGCGGCTGTCGGATGAACAGATTAGATTTCAAATCGAATCCAAGACCCGCACGCATCTCGACTGGATTCGCGTCAACGGCGGGATTTTCGGCGCGTTCTTCGGGCTGGTGTTCGCGCTGTCGAGGATCGTGATCCATCATGCGCCGGAGATCCTCGCTCGGCTGCACATAGCGGTGTGAATGCGGATGGCGGGCGGGTCCAACCGCCGCTACTGACGTCAATTCCTTGACTTCTCCGGCATGTGAGCTACTCACAAGCAGGGGGCAGAACGGGAGGATTACATCGTGGCGCAACTTGCCTGGTCCAGTGCCATCTCGATCGCCAGAAAAATCAAAGCGAAGAAAATCTCCAGCCGTGAGGCGCTCGATTATTTTCTTGCACGGGTTGAGAAGCTCGACAAGCCGATCAACAGCGTCGTGACAATCGATGCGGACCGCGCGCGGCGGGAAGCGGACGAGGCCGATGCGGCGCTGGCGCGCGGCGAGATTCGCGGACCACTGCATGGCGTGCCGATCACGATCAAGGATTCGTTCCAGACCAAGGGGATGCGCACGACGTCGGGGGCGCCCGAGCTTTCGGGATTCGTCCCGACCGAGGATGCGTGGCCGGTCGCGCGCCTGCGCGAAGCCGGCGCGATCATCTACGGCAAGACCAACCTGCCCATCTACGCGGGCGACCTGCAGAGTTACAACGAAGTGTTCGGCACCACCAACAATCCGCATGACGTGTCGCGCACGCCGGGTGGATCGTCGGGCGGCTCGGGCGCGGCGCTCGCGTGCGGCTTCACCCCGCTGGAACTCGGCAGCGATATAGGAGGATCGATCCGGCTGCCATCGCATATGTCAGGGGTGGTCGGTCACAAGCCCAGCTACGGCATCGTTCCCGCGCACGGACAGATTCCCGGACCACCGGGAACCTTGACGCTGGCGGACCTGGCGGTGGCCGGCCCGATGGCGCGCACCGTCGAGGACCTCAAGCTCGGACTGGACCTCATGGCGGGTCCGAATCGATGGGAACATCCGGCATGGAAGCTCAAGCTGCCCGCGCCGCGACGCGCATCGCTGAAGGAATATCGCATCGCGGCGTGGCTCGATGATCCCGCGTGCCGCGTGGAACCGGAGTCGCTCGAGCTGCTCGAGAAGGCCGCGCAGGCTCTGGAGGGCGCGGGCGCGAGAGTCGATCGCAATGCGCGGCCGGCGTTCACGCTGGAAAAGGTTTTCGACACCTTCTCGGCGCTGCTCCAGGCGGCGCTGGCGGGCGGAGTCGCGCCGGACAAGCTCGATGAATACGCGAAGACCGAGGGCAATTCGCCGGTCGCGCAGACACGCCGTCTGCTTTCGCTGCGCCATCGGCAATGGCTTAGCTACAACGAGCGGCGGCTCCAGATGCGCAAACGCTGGGAAGAGTTTTTTGCCGACTGGGATGCGATCCTGCTGCCGGTGATGCCGTGTCCCGCGATCGCGCACGATCATTCGGAGCCGCAGGCGGGCCGGACCGCGCCGGTCAACGGAGAGCAGCGGCCGTACTGGACACTGACGACCTGGATGGCGCCCGCGGGGGCGTGCTACCTGCCGGCGACGGTGATCCCGGTCGGGACGCTGGCGAACAAGCTGCCGGTGGGAATCCAGATCGTGGGGCCGTACTTGCACGATCGGACGACGCTGGATGTGGCGAAGGGCTTGTTCGATCTGCTCGGCGGGCGCTGTCCGAAGCCGAAAGGGTTTTGAAAATCAGGAGGTCCTCAGCGATATTCGTCGCCGCAGTCGCCGATTAGTTTGCCGAGGTCGCGGGACTTTGCGCTGACCGCATCGATCTTCGCCCAGTCTGCTGCATCGAGTTGGAAGCCGAACACGCGCGCATTGTCGGCGATATGCTGGGCGACTCCCAGCCGCGTGCCGACAATCACGCCCGCGACCGCGGGCCGATCGAGAATCGCGCGCACCGCGATGTTCGCGATGCTCACGCCGTGCCGGTCCGCGATCTGCTTCAGGGCGGCCAGTAGCTCCTGGAACAGGGGCCATCCGCCCCACGCCTCGATCATGTTGCGATACTTCTGCAGCGACGCGGTGTTCAGGTCGCTGCGCCGCGGCTCGGGCGCATTGAGATATTTTTCGGACATCAAGCCGCCCAGCACCGTCCCGTAGGTCAGCAGCGTGATTCCGCGATCGCGGCAATACGCGGCCATCCGGTCTTCCGGCCGGCGATCGACGAGCGAGTACTGCACCTGGTTCGACGCGATCGTGATGCCGTGGTCGGTGATGATGCGCAGATGCTCGGTGTCGAAGTTGGTCAGCGCGAGATGGCGAATCCTGCCTTCGCGCTGGAGGTCAGCCAGGTGGCTGAGCGCATCGAGGTACGCATCGTCGCCGTAGTCCCACCAATGGAATTGCAGCAGGTCGAGCGTCTCAACCTTCATGCGCGAGAGCGAGATGTTGATCGCACCCTCGACGATGCGACGCGTCATCGGGCCCGGCCGCGGCACCCACTTGGTGAAGGCCTGAATCTCGTTAAGGCGATTCTCGCCAAATCGCGCCGCAAACTGCCGGCGATATTCGCCGATAAAGTCCTCGGCGGGTCCGTAATGATCAGCGAGGTCCCACGTGGTGAAACCGGCCTCGTGGTACGCGAACATCTCGGGAATCGCGCGCGCAGGATCGATGCGCCCGTGCGCGCCCGAGACCTGCCACAGGCCGTTGACGATGCGGCAGATGGAGAGATCGGGAGTGAACTGGAAGCGGCTGGATGCGGGCAGCGGCATGATCATTTTCTCCGGCGATTGAAGCCTTGCACAAGAAGAAGCGCTTAGCGAACCAGCAACTGCTTTCGGTGTCGTGCGACAAGCGCGCGAAGCTGTCCGGAGGCCAGAAGCCAGGTCGATCGGTCGCCTGCTCGTTCTCTCGGAGCTTGTGAAACAAGGAGCCAAGACAGTTCAGTCGCGCCCAGCGAAAACCCCACTGCGTCATCCCGAGCGAAGCCGAGGGACCTCAGCGAACGCGACGCGTGCCACCAGGGTACAGACAAAATGCGCCGATATGGCGCGTGTCACCCTCTGAATTCTGCGACCGTCCGTGGCAAAGCGCATGATCGAACCGTCGCGGCATTCTTAGTCTGTTAGCATAGCTGCAAGCGAACTGTCCGCTGAGGTCCCTCGGCTCCGCATAGGAATGCTGTGCTCGGGATGACGGCATGGTGCGGCGGTTCAAATGAATCTGTCGGTGGTCGCGGCCGAGACGGACCGCGCCACCATGAGGAGCAGGAGAAAGAGCAAGGAGGATTGATCGCTGCTGCTTCCGATTTCTTCACGGGCTCTCGCGATGACGGATAGGGGTAGACGCGATGAGGAATGCTTCGCGCGGGATGACAGAAGAGGGCCGTTCAATGTTAGGCTCTCTGTATCCCACGGAGGCGCCGCCTATGAAAATCGGAGTACTCACGTTCCTCACCGACAAGTCCGGAAATCCCGGCGCGGTCGCGCGCGAGGCCGAGAACCTGGGGTTCGAGTCGTTCTACGTGGCCGAGCATCTGGCGGTGCCGACCACCTACACGACCCGCTATCCGCGCTCGCGCGACGGCAAGGTGCCCGACTTCTACGGAGCCTTGATCGATCCCTTCGTCGCGCTGTCGATCGCGGCGCACACTACCTCGCGCATCAAGCTTGGCACGGCGATTTGTCTCTTGCCGGAGCGCAACGTGATCGAGACCGCCAAGGTGACCGCATCGATCGATCGATATTCGAATGGGCGGCTGGTGCTCGGCGTCGGCGCCGGATGGTTTCGCGAAGAGGCCGAGCTGTTCGGCGTGGATTTCGCGCGCCGCTGGCAGCACCTGCGTGAGGCCGTCGAGGCGCTGCGGATGCTCTGGAGCAAGGATGACGTGGGCTACAATGGCGAGATCGTGAAGTTCCCGCCGATCAAGGTGGGGCCCAAGCCGGTGCAGAAGCTTCCGCCCGTGTGGCTGGGTGCGCATGATCCGAAATATGCGCTCAAGCGCGTGGCGAGGTACGCCGACGGATGGTGCCCAGGAGGGTTGAGCGTCGAGAAAGCGCGCGAGTGCATTCCGCAGATCAAGGCGATGGCGAATGAGTACGGGCGCGACCCGGAGAAGATAGAATTCTCGGTGCTGCTGATGGGCGGCGATGGTCCGACCCCCGATCAGATGAAGCAGTATGCGGAAGCGGGTGTGAGTCGGCTGGTCGTGACTGCATCTGCCGTGGCGGAGGATGGCGTCAAGGTGGTGCAGGGTTTGGCGCAGTTGCCGGAGCGCGCCGTGAAAGCCGGGTAGTTGCGCAGAATGCCGCCATCATTCTGTCATTCTGAGCGAAGCGAAGAATCTCAGCATACCAGCGCTGGAAAGCGAGCGTGCGCGATTCAGCAGCCATTCGCCGAGATTCTTCGCTCCGCAGACTCCGCTCGGAATGACGGAAGGGGAACGCGAAGGAGGTAGCGAATTGCCGAGTATCAGTGCAGTAGACGAGAAGCTGAAACGCAAGTTTTACGTCGACGATCCCGATGATCTTCGGGCAGATGAGAAAGTCGTGTTCCTCCTCAGCCTGCACGGCGGCGGCTCCGTCGGATCGTGGCAGCGCGCGTATTTTCCAGCGTATCGCTACAAGGAGAAGTACCGGCTCGTTATCGCGACGCCGTCGGCGGCGACGAAGGAACCGATGCGTCGATGGGTCGCGGAGGCCGACGACGAGCATCTACGCAACATCGTCGAGCACATCTTTCAGAAGCATGGGAAGGATCGAATCGCATCGTTCTGGCTGGTCGGCCATTCGCAGGGCGGCATGACCGCGAATCGGCTCCTCGGCGATTCCTTCTTCTGCAGTCGAGTCGATGGATGGTTGAGTCTCTCGGGCGGAAGGATCGGAGCAATCGAGCTGCC
>DATJWT010000471.1:0-3754 GCA_035500975.1 Binataceae bacterium (SeqCode)
TTACCGCAAGGAGCTGGCGGCGATCGCCGATCCGGTGGAGCGCAAGAAGACCTTCGATGAGATGGTCGCGAAGATGTACCGCGGCGGCAAGGCGCTCAACAACGCGACCCACTTCTTCCTCGACGACGTCATCGACCCCGCGGACACCCGCCGCTGGATCACTTCGGTGCTGCGCTCCACGCCTCCGCCCAGGCCGCGCGCGACCAAGAAGTATCCCTTCATCGATAGCTGGTAACGCGCGCGGCCGCTCCCCATTCCTCCATGGTTCAAGGATTCAGGTTGAACTGGTTGAGCACCAGGATCGCCATGAACGGCAACTCGCTGGTGTGATCGATCGGGCCGTTGCTGAAGAGCCCCGCGGCGACGAAATTGTTGTTGTCCACCAGGAGTTCCTGGTACGGGCCCTTTGGATTCCTGCCCGTCATGTAAATGAACGCATTGTCGCTGTTTATCCGCGTCACCACCGAATCCATCTGCAACGAAGTCAACGCCAGCGGGAACTTGGGCGCGAAGAGGTACGTATCCGCCGCGAGCATCGCCGCGTAGAGCGGGTTGCTGGCGTCCTGGTCCATCAACTGTTGTGCATAGGTCGACGTTAGTAACGGCGTCACTGCATTGTTGCTAGAGCTGTAGCCGACGAGGCTCGCCTGGTTAAACACCAGGAGCGTAATGGTGGTGTCGTCGATCACCGTAGTCTGGTAGTAGAGGCCGTTGAGCGTGCCGTCATTCCCACACAGAGTCACAATGCCCTGGGCGCAATTGTAAAAGGTAGGCTGCATTATCACCGTCGGTGCGATGTCGGCGTAGTTCGAAAAGCTCAACGCCAGGTCGGCGCTCAGGTATGGTTTCGCGAGACTGGTCGTGGTCGGACTGAGAACGAACCACGGACTCCCGGTCGCGGTGACGTTGGCAAACAGGAAAGGCAACTGTGCTCCGGTCAAATCGAATGCCCCTGAAATCGGAGCCACGTCCTTCAAGGTGACGCCCATCGCCGATGCGTACCGCGGGTTGTCCTGCATCATGCGGCCCGCCTGCAGCGAGTACGATCCGCCTTCCGAGTAACCGGTGATGTACAACGGCAAGCGATTCTTGTCGGCCAGGTAGCCGCGCACTGCCTTTACCATCGCCAGCCCGCTTTGCGCATTTTCCTTGTCGTACACGACGTACGGATGCGGGTTCGCGGTATCGACGCCGAGCCCGATGTAGTCCGGCATCACCACGATGTAACCCTGCGATGCCCATGTGGCGGCCAGCAGTATTCCGCCGTTGTTGCCCATGGGGTTGCTGTCAGTGATGAAGTTCGATGGTACCTGGTTGCGCTGTACCACCGTGCCGTGGAAGTACAGGATGATTCCTTTGAAATTGTCCGTCTCCGGTATGAGCAATCCGCCCGATACCGTAACCGGCACGCCGTCCACGTTGAGCGCGCCGTAGGTGATGGCGATACCGTCCACCGCCGTGATCCCCAGCGGATTGTTGCCTATTGGATCGTTGCTCAAGTCGAAGTTGCCGAACAGCGCCGTGTTCAGGTTCGTCTCATTTTGCGTGCACTCTTCGGGCGTGAGCGCCGAGGGGCAGACCGTGTTCATGTAATAGGTATTGAGCGGGGGTACCGTCGCGTCCTGCGCTCCCGACGATCCCGTGGCGTAGGTCACTACCGAGTTGCTCGAAACCAGCACGCCCTCTCCCTTGGCGGTATTGAACGCCGGCGGTGTGCCTGGCGAGCTGGAACTGCTGCCGCCGCAAGCGGAAATTGCTATCGCGAAACAAAAAAAGAGTATCGAACGAAGCCGCCAAAATTTCCTCACTTGTTCCTCCCGCGCCCCTTTTTCGGATTGAACCAACACAAAAACACTCTTGCCCTCGTTTCACAACAGGCTATTGGATGCTTTCTTTTGCTTGTTGAAAACATATCGAATCAGAAGCTATCGTGAATCGTCCTATTATCGGGATATTTTCCGGCTCCAATGGCATCGGCGGCGCAACAACTCAAAGTAGCGTTTAGCGCTTTCAGCACTGATCAGCGCGATGCGCCCGATCGCTTCGATGCCTGGCGCGAAAGCATCGGGGTAATCTTTGAAGTTGAGCCGCCCGGCCGGAAATTATCGCCCGCGTTCACCGCGTCCGTTCGCACCTATCACCTGGGCGAAATGCTCGTCAGCGGAACCGGCTTTGGTGACCAGGAGTTCAAGCGCGACCTTCGTAGGATCTCCGCCGACGGACTCGATCATTACCTGGTGCAGCTCTATTACGCGGGTGGCCTGGTAGGATCGACGCGCCAGGCCGATATGAACGTGCGGCCCGGCGATATCCAGATCCTCGACCTCGCACAGCCGCACGTTTCCAGCGCGCGCAACTCCTCGACGATTGTCATAACCGTGCAGCGCGACTTGATGGAGCGGATGTTGCCGCCGCGAGTCGACCCGCACGGGGTCGTCCTCCGCGGCGATCGCGGTACCGGTGCATTGCTCGCCGACTATATGGCATCGCTCTTTCGCCGACTCGACTCCGTCGATGAAGCCGAGGCGCCGTTCGTAGCCAATGCCACCAGCCAGATGATCGCGGCTTGCCTCGCGCCCTCGATTCACACCGCCGCGCGGGCGCGCGCACAGATCGAGGGCGTCATCGCCGATCGCATCAAGCGTCACATCGAAGCCAACGTCGGCTCGCGCGATCTTTCCCCCGCCGCATTGTGCGCGCGGTTTCGCATCTCGCGCGCCCAGCTGTACCGCGTCTTCGAGCCGGTCGGCGGCGTCGCCGGCTACGTCCAGGCGCGACGCCTCGACCATGCTCTCGCCCGGCTGCGCGACCCGGCCCATCGCGGCCGCCGCGTTTTCGAAATCGCCTACGAAGCGGGCTTTTCCAGCATCGCGCACTTCAGCGCGGCGTTTCGCCGTCAGTTCGGCTTCAGCCCCAGCGACGTGCGCGCCGAGATCGACTCCAGCGCTATCGACCATGGCCACGCACCAAATCCGGGCCTCGTCTCAGGCTACGAAAATTGGATTCGATGGCTCGGCCGCCGCCCGTCGCCGAACGTCATTTCGACCGACCCGGTCGTTCCCTGACGCGTGCCGTTTGTCAGCCCGGGAGTTTTGAATTGTTTGTCTGAGAAATCGTGGCGCGGGCGTCCCTGCCCGTGGATGATGCGCGGGCGTATTCGCCCGCGCCACCAATGGTAAGCTCCGGGGAGTGACACAAGCTTTCGGACTCCGGTTCTTCGCGAGGGACCCATGAGTAATCAGGAACAACCAATCGTCGCAATCATCGGCGTCGGCGAGATGGGCGCCGCGGTCGGCCGGCGTCTATTACTCAGCGGCGCGCGAGTACGCGCATCGCTGCGTGGCCGCAGCGATGAGAGCGCACAGCGGGTGCGTCGCGCGGGACTCGAGGTCGTCAACGACGATACCGCCCTGGTCCGCGATGCCGCCTTCGTCCTGTCGATCGTTCCGCCCGGTGTCGCTGTCGAGGTCGCGGCGCAGTTTCGCGATGCGCTTGCTGCTGCACCGGTGCCTCCCGTGTTCGCCGATTGCAATGCCATCGCACCCGCCACCGCGCGCCGGATTGGCCAGGTGCTTGCGGGATGCGGATGCCGCTACGTCGATGCGGGAATAATCGGCGGCCCGCCGCCGGAGGATGTGAGCAAGCCGGGTCCGCGCTTCTATGCGTCCGGTGCCCATGCGCGCGAGTTCCAGGCCTTGAACCAGTTCGGTCTCGATATCGCCGTCCTCGATGGACCGATAGGTGCGGCTTCCGG
>DATJWT010000472.1:0-2792 GCA_035500975.1 Binataceae bacterium (SeqCode)
CGGAACAAGCGCCATTGGTAGAGGAGAATTCCCAGCACCAGCAACAGCTTGAGATGCAGCCATCCGCGATGCAGCACTTCCGGGTTAAGCAGGATGATCACGACGCCCAGGAAGATCGTGATGACGGCGCCCACGTTTACCGCGCCCTTGTAGGTGCTGCGCACCGTCCCCAGCAGGCGCTCGCGGGGCAGTCCGACTTCGTCCGGAACGCGGGCCAGGATGCTCGCGAGCGTCAACAGCCCGCCGATCCAGACGATCACCGCGAAGAGATGAAAGGCGATTGCCGTACCGTATAGGATCAATTCGATCTCTCCTGCCCGATTCCGCGCGTGAATATCAGCGCGACCACCGCGACGATTGCTCCGCCGACATACGGCGCCGCCGGTCCCATCATTCCATAAATCGACGCGCCTGCAATCGGACCGAAAATCCGTGCCAGCGACATCGCGGATTGATTCACGCCCAGCACTTCACCCTGCCGATGCTGCCCGGTACGCCGCGAGATGAGGCTGGCGACCGAAGGACTCGCGAGCCCGTAACCGATCGAAACCAGAGCGAGCAGCACCAACAGAACATCGAGATTGGCAACCATCCCCATCGGGAACATCCCGATGCCGAGCGCGGCCAACCCGACCACGATCAACATCGCCTCGCCCACGCGATGCACGATCTTTCGCAGGATCCATCCCTGCGCGATCGCTTGGGTGAGCCCCGCGTAGCCGAGCAGCAGACCCATCGCGGCCGGGCCGTAGCCATACAGCGCCGGGACCATCAGCGTGAACGTCGCTTCCAGCCCGGCGAGCGCGAACGTGAGCAGGAATGCGATACCGAAGAGGCGCGCCAGGTGATGGCCGAAGAGCTGACGCGGCATCGAGAGCAACGGCTCGGCGAGCGTGGCGAGGCCGAGCGGCGCGCCGGGTTGAGGCTGATGCGATTCCGGCAGGCGCTGCGATGCAAAGATCAAATTCACGAAAGTCAACGCGGCCGCGAAGAACACCGGAACCTTCAAACTGGCGTGGCCGAGCACGCCACCGATCGCGGGTCCGAGCACGAAACCCAATCCGAATGCGGCCCCGATGAGCCCCATGCCGCGCGCCCGGCCTTCATCGGTAGTGGTGTCTGCGATGTACGCCTGCGCGGTCGGCACCGTCGCGGCGCACGCGCCATGAATCGCGCGCGAAAGCAGCAACAGCGTGAATGAATTTGCGAAGCCGTAGATCAGGTAGCTGATCGAAGATCCGAGCAGGCCGAGCATGATGATCGGGCGTCGGCCGACGCGATCGGAAATGCGGCCCAGCACGGGCGCGAACAGCAGCTGCGCGAGCGAATAGATCGCCAGGATCCATCCGATCCCGAAGGCGCTGATTCCCAGCCGCTCGGCGAACATCGGCAGGAACGGGATGACGATCCCGAACCCGAGCAAATCGACGAAGACCGTCAGGAACAGTATCGTCTGCGAGGCGCGGCCGGTGGACGGCGCCGGCTCTGCTTGCGCGGATGAGTGGGTGGTTGGCATTGACGAATGATTCGCGCGAAGAAGAAAATCTCAAGCGGGTTTCGCAGTCAAGCTGAACCGGAAAGGTAACCGATGTCCACGTCATACCAGTCAGAGCTGAAACGCAAAACCGTGAGCCCCGATGAGGCCGCCGCGGTAATCAAATCAGGAGATTGGGTCGAGTACGGTTTCGGGCTCGGGCAGCCCGAGGTCTTCGATCGCGCGTTCGCCCAGCGCGTGCCCCGGCTCGAGCGCATCAGGTTGCGCGGATGCCTCGCGATGACGCCGCGCGCCGCGGTCGAAGCCGACCCGGAGGGCCGCCGTCTCAACTACTTTTCCTGGTACTTCTCGGGACTCGAGCGGAAGATGCACGACCGCGGCCTGTGCAGCCACATCCCGATGAATTTTGGCGAGGCCCCCGACTACTATCGCCGCTTCGTCGAAGTCGACGTCGCGATCCTGCGCTGCGCCCCGATGGACGAGCACGGATTCTTCAACTTTGGTCCGTCGGTGACCTACGAAAAAGCGATCACCGAAAAAGCCCGCAAGGTGATCGTCGAAACCGACGCGAGCATGCCGTACGTGTTCGGGGTCGAATGTGGCGTGCATATCGATGATGTCGATCTCGTGATCGATGGCGGCGCCAGCAAGCTGCCCGAGCTCAAGAACCCTGCCGCGGGTCCGGTCGATCGCAGGGTGGCCGAATTGATTGCTCCGGAAATCGCGGACGGTGCCTGCGTGCAGATCGGAATTGGCGCCATGCCGAATGCGGTGTGCGAATTGCTCGCGCAATCTTCCGTGAAGGATCTCGGCGTGCACACCGAGATGTTCGTGGATTCGCTCGTGTCGCTCTACGAAGCGGGCAAGGTCACCGGCGCGCACAAGGCCTTCAACCGGTACCAGATGACCTACTGCTTCGCGGCGGGATCGGAGCGGATGTACGAATTCCTGGATCGCAACCCGGCTTGCTTTGCGGGTCCGGTCGACTACACCAACCTGCCGCATCGCATCATGCAGAACGACAAGGCGGTGGCGATCTGCAACGCCGCGCAAATCGATCTCAGCGGGCAGGCCTGCTCGGAAACCGCCGGCATGCGCCAGATCAGCGGCACCGGCGGCCAGCTGCAATTCATCCGCGGCGCGTATGCATCGCGCGGCGGCAAGGCGATCCTGTGCCTCGCCTCGACCTACGAGCGCGAGGGCCGCCGCGCCAGCCGCATCGTCGCGCGTATCGATGAGTGCAACGTCGTGACCACGCCGCGCACCGACGTGATGTACGTGGTGACGGAGTACGGGA
>DATJWT010000473.1:0-2889 GCA_035500975.1 Binataceae bacterium (SeqCode)
TGAATATCGAGCTGAAGGGGGGCCTGGTGGAACGCGAAGTCGCGGCCCTGATGCGCAAGTGGAACGCGATCGACACTTCGATGGTGTCGAGCTTCGACTGGAGCAAGCTGGCCGCCATCCACGAAATCGATCGCGGCATCCGAATCGGAGTGCTCGCGGAGGAGAAAGCTCCCGCGATGCTGGCGAAGGCGGTGGAGCTTCACGCTTACGCGGTCAATCCCCGCCACGACCTGGTGACTCCGGCGCTCTGCGACGATGCTCACGCGCGGGGCCTGCGGGTGCTGGTGTGGACGGTGGATGCGCCCGAGGAGATGCGGCGACAACTTGAGTGCGGCGTTGACGGTATAATGACCAACTATCCGGCGCGGTTGCGGGAGGTGCTGGGAGCCTGATGGGACGTTTAGGCGACGACAAGATCGAGGAAGTTCGGCAGCGCGCCGACATCGTGGAGATCATCGGCGCGCACGTGCGCCTCAAGCGCGCGGGCCGCAACTTCGTCGGCTTGTGCCCGTTCCACCAGGAGAAGACGCCGTCGTTCTCGGTCAACGCCGAGCGCGGATTTTTCCATTGCTTCGGATGCAACACGGGCGGCAGCGTCTTCAACTTCATCATGAAGATGGAGGGGTTGACGTTCCCGGAAGCGGTGCGGTCGCTCGCGCAGCGCTACGGGATCGATCTGCCGGAGGACGACTACAACGGGGGTCCATCGAAGTCCGAGCGCGATTCGATGTACCAGGCGAACCAGACCGCGGCGGAATTCTTCGCGCACGTGCTGTGGAAGACTCCCGACGGCCAGCAGCCGCGCCAATACCTGGAGTCGCGCGGCATCACGAAGGAAACGGCCCAGGCTTTTCGCATCGGGTTTGCGCCGGCGCGAATCGCATCGCTGACCAAGGCGCTGGAGAAGCGCAGCTTGCGCGAGGCCGGGGTCAAACTTGGCCTCGTGAAGAAAGACGCGGACGGCTCTCGCGACATGTTCCGTGGGCGCGTGATGTTTCCGATTCGCGATGTGCAGGGCAGGGTGGTCGCATTCGGGGGGCGGGTGCTTGACGATCGCCAGCCCAAGTATCTGAACTCGCCGGAGTCGCCGCTCTATTCGAAGACCCGGACTATCTATGGCCTCCACGAGGCGCGCTCCGCGATCGCATCGAAGGACCGCGCGATCCTGGTCGAGGGCTACGTCGATGCGATCATGCTGGCGCAGGCGGGGTTCAACGAGGCTGTCGCCGGATGCGGCACGGCGCTGACGGTGGAGCAGCTACGCCTGCTGGGGCGCCATACGAAGAATGTGATCGCGTGTTTTGACGGCGATGACGCCGGCCGTAAAGCGTCCCTGCGCGCATTGGAGATTTTTCTGCAGGCGGGGATGCTCGGACGCGGAATTTTCATTCCGTCCGGGTACGATCCGGACACCTTCATTCGCGAGCGCGGCAGCCAGGCTTTTTCGGAATTGGTCGATTCGGCGGAACTGCTGATCGACTATTTCCTCGGAGAGCAGGCGCGCGAGGCGAGCAAATCATTTGAAGCTCGCGCCCGGGCCGCGGATCGCGTGGCCGAGGTGCTGAGGATGGTCACCAATCCGTTCGAGTTCGATCTGCTGGCGAGTCGAGCGGCCTCGATACTCGGAATTGGGGAGGAAGTGTTGCGGCGGGAGGGACGCGGCGCGCGTGGCGGCTACCAACGGACCGCCCCGGCGCCGCGGGCCCAATCATTGCCGGCGGCGGATGCCGGTGCGCGGGCAGAGTTCGGGCTGGTCACGATCGCGCTGTTGCATCCGGAATTGCGATTGCAAATTGCAGAGACCGAGATCGAAAGAGATTTTGTCGACGCATCGTTGGCAAAGGCGATGGTCGAAATCTGCGCGAGCGATCAGGCGATTGGCGCGATGGAACGATGGATCGCCGAGAATCTGAGCGCGGAACAACAGGCGCAGCTTTCCGCCGCCGCGGTGGGTCCGCCTATCGGTGATGCGGAGCAGGCCCAGGTGCTGGTAGCGGACTACATCGCGGCGCTGGAACGCCGGAAGCGGCAGCGCGAGATGGAGGCGCTAAAGCGCGATGTGGCGGAAGCGTCGATGGGCAGTCACGACGATGAGGAAGCATGGGCTAAGGCGCAGGAAGTAATCACGCTGCGGCGCGCGTCGGAAACCCGGAGATAGAGCGCACGACGTTTTAAACGATCGTCAGGGACCCCTTAAATCGGAAGGCTTAAATTGGTAGCATGAGTGATTGCCCGATGGATCTCGCAGGGGCCCATAGCTCAGCCCGGTCAGAGCTGCCGGCTCATAACCGGCTGGTCCCAGGTTCAAATCCTGGTGGGCCCATACCAGTACGAAATTGTTCATCTCAAAACACCAACGGTCACGCCTTCCCGATGTGGTTGTGCGTGCATATGGGAGGTTGCATTGCCTGAAGAGATAGCCCGGCTGATGGGTTTGCAGGTTCTCGATCGCCAGCTCCAGGAACTCGAACAAACGCTGGCGACGATAGCGGGAAGAGTGGAGGGGCAGCGCGAGGAGAACGAGCGAAATCAGGCCGAACTCCAGCGGCTAGTCGAGGAAGATCAGCAGAGCGCCAACACCCGCAAGAAAGCCGAAAAGGAGCTCGCCGAGGGCGAGGCAAGAATCCGCAACAAGCGGATGCGGCTCAACCTGGTGCGGACCGACAAGGAACTGCAGGCCGTTACGCACGAGGTAGATTCGCTCAAGGAGACCAACCTGCGGCTCGAGTCGGAATTGGCCGCGATGAACGAAGGCGGAGCGCCTCGCGCGGCGAGAATCAAGGAGCTCGGCGAACTGATCGCGAAGGGCCGTGCGGCTTTGGCCGAGGCCGAGAAAGAGATCGCGGAGCAGGTCGAGGAACTGAAAACCTCGATTGCGGCCAAGCGCGT
>DATJWT010000474.1:0-6549 GCA_035500975.1 Binataceae bacterium (SeqCode)
GTACTGATCGGGGGTTGGCCGATTTTCAGAGAGGCGGCGGAAAACATCGCCGCGCGGCGAATGACGATGGAATTGTCCATGAGCATCGCGATCGTGGCCGCCGCGGCAATTTCCGAATTCTTCACCGCTCTAATCATTACCCTGTTCGTTCTGGTAGCGGAGGTCCTCGAACACATGACCATCTCGCGCGGACGCCGAGCGATCCGTGACCTGATGGATTTTCTACCTCGTTCAGTCACGGTGCGGAGTGCGGGTTCGGTGCGCGAAGCGTCTGCTGATGAGCTTCGCGTCGGTGACTCGGTCCTGGTTAATCCAGGCGGCGCCGTGCCGGTGGATGGGATCGTTACGAGCGGGCACTCGTTCGTGGACCAGTCGCGCATCACGGGCGAGTCGATGCCGGTCGAAAAGCTGCCGGGGGCGATTGTCTTTGCCGGAACAATCAATCAGTCGGGAGCGCTTGAAATCCGCACGGAGCGTGCTGGGCGCGATACGAGCTATGGCAAGATTATAGAAGCAATCGAGAACGCCGAACGTTCCAGAGCACCGGTCCAACAACTAGCGGACCGCCTTGCGGGATACCTGGTTTATTTTGCATTGGCGGCAGCGGCGCTCACGTTCCTAATCACACGAGATGTACGATCAATGATTTCCGTCGTGATCGTAGCCGGCGCATGCGGAATCGCCGCCGGTACTCCGCTTGCAATCCTGGGCGGCATCGGCCGCGCCGCTCGTCTCGGCGCAATCATTAAAGGCGGGCTCTATCTGGAAACGCTCGGCGCAGTGAACACCGTGGTTCTGGACAAGACCGGCACTGTAACCTTGGGCAGGCCGGAAGTGCAGCGGCTGATTCCTCTCGACGGCGTCCACGAATCAGAACTGCTGGAAGTCGCTGCCTCGGCTGAGCTACGCTCCGAACACCCACTGGGCAAGGCGATTGTCGCGTATGCGGTCGCGCGCGAATCTTCGCCTCGCGAACCCGAAAAATTCGAGTACACGCCCGGCCTCGGAATCACCGCGAAAGTCGATGGCGCGACGATACTCGTCGGCAATCGGACTTTGTTGAAACAGACAGGGGTGGAAGTGCCCGAGACGGCTGGTGATGTTTCCACTACCGGCACGGAGGTCTTCGTCTCTCGTGCGGGGCAACTGCTGGGCACGATCATCGTAGCCGATACAGTTCGACCTGAGGCCTGCGCCGCGATTTCATCGCTGCGAGCAATGCGCATCCGGCCCATCTTGCTCACCGGTGATGCGCGTCCGATCGCAGCAATTGCTGCGCGCCAACTTGATATAGCCGAGGTCGAGGCAGACTTGCTTCCGGAGGACAAGCTGGCGCGCGTCAAAAATCTCGTCCGCAACGGTGCCATCGTCGCCATGGTTGGTGATGGAATCAACGACGCTCCCGCGCTGACCGAAGCGAACGTCGGCGTCGCGATGGGCTCCGGTACTGATGTTGCGCGCGAGAGCGCGGACATTGTTCTGCTTGGTAATGACTTGCTGAAGTTCGCCGAGACCTTGGCGATCGCACGCCGGACGCGGCGGATCATCTGGCAGAACTTCGCTGGCACGATTTCAGTGGATATGGTCGGAATCGGTCTCGCCGCCATTGGTCTGCTCAATCCTACACTGGCGGCCTTCATCCATGTCGCCTCAGAGATGGCGTTCATTCTCAACTCCGCCAGACTGTTGCCTGGTTCTGATCGAACAGGAGGGGCAAAGGCGAAGATCACCTTCCAACCGGTATTGGAAACAGCACGAAAAGCCGCTTAGGCAGGCGTCATGTTCGCGCAGTCCCGACAAAATCGGCATTCCGATCGTTCACCGAGTTGCGAGGCTCGGATTCGTATTTTCGCTTTCTTCGGTTGCGTACTCCTCATCCATGCATTCGGATGGGGACTATTTCTTCTTTATGCACCTGCCTTTCCCGCGATGGCTGGATTAGGGGCACTCGCATACAGCTTGGGACTCCGCCATGCCTTTGACGCTGATCACATTTCCGCTATAGACGACACCGCCCGCTTCCTTATCCAGAAAGGCAAACGGCCGTTCGGCGTCGGCTTCTTCTTCTCGCTCGGACATTCGACCGTCGTCCTGGTCATGACCGTTGCGTTAGCAGTCGCGGCCACGAGCATGCGTTCCGCCATGCCGGAATTTGAACGCTACGGAACCATCGTCGGCGCTAGCATCTCAGGACTTTTTCTTTGGCTGATCGGAATCCTGAACCTCTTGGTTTTAATCGAGATTTGGAAGATATGGCGGCTCATGCGGCAAGGGACCTACCGACCTGAGCGGCTGGAGGAGTTGCTTAGCCAACGCGGTTTAGCAAACCGTGTTTTGGCTGGCCGCCTGCAGAGCTTGATCAGTCATAGCTGGCAGTTGTATCCAGTCGGCTTCCTGTTCGGTTTGGGTTTCGATACCGCATCGGAAATCGGTCTGCTCGCGCTCGCTGCCGGCGCCGCCACCGAGCGAATTCCGGTTCTGGCGATAACATCGCTGGCTCTGCTGTTCGCTTCAGGAATGTCGTTCATGGACACGGTCGACGGCATGTTCATGGTCGGAGCTTACGGGTGGGCGTTTTCGAGTCCGCTGCGAAAGATCTACTACAACATAACGATCACCAGCCTCTCGATTGCCGTCGCGCTCTTGATCGGCACCGTTGAACTACTGCAAGTCCTGGTCGCATCGCTTGGCCTCCACGGCAAATTCTTTCATGCTCTCTCGGCGATCAGTTTTCAGACCCTTGGATACCTGATTGTCGCGTTCTTCCTGGTCGGTTGGGGATCTTCGGTCGTGCTTTGGAAAGTTCGGCGAATTGAAGAGCGGTGGAGCCTCGCCCGATAACTCAGAAGAGCTAAAAATCTGTCAATTCCGCCGTTTGACCCACGAGGTCTTGTCCGCAGATCAATCGGCGACGAATGTAGTCATCCTCGGCTATTCGATGCCGCCCACAGACCAGCACTTCAAATACCTCGTCGCCGCCGGTCTCCAGGAAAACATCTCGCTCAGGAAAGTATTCTTCGTAAACTCCGGCTTGGCGGGCGACAATGAGACCAGGAAAGTCCCCGAGGATCGCGTTTTTGGGCTCTTTCGTCGCGAGCTTTTCGAACAGGGCATTATCGAGCTCGTTCAGACTGACATCCGCGAGTTCCTCGCCGGTCCGCGCAACATGGGCGAGGGATCGTATCGCGTCCGGATTGGGCGGCCCCTGAATCCACATAGGTATTCCGGGGGACCGCACCTTGGACCTTCTACACACCGTTTATGCAAGGGTGGTCGATCGCATAGTCTCGCGTGTGATCAAAGCTCGGAGACGAAAGTGGCACAGCCTAAGAACCGAAAGAAACCCCCGAAGGCGGCTGAAGCATACCGGCACGGCGATGCGGAGAGTCCGCTGCGGCCAGAAATCGGAACACAGGCGCAATTCAAGAAGCGCAAGCCTCCGGTCACGTATCGATACGATTCCTCGTTATCGCCAAGACTTGATTGGGATGGGCAGAACTACGCACGAGAAGTCGGTGAATCTCTAATCGCCGAGGTCCTGAAGCGACTACAAGACGCTACCGCTGCCGCCCAGAAGAAAAGCGAAAAAGAAAGCGAAGAAACCCTGAGGGCCCAGCTCGCCGAACTAGAAACAGCCTTGAGTCACGCCAGAGAACCGGCAAAGCAACTAAGCGGACGTTACCGTGTGGACGTCGGCGGTGCACTTTCGGGCTGCCATTTGCCAACGCCGAGTACCGGCTGAACTCGGCCGCTTTCCGTCTAGCGCCATCGCGTCCGCGCGCTGGCGTCCAGTCGGTATCTATGACGGTTGACGTATGAAAGAGAAAACAAAGATTCTCGTTCCGCTGGATGGTTCAGAACTTGCGGAGGGCGCGCTCGGCGAGGCACTCATACTGGGGAAGGCGCTGAAGGCCGAAGTCACTCTTCTGCATGTGATTCCGATCCCGGAAGATGTGATCGGCCAAGGTACAACGCGCATTTCGATTGATGAGCAGTGGCAGGCCCGAAGAGAGCGGGCCTTGCAGTACCTAAACGCGATTCGGAACCGGCCAGAATGGAGCGGCGTTGCAACCCAGGTTGCTGCGGAATCCGGTACAGCCGAGACGATCTTGGATTACTGCCAATGCCACGATATCGACAGGATTGTGATGTCGACCCATGGACGAAATCGCTTGAAGCTATGGGCCCTCGGCAGTGTCGCCTATAAGGTGGTTCACGCCGCCGATCGCACGATAGTTCTGATTCGACCAGGGAGTGACAATTTGCGACCCAGGTGACTCTCTCCGTCGCCTTCATACAGTAGAGTGCCAACCAGAATGTGCGAACTCAAGTCGCTCGCTTCGCCAATAGGCGCAACTGTCTTAGGTAACGGAGTCAACTTCAGCGTTTTCTCCCGTCATGCACGAAGCGTTGAGTTGCTGTTCTTCGACCGTGCTGACGATGCGAAGCCCGCGCGCGTAATCTCCATCGATCCCGGATCTAACCGTGCCTACCATTATTGGCACATCTTTGTTTCCGGCGTACGACCGGGCCAGCTGTATGGCTACCGGGTCGATGGCCTTTTCGATCCCGCAAACGGCCTGCGATTTGATCGCACAAAGCTACTCCTCGACCCCTACAGCCGGGCAGTCGCGGTTCCCAACCGATATGATCGCAGGGCTGCCTCCCAACCCGGTGAGAACATCGCAACGGCTATGAAGAGCGTAGTTGCGGACCCGTCCGGCTATGACTGGGAAGGAGACACCCCGCTCCGGCATCCGTCGGCACGGACAATCATTTATGAGATGCACGTGGGCGGCTTCACCCGTCACCCCAGCTCCGGCGTCGTTGCGCACAAGCGAGGGACCTTCGTGGGTCTGGTAGAAAAAATTCCATATCTACAGCAGATCGGGATCACTGCGGTTGAGCTGCTCCCGATATTTCAGTTCGACCCTCAAGACTGTCCACCCGGCAAGGTCAATTATTGGGGATACTCGCCGGTTTCGTTCTTCGCCCCGCATCAGGCGTACAGCTCACGTCGCGATCCGCTGGCAGGGCTCGATGAGTTCCGCGATATGGTCAAAGCACTCCATCGGGCGGGGATCGAGGTCATCCTCGATGTCGTCTTCAACCATACGGCCGAGGGCGATCACCGCGGGCCTACGCTCTGCTTCCGCGGGTTCGACAATGGCGCTTACTACATCCTCGAGCGAGACCGGTCACGCTACGCGAACTATTCGGGCACGGGGAACACCCTGAACGGTAACCATCCCGTCGTTCGTCGCATGATCCTAGACAGTCTCCGCTACTGGGTGGAGGTTATGCACATTGACGGCTTTCGCTTCGATCTCGCATCGATCCTGGCGCGCGACGAATCGGGGCAACCGATTCCCAACCCACCCGTGCTGTGGGACATCGAGTCGGACCCTGTGCTCGCCGGCTCCAAGCTCATCGCTGAGGCGTGGGATGCCGCCGGTCTTTACCAGGTTGGCAGCTTCATCGGAGACAGTTGGAAGGAATGGAACGGACGATTTCGCGATGACGTGCGGAGCTTCTTCCGTGGCGAACAGGGTTTAGTCGGACCAATGGCCAACCGCTTGCTGGGTAGCCGGGATATCTACGGGCAGCAGGAGCGCGAGGCCGAGCAGAGCGTCAATTTCGTCACATGCCACGATGGTTTCACCCTTAACGACCTCGTCTCCTACAACCGCAAACACAACGAGAGCAACGGCGAAGACAACCGGGACGGCACCGACGACAACCTAAGCTGGAACTGTGGGATCGAAGGCCCGACAGATGATGCCGCAATCGAGTCGCTGCGCAACCGCCAAATCAAGAATTTTCTGACCGTCACGGTTCTCTCCATCGGCGTGCCCATGATCCAGATGGGCGACGAGGTTCGCCGCACCCAGCGCGGAAACAACAACGCATACTGCCTCGATAACGAGACCAACTGGCTCGACTGGACATTGCTCGAAAAACACGCCGATGTGCACAGGTTCGTAACTCTGCTCAACGCCGGCCGGGCCCTTGCGGACGTCCAGCATGAGCGAGCACGCATCAGCCTCAATGAGTTGATCAAGCGGGCGCGGCAATCGTGGCACGGCGTAAGGCTCGACCAGCCGGACTGGACTTACGACTCTCACAGCATCGCTCTCTACGCACAGTTGCTTAACGAAGGCCTCGACGTTTACGCGATCATGAATGCCTACTGGGAGCCATTGAATTTCGAGCTGCCAGCACTGAGCGGAGGACGGCTATGGCGCCGGTGGGTCGATACCTCGCGCGATACTCCCGAAGACATCGTCCCATGGCGCACAGCCCCTTCTCTCTCCAGTAAGGAATACCGCGCAGAGTCCCGTTCGGTCGTCGTACTGTTAGCGGAAACCTAACCCGACAAGCGGTCGTGCTGATGTGATCGGTCGCCCGCACGATCGTTAGTAGCGGGGATCGGCTCTTTGTCCGGTCGACCTTCTGCCCCTCCGACGAAGCCTTTTATGATACTGTACGTCCCGCGCGTCCGATTGAACCGGACGAGCTATCGCTCTTCTTGATCACCGGTATGAACAC
>DATJWT010000475.1:0-11435 GCA_035500975.1 Binataceae bacterium (SeqCode)
TGGTGCGCTGGTTGTGCGTGATCACGATGAATTGCGAATGCGTCTTCAGCTCGGTCAGCAGATCGGTGAAGCGCGCCAGGCTGAATTCATCGAGGGGCGCATCGACTTCATCCATCACGCAGAACGGGCTGGGGTTGAGCAGGAACAGCGAGAACACCAGCGCCATCGCGGAGAGCGCTTTCTCGCCGCCTGACAGCAGGCCGATCTCTTTCACTTTCTTGCCGGCAGGCTGAACCATGATGTTGACGCCCGCTTCGAGCACGTCTGTCGCCTCGGTCAACTCGAGGCGGCCCTTGCCGCCGCGCATCAGCTTGGGGAACAGCTCCTCGAAGTTCTTCGCGGCGCCCTGGTAGGTCTCGGCAAAACGCTTGCGCGCCTCGCGATTGAGATGCGTGATGGTCTTGGTCAAATCCTGCACAGCGGCATCGAGGTCAGCACGCTCCTTGCCCAGCACTTCGGCGCGCTCTTCGAGTTCCTTCACTTCGCTGTCCGCGGCCAGGTTCACCTCGCCGATTCTCTCGGCACGTGCGCGGAGTTCCAGCAAGCGCGCATCGTCCTGCGCATGATCGCGGCCTGCGAGGGCTGGGATGATATCGGCGGCAACCGAGTCGAAGTCGGCTTCGAATTTCTCTCGGAAACTGCGCGACAGTTCTTCGCTCAAGGTGCGGGCGCGTTCGCGCGCCAGGTCGCACTCGCGTGCCGCGCTCTCGAGTTTCTGGAGAGACTCGCGCACAGACTTGAGCTGCTCGCGCCGCGCCTCGAGTTTCTGCTCACACTCGGCGCACTCGACGCGCAGCCGCTCGACGCCGGCATTGAGCTCGATTTCGCGCAGGCGCGCGGCGTCGTGCTGCTCGGCCAGGGTGCTCAACTCGCGCTCGAAATCCGCGCGCTCAGCGCAGGAACGCTGGAGAGCGGTACGCTGCTCTTCTATTTGGGTATCGATCTGCTTTGCGGTCTCGGTCGCGTGGCGCAGGTCACGCTCCATCGCGGCGATTTCCGATTTGCGCGCCTCGACTTTGGCGGCGGCTTCGGCAACGGCGGTAGTCAGGCGATCCGCTGCAGCGCGGCAAGCGCCGAGCTCTTCGCGCATCGCTGCCAGGCGGGCGCGGGCGTCCTGTTCGGCCCTGGCCAGCTCTTCGAGCCGGGCATTCGACGAGACCACGGCCTCACCGATTTCCGCGAGCCTGCGTCGCGAGTTGGTCGCCTCCGCCTGCGCGAGGGCAGACTCCTGCTCGGCGCGCACGGATGCTTCGCGACGCTCCGCGACTTCGTGTTCGGATTCGCGCACACGCGCGAGGGCCGCGCTGAGGACCTTCGCGCCTTCTTCGCGAGCGGCCTGAAACCGCGCGAAGCGCTCTGAGACGGCGCGATGCTCTTCCTCGGCCTGCGCCAACTCCGCCGCGGCCGTCTCGCGAGCAGACGCATCGGCGTTAGCCGCGGACCCATTCACTCCCAGGCTGCCGCCGGCGATCATCCGGCCGGGATTCAGCACGTCGCCTTCGCGGGTCACGAACAAAGTGCCGTGGCCGTTCAGGTTGGATGCCGCCATCGCGGCATTGAGATCGTCGGTCACGATCACGTGCCCCAGCATCACCTCTGCGAGCCCGCGGAAGCGGGGCTCGACTTCGATCATGTCAACCAGGCGTCCAGCGACACCGGGAGCTTCGATCGCGGGATGAGGCACGACTTGCGCATCGGGTTCCTGCACGAAGCTCAACCGCCCGCCGCGATCGCGCTTGAGGATCTCGATTGCTCTGAGCGCGAAGCTCGGCGAATCGACGACGACTGATTCCATCTCGCCGCCCAGAACCGCGCTCAGCGCAGGGGCCAGGTCGGCAGGCGCGCGCACGACTTCGTGCAGCCAGACCGGAGCGGTCGTGGGACGGTCGCCGTTCATCGATTCGAGCACGGCGGTCAAGCGCCGGGTGCGCTCAGACACGCCGTGCGCCGACATCGCTTCGCTTCGCGACGCAATCATCGAGCGCAGCGAGGCGAGCCGCTGCGCCAGATGTTCCAGCGTGGCGCGCGCCTCGATCTCGCCCTCTTTCGCTTCGCGCTCGGCAGTTTCGAGGGCGGAGAGTTCGGCATGACAGCGCTCAAGGCGCTGTTCGGCCGCCGCGAGCAATGCATGCGCGTTGGAGGTCAGCGCCTGAAGCCGCAGCGCACCTTCATTGCCGGTGTTGAAGGCGGCGAGCTTTTCTTCAAGCTCGGCACGCTCTCCGGTGAGATCGCCGAGGCGTCCGCGCACGACAGCCGCTTCGCGAATGATATCGGCCAAGTCGTCCTTGAGACCCTCGGCCCTGGCATCAGCGTCTTTGAGATCCTTTTCGACGACGCGAAGTTGCGCGGTCAGATGAGACAGCGCAGTTTCGCCGGCAGACTCACCACCCGCAGTCTCGCGAGCGAGGCGTGCACCCGCTTCCGCGCGCGCCCCGCGCGCGAGGACGGCATTGGCTTCCAGCTCCTCGATCTTCGCGAGGATTGTCGGTTCCGATTCGCTCAGGTCGCGCAGCTTACGGGTCAGAAACTCGCGCGTACGCTCACGCTGCGCAGCCGCGGCATGGAGGCTTTCGAGTTCACGCTCGGCGCCGGCCAGTTCGCTGCGGGATGACTGCGCCTCTGCAGACGCGGATTCCACGAGCGCCTGCGAGTCCGAGGCCTGCCGGCGCGAATTGTCGATCGAGTTGGCGAGTTCTTCGGCGCGTGCAGCCTCAGCACCGAAGCTTTCCCGCTCCGCGATCAGTCGCCGTGCCGCGGTCAGTTTCTCCAGCTCCGACAACTCCGCGCGAATGATCTTGTACTGTTCCGCCTTCCTGGCCTGGCGGCGCGCATAGTTGAGCTGACGCTCGATTTCGCTGATGACGTCGTTGACGCGCGAGAGATTTTCTTTAACGCGATCGAGTTTGCGCTCCGCGATCTCCTTGCGTCCCTTGAACAGCGAAAGGCCGGCGGCCTCTTCGATCATCGAGCGGAGTTCGTGCGGCTTGGCCTGGATGATTTCTTCGATCTTGCCCTGCTCGATCAGTGAATAACCGCGGCTATGAATCTGCGCGGCCATAAAGAACTCGGTGATGTCCTTAAGGCGGCAGGGAATCTTGTTGATCAGGTACTCGGAATCGCCGGAACGATAGACGCGGCGCGTAACCGCGACTTCGCTGAGCGCACCGTAGGGTTCGGGGAGTTTGCTTCCATCCTCGGCTTCGAGGATGAGCGAGACTTCCGCCATCCCGGCAGCGGGATTCTGATCGTTGCCGGCGTAGACGAGATCCTCGGTGCTCTTGCCGCGCAGGCGCGTGGGCGCTTGCTCGCCGAGAATCCATCGAATGGCGTCAACGACGTTGGACTTTCCGCAGCCGTTGGGACCGACTACCGCAGTCATCCCGGGCGCAAAGCTAATCGTCGTGGGTTCGAAAAATGATTTGAAGCCTACTAACTCAAGGCTTTTTAAGCGCATGCTGCCATCGCCTCCACCTCACCACCGCCACCATATGCTTATCCCACGACATCATGGGCCCGATCAAGACGTATGCCCCAAGATATCGGGGCTCCGAAGGCCTTTCCTGGCCGCTATAGAAGCCGCCCAGACGGGCTATTCCTGGATTAATTCGGTATTCCAGTAGGCGCTGTCGACCTGCGACACAAACGGCATCCACTCCCGGTAGCGGCGCAACGAGAACATCTCGGCGCTGAAAGGGGTCCATTCGGGCCGCTTGGGCTTCTTGATGAGAAACATGTTCGCTTCTTCCGGGGTCTGCCCGCCCTTGCGGCGATTGCAGTGATGGCAGGAGCAAACGATGTTTTCCCAGGTCGAGGTACCCCCGCGCGATCGCGGGATGACATGGTCGAGGTTGAGATCGGTCCGTGGTAGCCGGCGCGCGCAGTACTGACAGGTATTGTTATCGCGCGCGAAGATATTGAAGCGCGAGAAACGCACATGGCGCTTGGGGATGCGCTCGTAGGCGGTCAGTAGGAGCACCCGGGGGACGCGGATGAACCCGCCTACGGTGCCGACTCGCTCATGCTGGAGCTCAATGGCAAGGTCGCGCCACGAATCGAAATCGAAGGTGCGGTATTGCTCGTCGACCGCCTTGGCCACCCCCTGATACAGGAGGGCGAAGGCCCGTTTGACCGAGGTAACATGAACCGGCAAGTACGACCGGTTCAAAACCAGTACTTTGGTGTTGAGAATCGCGACGCCGGGCATTGGTGCCGCGATACTTACGGCTGCCGAAGACATCACAAGTTTCGTAACCGCCCGCGGACAGCAAGTCAAGGCTCCGGTCGGTGAAAAGCCTGTGAATTCAAGCCTTTTCTGAGCTTGCCTTGCACATCCCCAAGTCCACCCGTATGATTCGACTAGTTTGTGGTGGTGGCAGATGGGCGGATGTCCTCTCTTAGGATAATCCTTTCCGGCACCGAAATTCCGCGAAAATTCTTCCGGATCGCATGCGTGTTTGAAACACCGCCGCCAAGGGGCGTAGAACAATTTCCAAGTGAAACGTGAAATCGTAATCAATGCCGCCGCGCTTGAAACGCGGGTGGCTTTACTCGAGGACAACTCGCTGGCCGAGTTCTACCTCGAGCGCGATGACCATCGCGGACTCGTGGGCAACATCTACAAAGGCAAGGTGACACGGGTACTGCCGGGGATGCAGGCCGCGTTTGTGGATATCGGCCTCGAAAAGGCCGGCTTCCTGCATGTCTCGGACTTCCATGGCGACACCGATGGACTCAGCACAATAGCCGCGGTTATCGGCGAAGACGTCGAAACCGACGAGCCACCGATACCGCCGCCGCCCGGCACCATCGATGACTCAGCGCAGCCCGATGATCTCGGGATGAACGACGCGGCGCCCGCCGAAAAGCCGCAGCCGCGCCGCAGGCAGCAGCGCCGGCCGCAGCGATCGCGCCTACCCATCGAGCAGCAACTCCGCCGCGGCCAGGAGATCATCGTTCAGATCGCCAAGGAGCCGATGGGCACCAAGGGGGCGCGGCTGACGTCATCGATCTCGCTACCGGGCCGCTACCTGGTCTACACGCCGACGAGCAACCATCTGGGAGTCTCGCGCCGCATCGCCAGCGCGGAAGAGCGCGCGCGGCTGCGCGCGGCAGTGAACGAATCGCGGCCGTCGCAGGGCGGATTCATCGTGCGCACTGCGTGCGAAGGGCTGTCCCGCCGCGACATCCAGCGCGACATCGCGTTCCTGACCAAGACCTGGGACACCATCCAGAAGAAGAGCGAAAAAGGTCCGCCGGCATCGATGCTATACAGCGACCTCGATGTGGCATTGCGCACGGTGCGCGACCTGTTTTCCAGCGAAGTCGAGCGCCTGTGGTGCGACGATGCGAATACCTACAGCCGCATCGTGCAGTTCATCCAGACCTACATGCCGCGACTGCGGGCGCGCGCGATGCTGCATCAGGGGTCGGAACCGATCTTCGACAAGTTCAATATCGAGCCCCAGATCGAGCGCGCGCTGGAACGCAAGGTGTGGCTCAAATCGGGCGGCTACCTGGTGTTCGATCAAGCTGAAGCACTCACCGCGATCGATGTGAACACAGGACGCTTCGTCGGCAAGCGCAGCCAGGACGAGACGGTGTTGAAGACCAACCTCGAGGCGGTGGAAGAAGTCGTCAAGCAACTGCGCCTGCGCAACATCGGCGGCATCATAATCGTCGATTTTATCGACATGTCGCGCGAGGCCGATCGCAAGAAGGTCAGCGAGGCGCTAGCGGTTGCGCTCAAGCGCGACAAGGCGCGGACCTCCGCGCTCAAGATCTCCGAGCTGGGGCTGGTCCAGATGACGCGCAAGCGCACGCGCGAGAGCCTGGAAGCATCGCTTACCGAGCAGTGCCCACGATGCCAGGGACGCAGGGTCGTGAAATCGATCGCGACCGTAGCTGCAGAAGTGATCCGCGGAATTCGCCGCGAGGCGGCGCGACGGACGCTGGGCGACATGCTGATCGTCAAGCTGAGCCCCGACGTCGCGCGCTATCTCTACGACAACGGCTCCAGGGATCTCGAAGCGCTCGAAGAAAAGCTCGGGGTGAAGGTCGTGCTGCGATCGAAGGACGGGCTCGAGCCGGGCACGTTCGAACTAAGCCAAGCGCCAGCAGCCGCTTAAGAAATCAGGAATCCCCAGATCCCTGCCTGGTGACCTGTAGAGGCAGGCGAATCTCGCACCTCACCCTCCCCTCTCCTTGGACAAGGAGAGGGTAAGAATGTGGATTTCTTTATTCGGTGGCCGTTGCAGCTGCGATTTGTGCGGCGTCGCGGATTTGCCCGAAGTGAATCTTGCTCAGGTCGAATTCCGACAGTGACTTGATGAGGCTCTTCAGAGCTGCGTCGCAGGTGGGCATCGTCTTGCGTGCCCGCGATAACGGGTTCGATCGGGCGATGATGAAATTCTTTAGATAGGGATGCACCAGGCCGCGCTTCTTGCCCTGCACGACGAGATCGGTGACCAGCTCATCGGCGCGTTCGACCTGCGCCGCCCGCTCCTCGCGATCTTCGAAGGCTTCTTTCAGCGGCTTGGCCAGAAAGTTGTCGACCCGGCTCAGGATTGGCGCGAACGCGCCGCCGGAGAATTTCGGCTTCTTCTCGTAGAGCAGTCCGAGCGTGATGAAGTGGGCGCGCTCGAACTCGAAGGCGAATTCCTTTTCCTGGCGCCTGGGATGCTCTTCCAGCCGGGCGCGATACATCCGGATCACTTCGAGCGCCTTGTCGCGCAAGTTGTGCGCCTTCTCGGTGTTCAGGGCGAGAATCTGGAAGGCAACTTCGGGTTCCGGAATCACGATCGCGGGGATGCTCTTCGCGCCAGCTTTGGCGGCAACGGCGCGGCGATGGTTCCCGTTGGGCGTCCAGTATTTTCCGTCCGCGCGCACCGCGACGATCGGCTCGGTGAAGCGATCGATTTTTTTCATCACCTCGATGAGGCGTTTCATATGCGCCGGTGACAGATCGCGCTGATAGGGGGTTGGCTCAACCTTGGCGGTCGGCAGCAAGGCGAATATCTGCCAATGGCCGCCGATCGGCTCCTCGTATGCCGCCAGCGCCTCGCCGCCGTCCTCGTTGATGGCTGCCGCGAGCTCCTCGACCGCCTTGGGAGGCTTGCCCGCCTTTGGAGAAACCGCAAAATCCGCCATGTTGGACCTTGTAATGCATTACCGTCGCTCGCGCCAATCGCGTCTTCTTCTCCGGATGGCTGTCGCGACGATGCTGGTCGCGAGCCTTGCGTCGCAAGCACTCGGGAGTCCGAGAAGCTGGGAGCCCCTCGTCCTGAAGATCACCAAGTCGGCGTGGAGCGCCCCGATTGACCACATCGAGGTTCTCGCCATTCACGAAGGCAATCTCGAACCCATTCCGTTTCAGATCGACGAGAGTTCGGCGGATGGCGACTACCTGTTACCGGACGGCCCCGGGGGGAAGCCGATCGATACGCATCGGGCACTCGGCGAAGGCGATGAAGTCGTGATGATGTTTTCGGACCTGGGCGAGAGACGCGGTCCGAAGATAGCCCTGCCTGCGCAAACCGTGGAGGTGGAGGTGGATGACCCGCTAGACGGCGCGCCGCGCTACGCGTACCTCGCGACCGCAGCTTCTCCGCGGCTCAGTTCCCGGCATTACGTTAGTTTCGATCCCGCGACCGAGACGATTGAGACAGATCATTATCGCATCGGTCTGCGAAACGGGCTGCCGATCGACTACGCGACGCAGAGCCGGATGGGGGAACAGGGACCCAGCCTGATCGATCGAATGAAGGTGCGGCTAAGCACCAGGGTCCTTCACATGGTCCCGTTCTCATTCAACGAAGACGACATCAAGAGCCGGCCTCTGGCCTGGAAAATCGGCCCGGTCCGGGTCATTCGCCGGATCAGTCATTCGGTCGATTTGATCCTCGGGCTTGGCACACCGGAGATTGAGCGCGAAGACCTTTTCTACCGCGACATGCTCAAGACCCCGTTCAAGATGCCTTTGCCCTGGGCGCCCAAAATTTTCTTTGGCGACATTCGGGTAAGAATCGATCTCGATTTCAACGGCCTGGACGGATACGAACTGCTTTGGTCCGACATGAAGATGCCGCCGGTGAAACTCGGCGATCCCGCGATGGAGCGTGAGATTACGGAACAAGGAGCGGTTCCGGTGACATGGATGGGAATCCGCGGCCCCCGCCGCATGACGCTTCAAACGCTCGCGCCAAGCCCCGACCTGTTGCTGCTCACGCGGCAACTTTATTTCAACGATGGCAACCGGCCGGATCCTCCGGAGGGCACTGCCGGGGAACATCCCGGTATCGGCTACGTCATCACGGGATGGGAGAGCCTGGGCAGCGGGGTGAAGGAGTTCGAGGCGCTTCTGATCACGACGCCGGCAGACTATAGTCCCGAAGTTCTGATGAAAGAGCAGCATACGCCTGCTTCGATAACGGCGCGGCCGCTCCTAGACGGAAAATGAAATACTTCTTCATCGCCATCCTCGGTCTCTGGTTGCTCACGGCAAGCGTCGCGGGGTCCACGCAGACGCCCCTGAGCGAGGACTTCGAGCATGGCGTCCCGCAGAGCTGGACCACCGAGGGGCTGGGGCCGCAGCCGGACAAGGGGCGCGTCGAGGACGACGAGGAAACCGGAGGCAATCACTTCCTGCGGATTTCGACCGATGGCTCATTCTACTCGTTTGGAATCGACTCGCCGTTCAACCCCGCCGAGTATCCGATCGTGACGTGGCGATGGCGGGTGGATCGTTTGCCGGACAAAGCCGACATTTCCACGCGCAAGGGTGACGATGCGGCGGCGCGGGTGTTCATTGTGTTCCATGACGCCACCAATCCGGCCATCAAGCGCAAGCTGGAATACGTCTGGGATACCAGTCATCCGGCCGGGTCGGTGATTCCGGACCCTTTCGCACCCGATACCGAGAAGGCGATCGTGCTGGAAAGCGGATCAGCTAAAGTCGGGCAATGGGTTCATGAAGAAGTGAACCTGGTGCGCGACTACGAGCGCGCATTCGGCGACAAACCCGGGCGGGTGAAGACCATCGCATTCGCGAGCAACAGCGAAGAAACTCACTCGGCGACGATGGCGGACCTGGACGATCTCCAGATTGCAGGAAAGTGATTTACGGCGCGAAACGGCGGCGGCTGATCGCGATCCCGGCAACCATGTAGACGAGGCCGAACGCGACGTTGACGGCGCTGGGCAGGAGCACGCTCGATACTGACAGCCCGCGGATCATCAGATCATTGAACGCGCGCATCGCCCAGGTGGTGGGGATCGCCAGCGCCGCTGTCTGCATCCACTGCGGCTCAAAATCGAGCGGCCACCAGCATCCTCCCACCGCCGCCATCGTCATGATCACGATCGCGCCGACGGGAAGCACTGCATCACGGGTCCGCCCCACCCCGGCGACCACCAGGCCGAAGGCCGCCCCCGCGAAAGCAATCGCCGCGGCAGGAATGGCGAGAGCCAGAGGCGACCGGCCCAGGGAGATTCCGAAAAAAACCCATCCCGCGCCGAACAGCACCGCCATCTGAACGAACCCGACGGCGAATCGCGCCAGCAGCTTGCCGGCGAAGGTCGCACCCAGCGGAGCAGCGGCGGCGCGCAGTCGATCCAGCGTTCCCCAGTCGCGCTCGTCGATCAGCGCGAGCGAGACTCCCATCAGCATTCCGATCAACAGGAAGGTCACGGCGAAGCCCGGCACCTGCAAGTCGAACGCATTGAAACCGCTGAGCGGACCGGTCTCCACCCCTTCCGCATCGACTTCGGCGAACTTGATCGTGCCCGGCACCGTCGCGGAGAGCGCGGTGGCCTGGATCGGCGTTTTGGGAATCGCGGGAATCGGCGGAAAGGCGACGCCGGGAATGTGGATGTTGATATCGGGTGCGGTGACGGACTTCTCCAGCCTGGAGCGCAGAGCGTTGAAGTCCGGCTCCGCAGGCTCCGAACTGGTCATCGTCACCAGGTCGTTGGGCGGATTGGGAAATGCCGGCGGCGGAGGGATATTCGATGCGCGCGAGCCGGCCATCTCCTTCAGCTCGGCGAGCCAGCGCTCGAAGGCGGCCTGCGCTTCCTTGAGGTGCTGCAAATACTCGCGCGCCTGGCCAAGCAACGCACTCTGCCTGACCATCTGCTTGTGGGCCTGCGACGACGCATCGGCGAGAGCTTCGCTGACCGCCTTTTCGGTCTGCGCCTTCGAGGTCGCCATCGCAGCATCGATTTGGTCGCGCACCTGGGCATTTATCTCGGAGCGCGACTTCTGCGCGGTACGGGCATACTCCGCGATCGCGGCACGGGCCTGGTCCGCGCCGTGCTCCGCATCGGCCATCTCCTTCTCGAGGCGATCTTTTGCGGAGACCACTTCATGCCGCGCGCGGTCATTGGCCGCCATGTTGATGCGCCGGCCGAGCTCGGCGAGCGCGAGCTGCACTTTGACGGTTTCGAGGTAGCGCACAGGATCGGTGTAGACGATGACCCGCGGAGACGAGCCACTCTGGAAGGCCGCGGTCGTGCCATCGGGAATCACCAGCGCGACCAGCGCCGCTTTCTGCTCACGGACCATGGCGCGCGCGGTGTCGCGATTGTTTGCATCGACCACCACCAGCGAACGATTCGATCGGACCGCATCGAGGATCGCTTGCGCGACCTCGCCGCCATCTTCGTTGGCGACCGCGATCGTGTAAGTAGACGAACCGCCCCCATAGAGGCTGGAAAGCGAGAACCCGGCTGCGGCAATTACGGCAATCGGCGCGACGATCAGCATGAAGAGGCCGACCGGATCGCGCCGCAGCAAACGAAATTCCTTGATGATCGACAGACGTATCGCGCGAATCACTTCAGATCGGCTTAACACGAAAAACCGCCACAGGGAACGCCATCTCCGCTTGTACGCAGCAAACAGACTGCCTTGACGCTAGGTCCCTCCCGGCATCATCATGCGTTCGCGCGGCTGGCCCGCCGGAATCAAAGATGGATAGCTCCCCTGCTTCACGCCCCGAGCTCAAGCTTGGCACCAACATTCTGTACGGAGTCGGATCGGTCGCGTTCGGAGTTCACCTGACCGCGCTCACCTCCCTGCTCCTGCTTTTCTACAACCAGGTCATCGGATTGCCGGCGGCGTGGGTCGGCGCGGCGATGATGGTCACGCTGATCTTCGATGCGATCTGCGATCCGCTAATCGGCGAATGGTCCGATCACACGCGCTCGCGATGGGGCAGGCGCCATCCATTCATGTACGCATCCGCGCTTCCGATCGGGATCGTTTTCTACATGCTGTGGAACCCGCCGCATGGATGGTCGAACCAGGTGCTGGTGGTTTACCTGGTCGCGATGCTGGTGATCGTGCGCGTGCTCCTGAGTCTCTACGAGATTCCGAGTTCCGCGCTCGCACCGGAGCTGACGCTCGACTACGACCAGCGCACCAGCCTGATGAGCTGGCG
>DATJWT010000476.1:0-3274 GCA_035500975.1 Binataceae bacterium (SeqCode)
CTTGGTGAATGCCACCAGGCCTTCGGCGGAGCGGATGCGCACATCGCGCTGCGGGAACGGGATCTCGATTCCGGCTTCCTTCAGCGCCTCGAAAATCGCGAAATTGAGCACGCTGATGACTTTCTCCGGCGGATTGATCCGCACGTTCGCCCACACCAGCAATTCGAAATTGAGGCTGTTGTCGCCGAACTCCTTGAAACGGACTTCCGGCGCCGGGAGATGTTCGATTACCGGAACGGACGCCGCGACTCTTTCGAGTATCGCGCGCACCTCCGTCGGCGACGCGTCGTAGGAAACGCCGACCGGCACGTGGACCCTGACGTTGGGATTGGAACGCGTCCAGTTGATGATCTTGCCGCTTACCAGGTCCGCATTCGGAACCACGTATTCGATGTCGTCGCGGGTCCTCATCCTGGTCGCGCGAGTTCCCACCTGCTCCACGATTCCGACGGTGTCGCCCACCGTGATGATATCGCCCCGGCGCAGCTCGCGGCTGAAGATAATCGTCAGACCGCTGGCGAAGTTGTTCGCGATCGATTGCAGTCCGAATCCCAGGCCGACGCCGATCGCGCCGGCAAACAGGGTGATCGTCCCCACGCCGAGGCCCACCGCCTCGAGCGCGGCCAACCCGCCGATACCCGCCAGCGAATAGACCAGGAACGTATCGATCGCGCGCGCCACCCCGGGATCGACATTGAGCGCGGGGTACACCTGGAACTGCAGGTAATCGCGCAACAACTGCGCCACGAAAATGAATCCCGCGACTATCGCTGCCCCTTCGATCAACACCAGCACGCTGAGCGGCCGCCCGCTCACCGTTCCCAGCGGCACGCCAAGAACCCGCAGCAACCAATAGTTGAGATCGGTCAGCCGAAGTGCGATCAGAATGACGATTATCGAGCCGACGTAATCGAGCAGACGGCGGCACGACAGGTAGAAGGTCCTGGCTTCGAGAGAACCCTCCGTTTCACCCAGAATCAGTCTGCGCAAGGCGGATCGCAGCACGGAGTGAAGCAGCACCGCCAGGAAGAATACCCCCGCCAGGACCCACGTGCGGAACCAGACGAAGATCGCCAGCCGGCGAAATCCGGCCCACTGCAGCAACGCGGTCAGCAGGGTCAGGACGAAAGCCAGCGGATAGACACGGTCGAGCCCGCGCACGAACATCGTATACGGACGGTTGGCGAGCTCGGGGAACAGGGACATTATCGCGCGCCGGCGAAGGAAGGCCACCGCCAGGAACAGGATCAGCGAGAGCTCAAACAGCCAGCGCCGCAGCGCGATTACATCCGCGGGCGCTCCCAGCACCTTCTGGGCGTGTAACAGCGCATCGACGACAATCCCGTAGACCAACAGCCATCGCGCGATATGGACCAGGTAGGAACGCTGGCCCTCGGGAACCGGCAGCAGGGGACGAGTCACCAGCTCGCGCGCGGAAGTCATCGCGATCGTGTACTTGGTCCACGCGAGCAGCGCGATTCCGATCACCACGAACGCCGGATTTTCATACCTGGTCAGTTCCCTGACCAGCAAATACAGCAGCCAAAGTGCGACCGGGACAGCGGACGTCGCGATCACCTGGATGATGCTCGAAATCCAGACCGAACTCTTTCCGCTCGCAAGTGACGCCAGCGGACTCAGGCCCCTCACGATCGATGCGACCACCCGCCTGCGCAGGAAGAGCCCGACGACCAGCGCGAGCAGCAATGAAAGCCGGAGCGCAACACCTCCCGGCCCGATTACGCCGACGATCTTCCGCGCGCGATCGGGCAGGCCCTCGATGAATTCGGGGAAATCCAGAACTCGCGAGTGCATCTCGTCGACCGTCTGCCACGAGAACCCCGGCGGAGTGCGCTCGAAGAGCGAAGGCTGATGCGGCTGCTGCGCGGGCGTCCCATCCGCGTAGACGCGATGCGTGCCGGACAGCACCAGCACCAGGGTCATCGCGGCCGCGATGCGGAGAATCGACCGCGAGCGCTGCTTTGAAAATGTGATGCCGCCGAGCCGGATGGATTGATCTTTCAAATCCGCTTTTCCGCCGCTTGTTTCGCTTCAGCTTACCGATTGGCGCGGAATCTTCCAGACTGCACCTTCAAAGATCAGGATTGGACAGCTCCTCGCCGGTGTTGGGTTAGAGGAATGAGCAGCCTGTTCGTCCGTTTCCGCCCCTTGAAGTTGAACAGGTTAGTCAGCGGCCAGGCGTTCACGCGTATCAGCGTGCCACCCGCAGGCTCCGGTGTGTCAGGGGAAAAACTCGCGATTCAACAAAAGGCCAGCTTAGCTATACGTCCGCGGTGAGCTGCACCGCGCTTCCTTCCTGTACATCGCGGCCCGCGGAAACCTTTTCGACTCGCGATGCTAGTTCAATTTCGCAAAGGCCTTCTGGACGCGGCGCACACCGCTCGCGTAATCCTCATTGACTGCATTCGGCGCCAAGATCAGAACATCCGCCCCCTGCGCCTGGTATGCCTGTAGCCGCTCGATGCATCGTGATGCCGGGCCAATCAGCGCGACTGCGTCAGCCAGTTCGTTGGTGACTGCCGCCGCCATCGCTGACGAGTCGCGACGTTTTGATGCGTCCATGATTCGCGCGGCGGGTTCGGCGAAGCCGCTGTTCGCCATGATGCGGTTGTAAAACGGCAGTGCACCGTAAAAGGCGAGTCCACGGCGCGCCGCTTCGTAGGCCGTTTTCAAATCTTCATGCAAAAACACCGGGACGCCGCAGGTATTGGTCAGGCTCCCAGGTTTGCGGCCATGTTCGCGCGCGACGGCATTTGCGGCATCGATCGATTTACGCATCCGCTCAGGCGGGCACATGTACAGCATCAGTCCGTCCGCCAGCTCGCCCGCGAGTTTGGAGGTCTCGAGCGCAAGCGCCGCAAAGTAGATGGGAATGGGATGAGTAGGCTTGGGAAGCGGCGTTCCAAACATCTGCAGTTCGCCGTTAAAGGCTTTGCGAATTACTTCGGTGTCGTGCCGCAGGCGCACGCGCGCATTACCCATTTCGATCCCGCGAGCTTCCAGCGCGGGTCGATGACTCACGCCGAGCCCGAGAACGAAGCGGCCCTCGGCCGCCTCCTGAACGGCCTCCGCCGCGACTGCGCACAACGCGGGCTCACGCAGGTAGATGTTGACGATCCAAGTGGCAATCGCGATGCGCTTGGTCGCATTCGCTACCGACAGTGAGCAAAGGAGCGCATCGTTCAGGGCCTCGGGAATAAACACACCCCCGAATCCTGCGTCTTCGGCTTCGCGCGCGAGCTGTACGAAACTT
>DATJWT010000477.1:0-3097 GCA_035500975.1 Binataceae bacterium (SeqCode)
TTCCAGAACGGTCCTTCGATTCCGGCCATCGTGTGCGTCCTTGAGATTGAGAGAGGCGATGTTTGCGCCCGACGATACGGCAGGCTCCCAATTAGCACGCCGCATTGCAAGCAACGAACCTTGGGAACCTTGGCGATCGAAGGCGCGTGCGCTTTGCGGCACGCTGATTGCGTCCGAGGTAGCGCGCAACGAAGCTGGTTCAATAGTCCTTTCAGTAGTTCAGTGTTGGAGGTTTCAATCGATGAAAAAAGTGCGAGTGAACCGGGCAGGTGGTGAGTTCGAGTTGGTCAACGAGCAATTGCCGCCGGTCCCTTTCAGACAGGTGCGCGTCAAAGTCGAGGCGTGCGGCGTTTGCCACAGCGATTATTTCACGAAAGAGGGCGCCTGGCCGGGTATCTTGTACCCACGCTCGCCGGGCCACGAGATCGCCGGGGTGATCGATGCAGTCGGAGAGGGGAGTGACCCCTGGAAAGTCGGCGACCGGGTGGGAGTCGGCTGGCACGGTGGGCATTGCGGGAGTTGCGAGTCCTGCCGCCGCGGCGATTTCATCACCTGCGTAAAGCTGCAGGTCCCCGGCATCAGCTACGACGGCGGCTACGCGGAATTTGTAACCGTCCCGATAGAAGCGCTGGCGCGGATTCCCGCCGATCTTGCGCCGGAAGAGGCAGGGCCATTGATGTGTGCCGGGGTCACCACCTTCAACGCGCTGCGGCACGGCGGCGCCGGCCCGGGTGACGTGGTTGCGATTCAAGGCATCGGCGGTCTAGGCCATCTCGGCGTGCAATTCGCCAGCAAATTCGGCTTCGAAACCGTCGCAATCGGAAGAGGCGCGGACAAAAAGAGTCTCGCGATCAAGCTCGGCGCACATAACTATATCGATGCGGCGTCGCAGGATGTCGCGAAAACATTGCAGGGATTGGGTGGCGCGCGCGTGATCCTCGCGACCGCCCCCGATGGGAAAGCGATGGGCAGTCTCATCGATGGGCTCGGCGTCGATGGCAAGCTGCTGATCGTAGGTGCGAGCGCAGAACCCTTCGGGGTTGCGTCGATACAACTGTTGGGTGCCAGGAAATCGATCGCGGGATGGCCCTCCGGAACATCGAAGGACTCGGAGGACACGCTCGACTTCGCCGCAGCCAACGGCGTGCACCCGATGATCGAAACCTTCCCGCTGGATCAAGCGAAAGAAGGCTACGAGCGGATGATGTCCGGCAAGGTGCGATTCAGATCGGTGTTGAAGATCTGACGCGGGCGAGCGACCGGCGAAGCTACATCATCCTGCCCCGCATGATGAAAAGTGCCACGGTGAAGTAGATAACGAGCCCGGTAACATCGACCAGGGTCGCTACGAACGGTGCAGATGACGTCGCCGGGTCACCCCCGAACCTGCGAATGATCAGCGGCAACAACGAACCGGACAGAGTCCCCCACAGCACCACTCCCACCAGCGAGCATGAAACGGTCATCGCAACCAGGATCCAGTGCGGGCCGTAGATGTCGCTGAACGCGGACCACAATCCGATCCGCATGAATCCGACCCCCGCAAGGATCGCGCCGAGCATGAGCCCCGAGAGAATTTCACGGCCCGCCACTCTCCACCAATCGGACAACCGCACCTCTCCCAGCGCCATCGCCCGGATTACGAGGGTGCTCGCCTGCGATCCGGAATTGCCTCCGCTCGAGATGATCAACGGAACGAACAACGCCAGGACCACTGCCTTGGCTATCTCGTCCTCGAAATGGCCCATCGCGGTCGCTGTCAGCATCTCGCCCAAAAAGAGCAATACCAGCCAGCTCGCGCGCTTGCGCACCAGCGTTATCAGCGGAGTGCTCATGTAAGGTTCATCCAGCGCGCCGGACTCCACGGCGCCGCTGCGCAGTGCGCGATTGGTTTCTTCCTCGAGCAGGATGTCGATAACGTCGTCGACGGTCACGAATCCAACTACCCGCCCGTCGTACTCCAATACCGGGATCGCAAGCAGGTTGTAGCGGCTGACCTTGTCGGCCACCTCTTCTTTCTTGTCCTCTACGTGCACGGTTACCGGATGACGTCGCATTACGGCCGATATCTGGCGGCCGGGATCCGCGATCACGAGGTCGCGCAGTGAAACCGCACCCAGTAGATGGCCGGTACCGGGTTCGAGGACATAGCAGGCGTAGATTGTCTCGCGGTCGGCTGCCACCTGCCTGATATGCTCGAGCGCCTGCTGGGCCGTCATCTCGGTGCTCAGGCTGACGAACTCCGTGGTCATAATCCCGCCCGCGGTGTCATCCTGGTAGCGAAGCAGAAGATCCACTTCCGTGCGCACGTGATCGCTGACGAGCGGCAAGAGACGATAGCGCTCGTGTGCGCTGACCTCGCGCAATACGTAGGCAAGTTCGTCGGAGGAGAGTCGTTCCAGGATCGCGGCGGCCAATTCGGGCGCCAATTGCTCGAAAATGCGCGCACGCCGGTTTAGATCGGGAAGGTCGCACAGCGCGACCGCCGTCTCGAGCGGCACGCGGCGAATTACTTCCGCCGCGTCGGAGAGGCGAAGCTGATTGACCACGAACGCCATGTCCGGGACTCGAAGGTCCAGGAATTCCCGCGGCAGCGGAACTCCGGGTTTTTCAAGACCAGCTTCGAGAGTCTCAACCAGTTCGTCGTACCCGGTTTCCTCTCCCGGCAGGTACATGTGGTCGGCGTGATTTGGCCGGCTAGTCTCGATTTGCGGTTCCACTTCCAATTCTCTCCCGCCGAACGCGGCTCATGGCAACTCTCAGATATTTGTTACGAAAGATCGTTGCAGCGCGGCGCTTCGATGCACGGACGTCCGGACCTTGGTTCAGGGTGATTGGCGGAGGGGGTGGGATTCGAACTGCCAGCTATCGAAAACTTCCCATGTCTTCTCGATCTGCGCTTTCGCCAGATACGCTGAAAGCTAGGAAAAAGCGCATATCAGGTACGTAATAGGTACACGGGATTTCAACCTAACGAATGTTAGAAGGGGCAGGCTCATCGCCCACCCCTTCCCGCCTTTTCAGGCAACGTCTTTGTCAGAGAGATTCATGTGCTCTCTGACGTACCGGATGATCTCGGCTCCCTGGATTCGATAGG
>DATJWT010000478.1:0-7876 GCA_035500975.1 Binataceae bacterium (SeqCode)
TCATCGACCGTGACAGGCATCGGGCGTTAGTGCTTACGGGCGTGAGCGCCGGGGGTCAGGCGATGCTGGCGCGCGATGCCGAGGGCGTCGCCTTCGAATTCGATCGCGATGCAATCGCCGGTGGCATAGTCGAGATCGAGGAGCAGGTTGCGGACCGCGCGCGGCTTGAGGGTGCGAATCAGCTCGGCTATCTCGCCGCGATCGGCGGCCGCGATTGCGGCGATTTCAGCGACTTCGAGTTTGCTCCGGGCGATGAATTCGCGCGCATTGTCTTCACTGGAAAACGCGAGGACGCTCGCCCACGAGGCACCGGTCTCCTGGAAAACGATCAAAGCGCCCGAGGAATCGAGCAGGAAATGAAATTCGATTGGGTCGGCCACGGTTCAGGCGTTTTCCACCTTGAGCGCGCCCCTGCGGATCGCATCGGCGCGCGCACGGACGAGGGCCGGATAGGTGTAGTAGTGGGCGCCGGCGAGGCGGAGAAAGGATTCGATATCGACATCCTCGAGGTCGAGCTCCGCAATGGCTTTGGAAGCGGCGTCGCGGCTGGGCGCGGCGAGGATCGCATCGTAGATGATGCGGCCCTGTTTGGACTGGAAGTCCTCGCGGGGCGGGAGTGAGTCGGGCGACAGTTTGCCCAGGTGGTAGTTATCGAGGAGGTAGCGCAACGCCTTGAGTTCGTGGCGCAAGATGTCGATTTGTTTGAGAGTTTCGCGGGGCATCAATGATGATGTTATCGCCGGGGTGAGTGGCGATCCAATGGTGGGATTCGAGAGCAGAATTCCTTATTCGCGCGGGCTACGCCTCGCGCTGACAGAGCACCTTCACCTGGCGCCAAAAAATGGCGCCGGCCTCTCCGCACGGGGAGAGGCATTCAGACGATCTTCTTGCCGCGCATGTCGGCGATTTGCTGCGCTGTGTAGCCCATTTTGGTCAGGACTTCGTCGGTGTGCTCGCCCAGCAGGGGGGCGCCGGTGATTTTCGGCTTGAAGTCGGAGAATTTGATAGGGCTGCCGACAGTCAGGTACTTGCCACGCAGCTCTTCATCCACTTCCACGATGCTGCCGCTTTCGCGCAGGAAGGGATCGTTCTCGATCTCTTTCATCGAGAGCACGGGCGCGCACGGCACCTCGAACTTGCGCAGGATTTCTACCGCCTGGTGTTTGTCCTTGTCCGCCAGCCACTTTTCGATCTCGGCGAAGATGTCGAAGATGCGCGGTTGGCGGGCCTTGGCGGTGGCGTAGTTGGGATCATTCTTCCATTCCGGCTTGCCGATCGCATCGCAGGTCCGCGCCCAGTTCTGCTCCTGGATGGTGAAATAGATGTAGGCGTTGGGATCGGTCTGCCAGCCCTTGCACTTGAGGACCCATCCGGGCTGTCCGCCGCCGCCCGCATTGCCGCCGCGCGGCACGACGTCGGTGAATTTTCCATTGGGATACTGCGGATACTCTTCGAGATAGCCGATGTGGTCGAGCCGCTCCTGGTCGCGCAACTTGACGCGGCACAGGTTGAGGACGGCATCCTGCATCGAGACCGCGACCTTCTGTCCCTTGCCGCTTTTCTCACGGCCGATGAGCGCGGTCAGGATGCCGATCGCCAGGTGCATCCCGGTGTTGCTGTCGCCGAGCGCGGCGGCGCTCACGGTCGGAGGACCGTCCCAGAAGCCGGTGGTCGATGCAGCGCCACCGGCGCACTGGGCGACGTTTTCGTAAACCTTGAGGTCCGCGTAGGGCGATCCTTCGCTGAAACCCTTGATCGATCCGAAGATGAGGCGCGGGTTGAGTTCCTGGATGCGCTGCCAGGTGAAGCCCATGCGGTCGAGCGCGCCGGGTGCGAAATTCTCCACGAGCACATCGGCCTCGCGAATCAATCGCTCCATGATCGCCTTGCCCTCGGGCGTCTTGGTGTTGAGGGTCAGCGATTTCTTGTTGCTGTTGAGCATCGTGAAGTACAGGGCGTCGAGGTTGGGGATGTCCTGCAACTGATGGCGGGTTACATCGCCGACGCCCGGCCGCTCGACCTTAAGGACTTCGGCGCCGAACCACGCCAGCAACTGGGTGCAGGCGGGCCCGGCCTGCACGCCGGTGAAATCGATGATCTTTATTCCTTCGAGCGGCAGTGCCATTGCGATGCTCCTCTCCTGTTACCTGGGCGCGGACAGGGAACTCTTCGGGTTGAGATTCTGGATGTGACCGCTCTCGGTACCGGCGGTCGGATCGATGACGCAGTTGATGAGCGTGGGTTTGCGCGAAGCGAGCGCGCCGGCAACGGCCTGCTTGAGGCTTTGCGGATCGGTCGCGTGGTGGCCGACACCGCCGAAGGCTTCGATGAGCTTGTCGTAGCGCGCCTCTTTCATCAGGACTGTCGGCGCGGGGTCCGAACCGCCGCCGCGATTGACGTCATCGCCGCGGTAGATGCCGCCGTTGTTGAAGACGGCGATCACGACCGGCAGGTGGTAGCGGCAGATGGTCTCGATCTCCATGCCACTGAAGCCGAACGCGCTGTCGCCCTCGATGGCGATGACGGGATTTCCGCTGGTGACCGCAGCGCCGATCGCATAGCCCATCCCGATGCCCATCACGCCCCAGGTTCCGCTGTCGAGGCGCTTGCGGGGAGCGTGCATGTCGATGACGTTGCGGCCGAAGTCGAGGGTGTTGGCACCCTCGTTGACGACATAGATATCGGGCCGGGCCGCGATCACGTCGCGGAAAACGCGCAACGCGCTGTAGAAATTCATCGGCGACGGGTTCGCATCGAGCCGCTCCTGCATCCGCCTCGCGTTCTGCTGCTTGTGCGCATCGATCGCATCGACCCATGCGGACGCGGCTTTGACGCGACCCGGCCTGGTCGTCTCGCGCAGCGACTTCATGACGGAGCCGATATCGCCGACCAGAGGCGCCGCGATTGGGCGGTTGCTGTCGATCTCGGTGGCCGCGACATCGACCTGCACGAACTTGACGCCGGGCGACCATTGAGACCCCTTGCCGTGCGCGAGGAGCCAATTGAGCCGCGCGCCGATTAGCATCACGACGTCGGCCTGGCCGAGCGCGAAGGAACGCGCGGCGGCGGCGCACAGCGGATGGTTGTCGGGCAGGAGGCCTTTCGCCATCGACATGGGCAAGTAGGGAATGCCGGTGCTTTCGACCCATGCGCGGATGTCATCGTCGGCCTGTGAATACGCCGCGCCCTTGCCGAGAATAATCAGCGGACGTTGCGCATCGGCGAGGACCTTGAGCGCGCGCTGCACGGATTCGGGAGAAGGGATCTGCAGGGGCGCAGGATCGACGACTTTCACCATCGAGCGCGATGCGGCTTCGGAATCGAGGCTCGCTTCGAGGACGTCCGCAGTCAGATCGAGATAGACACCGCCGGGCCGTCCCGACATCGCGGCATGAATCGCGCGCGCAACGCCGGTGCCGATATCCTCGGGGCGATTGACGCGAAAAGCGGCCTTGGCGTAGGGCTTCGCCGCATTCATCTGGTCGAGCTCTTCGTAATCGCCCTGCTGGAGATCGATGATCGCGCGGTCGCTGGATCCGCTGATCTGGATCATCGGGAAGCAGTTGGTGGTGGCATTGGCAAGCGCGACCATCCCGTTCAGAAAACCCGGCGCCGAGACGGTCAGGCAGATGCCAGGCTTGCGAGTCAGGTAGCCGGCGATTGCGGCGGCGTAGCCGGCGGACTGCTCGTGGCGGAAGCCGAAGTAGCGCATTCCTTCGGCCTGCGCGAGGCGAGTGAGGTCGGTGATCGGGATGCCGGCAACGCCGAAGATAGTGTCGATGCCGTTGAGCTTGAGGGCATCGAGTACGAGGTGGAATCCGTCGGTGTTCGCGTCTGGTGCCATCTCTTCGCCCTCTACCTGGTATCGAATAGAGCCGCCACTTCACGGCGGACGACTTTTCCGGTCGCGCTTTTCGGTAGTGCCGACACGATTCGAATTTGCCTGGGGACCTTAAAGTCCGCGAGACGTTCGCGACAGAAGGCCTGGAGCGCGGACGGATCGGTTTGCGCCTTGAGCACGACGGCAGCCCAGACCTCTTCGCCGTACTTGGGGTCGGGTACCCCGAACACGGCAGCCTCAGCGACGGCGGGGTTTTGAACCAGGACGGCCTCGATCTCGAGCGGCGCGATCTTTTCTCCCCCGCGGTTGATCATTTCCTTGATACGTCCGGTCAATGAAAGATAGCCCTCGCTATCGACAACGCCGACGTCGCCGGTGCGAAACCATCCGTCGATAAATGACGCGGCGTTCGCCTCGGGATTGTCGCGGTATCCGCTCATCACGTGAACGCCGCGCACGATCACCTCGCCGCCATGGTTGGCGGGCAGATGCTTGCCGGTGCCGTCGATAATCGCAATTTCGATCCCGGTGGGAAGGCCGACGCTACCGGCTTTGTGCGCACGCGGAGGGAGAGGATTGGACGCCGCCTGGTGGGCGGATTCCGTCATCCCATAGGCTTCGATCACGGGCGCGCCGAAGCGGTTTTCGAGATTGTTCAGGACCGCTGGTGCGAGAGATGCGGAACAGGAACGGATGAAACGAGGACCGGAAGACGGAGCGCGGTCTTCGTCCGCGCGTAGCAGGAGCACCTGGTGGATCGTCGGCACCGCGCTGTACCAGGTGGCGCGATGTTCGAGAAACTCGGGCCAGAACGTGGAAGCCGAAAAGCGCGGCGGGACAATCAACGTGCCGCCGGAAGATAGCGTGGAGAGCGCTGCACCGATCAGTCCGTGACCGTGAAACAACGGCATGACCAGCAGGCTGCGATCGGTCGCGCTCAACCCGTAGTACGAGGCGATATCGAGGGTCGAAGTGAGGACATTGGCGTGAGTCAGCGGCACGACTTTGGGACGACCGGTGGTCCCGCTGGTGCGCATTACCAACGCGATGTCGCCCGGCCCAGGAGCGGGAGAACTGCCGCGCGAAACGGCCGGCGACTCGAGGGTGACTACGCCTGACGCATCGACTGCGCACGCCCAAAGGGGCACCCCGGCCGCGGATGCGGCATCGCGGGCAACAGGGTCATCGCGATGCGCGATGAGTGCTCGTGCGCGAGTATCCTCTATAGAAGATCGCAGCTCTTCGGCGCGAAACGCAGGATTGGATGCGGCAACCACGAAGCGCGCGCGGGTCATCGCGAGGAAGAGCGAGAGAAATTCGACCCCGTTGGGCAGGGAGATCGCGATGGAATCGCCGGGATTGAGGCCCGATCCAGAGAGTTGCTCTGCGAGCCGCTCGATTCGTTCGGAAAGGAGCCGATAAGAAATGGTGACGGCGGGAGCGATCGAAATGATCGCGGGGTCCGCTGCGCGGGGATCTACAAACAGGTCCGCTAGTGTAGTGCGTTGCATAGATGCCTTCAGCGTACGCGACTTTATCAAGGGCAAACTTGGGAAGGGAAACGCATCGAGAGAAAAAGGGAAATTCTTTAGTCGCGCGAGCTTCGCTTCGCGCTGGATAAGGACCCACTCCTTCCGCGCATAGGAATGCGCGGCTTCCTCGCCCTGGCAGGGCGAGGTTTGGGACATGATTGCGTGGGGCATCGCGGGCTGCCTATGACTGTTCAATCTCGTGGGTGCCATCTCGGAGTTCTGGTTGCCGGCTAGTGCAGGCGCTGACAGCAGGCGTCTGCTTACGACGCGTGCGCTGCGTGGATTTGCGGATGGCGCGGTCAGCGTGCTGCTTCCGGGTTACCTGGCCGCGATCGGGTTCAGCTCGTTTCAGATCGCGGTGATTATCTTTGCGACGCTCACGGGTTCAGCCGGGCTGACGCTGTGGATCGGCTTTGTCGCTAACCGAATCGGCCGGCGGCGGGTGCTGCTCGCCGCGTGCGGATTGATGCTTGCGACGGGGCTGGGCTTCACCCTGGTGACGGCATTCTGGCCGTTGTTCATCGTCGCTTTCGTCGGGACGCTGAATCCCTCGTCGGGGGACGTAAGCCTGTTTCTGCCAGTGGAGCAATCGGCGCTCGCCGAGACGGTGGTAACGCGCGACCTGACCGCGATTTTTTCGCGGTACAACGTCGCGGGAGCTTTTGCCGGTGCGCTGGGCGCGTTGGCGAGCGGGCTGCCGGTGGTGATCGCATCGGGGTTGCGAGTAGATCGCGCGGCGGCGTTGCGATTGGGATTCGTCGCATACTCGGCGATCGCGGTAGTCGCGGCGACGGTGTATCGCAAGTTGACCCCGGCGGTCGAAACCGCGCCGCCCGCGCAAGCATCGGCACCGTTGGCGAAGGCGCGCAAGATCGTCATCCAGCTCTCCGCGCTGTTCAGCCTGGACTCGTTCGGGGGAGGACTGGTGGTGCAATCGCTGCTCGCGCTGTGGTTGTTTCGGCGGTTCGACCTGTCGATCGCGGCGGCGGGATCGTTCTTCTTCGTAGCGGGCTTGTTCGGGGCCGCATCACAACTGGCGTCATCGTGGCTGGCATCGCGAGTCGGGCGGATTAACACGATGGTGTTCACGCACATCCCCGCCAACGTGTTCATGGTGATCGCGGCGTTCATGCCGAACCTGCATCTGACGCTGATGTTTCTGCTGCTGCGGTTCGCGTTGTCATCGATGGATGTGCCCGCGCGGCAATCGTTCGTGATGGCGGTGGTGCCGCCGGAGGAGCGAGCGGCGGCGGCAAGCGTCACGAATGTGCCGCGGAGTCTGGCGACGGCATTGGGACCGCTGCCGGCGGGGGCATTGCTTGATTACACGACGTTCGGGTGGCCGCTGGTGTTGGCGGGGTTGGTGAAGATTACGTACGACGTGCTGTTGCTGAGGCGGTTCCGGGCGGTGGTGCCGGAGGATGAGCGGGAGTGAGGCACATCCAATCGGATCGCCGGGCGCCGAGAAGCCAGAAGATTTCCAATCGCGCGAGCTTCGCTTCGCGCTGAACGGGGTCGCTCACCAGGCGCCGAAAGAAGGCGCCGGCCTCTCCGCACGGGGAGAGGCATGAAGACGCGGCATTCGGCGCTTCGAAGTAAGTGCGAAACGCGAGTGGAGCCGTCGGCGTTTTACCAATCCCTTACCCTTTCCCTGGAAAGGAAAGGGAACTATTCGCCTTTGATCAGGCGATGGATGGCATTCAGGTGTTTTTGGGCATCGCGCTTGCGGCCCATCGATTCGTACAGCTCGGCAGCATTGCGATGCGCTTCGACTGAAGTGGGGTCGCAATCGAGCGCGCGCAGGAAGCTACGGAGGGAATGCTGGTATTCCTCACGCTTGCGATAGAGGAGACCGAGGCGGTGATGGACCTCGGCGCTGGCGGGGACGATCGCTGCCGCGCCGAGGAGATGACGCAGGGCGCCCTGCAGGTCGCTCTCGCGCTCGAGGAGCGTGGCGAGGCGCATGTGAGCTTCGAAGTTGCCGGGCTCGCGTCCGACGAGTTCGCTGTAGATGGTGAGGGCCTTCAGGGGATCTTCCTCGGCGATACGGCGGGCTTCTTCAAAGCGCTCGCGCACGCGTGCGGGGCCGAAGCTCTCTTCGACCTTGCCGACGGGACGGTCGGCGCGGAAATCGAACAGGAGCTGTCCGGTTTCCACCTCGATGAGCATGCCGTTGTCACTGACGACGATACGGCCATCGTCGTTGACGAGCTTGAGCGCGGTGACAGGGCGTCCCGGATCGACGAGATCGATCATGCGCCGGAGGGAGCGCTGCAGGGGTTCGAGATGACGCCGCTCGCGCAGGAGATCTTTCGCGAGACGCATCACGAGCAGATCGTTGAAGGCGAAACGATACTTGCGGCCGGACGAGGCGGTGGGACTGATCAGCTGACGCTTGACCCAGTAACGAATGCGATCGGGAGAAACCGCGAGGATTCTCGCAGCTGAACGCGTAGAGAACGTACTTCCCCCTCCTACCGCCTCACCCATCTTCACAACAACC
>DATJWT010000479.1:0-3967 GCA_035500975.1 Binataceae bacterium (SeqCode)
CGGACGTGGTACGTGATGGCGAATTTTCGCGAGAACTTTCTCGATCATATCCGGGTCGGTATGAGCGTGGATGTGTACCTGTTGAGCTATCCCGAGACGCGCTTTCGTGGACGCGTGCAGGGGGTGGGATGGGCGCTCTACCAGGAGAACGGCGCGACGGTGCAAGGATTGCCGGCGGTGGAGCCGACGCTCAATTGGGTGCGCTTGTCGCAGCGATTTCCGGTGCGAATCGTACTGGAGAACCGCGATCCGCAGCGGCCATTCCGAACGGGACAGACCGCGGTCGTCACAATCGAGGGTTTCAAGGATGAAGATGGGCAGCCGCCGACGCCGCATCTGGCGCAGCAATCGTCACCATCGTCGTAAAATAGCTTGATCGCGAAACATCTCGCGCCGTTGCTGCTTGGCCTGGATCTCGCGGGCACCTTTGTATTCGGAATCAGCGGCGCGATCGCCGCAATCGAGAAGCGCCTCGATCTTTTCGGCGTGATGGTGCTGGCGTTCGTGACGGCGCTGGCGGGCGGAATGGTTCGCGATGTCCTGATTGGCGCGGTACCGCCGGAGGGGGTCGCTGACTGGCGCTACCCGGCGGTGGCATTCGCGGCAGGTGCGATCGTGTTCGTTGGATATGGCGCGACCAAGCGGCTGGACCGGGCACTACTCATCTTCGACGCCGCGGGTTTGTCGCTGTTCGCGGTCTCGGGAACGCAGAAGGCGCTGGCGTATGGACTCAATCCATTCATGGCGGCGCTGCTCGGGGTGGTGACGGCGGTGGGAGGCGGCACCATCCGCGATGTGCTGGTGGCGGAAGTTCCGAAAGTGCTGCGCGTCGAGATCTACGCGGCTGCGGCGTTGGCGGGCGCGGCGATCGTCGCGGTCGGATCCAGGTTGGGTGTCCCGGCCCTGCCCCTTGCGATCGCGGGTGCGGCGGCATGCTTCTCCTTGCGCATCGTAGCCATCTGGCGCCGGTGGTCACTGCCGCAATCGCCGGCGGCGTTTGCGGATTGACATGGCGGGAGCCGTCATCCCTCGACATTCGCCGCTGCGAACGTTAAGGCGGCGCGTCGACTACATCATTGACATCATCCGCGCGGAGCTGACGCCGCATCATCGGCGCATCCGCAACACCATCCGGATGGCGACCATCGGGACGTTCGGCGCGGGCGTGATGGCGGCCTGTCACATCCAGAGCGTTCTCGGCACCTACATCATCTGGACGCTGGTCGGGTCGGCGGGCCCGATGATGGGTTTCAGCGAGGCGTTAGCATTCACGATCGCGGCGGGAATCCTGATGGCGCTGTCGGTGCCGCTGGCGGGAATCCTGGCGGAGACCCCGTGGCTGTTGCTGCCGTTTCTGGGATTGGTCGTGACGATCATGAGCTACACGGTCACCACGCGCCGCTTCGGCAGCCCGGGGCTGGTCCTGAAGGTGGTGGTGATCGACACGTTCTACAACGTCGTCTTTTATCCACACAACTTCGCCGAGATGACCGCATCGACGTTTGGCGGAACGGTGCTGGCGTTCGGAATCCTGGCGCTGTTCGACACCTGGATATGGCCGAATCCCGCGGAGGTGATGCTGCTCGAATCGTTGGCGATAAGCCTGGAGCAGACGCGCGCGCGCCTGGTGTCGGTGGCAGGCGCATACCTCGAGCCTCGCGGAGATCGCCTTCCGCCCCTGGCGGCGCCGCTTTCGGACATGGCCAAGCACCTGGATTTGCTCGAAAGGGTGCGCAAGGAAGGAGCCACGCCTTTTCGGAGTGCGGTGTTGCTGGCGGTGATTTACCGGGCCGAGCGGCTGCACAACGAAGTCGATCGCATGGTGATCATCGTGCGCGAAAGCGTGCCGCGCGAGATCCGCGGGATGATGCGGCGCGAGCTTTCCGATGCGGTCGCTGCAATTGCCGCCGCGATAGACGAACTCGCGCGCGAAATTCCCCGTGAAATTCCGATCGGGCCGGAGTTGCCGCCGTTGCCGGTGAGCGCGCGCGTGAAACCGGCGATGGACGCGCTCGATGCGGCGACGCTGGCGGCGCGGCCAATCTACATCGCGCGTTCTCCCGGCGAAGAAGTGATCAACTACGGCGCCTTCAATGCCAGCCTGATCCGCCTGGCCGACCTGACCGGCCGCCGCCTCGACCGTCCGCAGGACAGCGCGGCGGAGATGAAGCCGAAGCCGTGGTACGAATTTGGAACCGTCGACCTCTCGCTACTGCACTACAGCATCAAGGTCGGCCTGGCGATCGTCCTTGGCTATGCGGTGGGCGTGATCTCGCATCACGCGAACCTGAGCGTGATTCTGACCACGGTCATCATCGCGGGGTTGCCTACGTACGGCGCCACGCTGCACAAGATGATCCTGCGGCTGGTCGGCAACACGGTGGGCGGCGGCCTGGCGCTGCTCGCAATCATCATCGTGACCCCAAACTTCGAGACTTTGCCGGTGTACATGCTCACCTTTGCAATAGTGTTCGCGCTTGGCGGGTACGCGGCATTGAGCAGCGGCAACGTCGCATACGCGGGCAAACAGATCGCGACGGCATTCACACTAACCTTTGCCGGGCTGACGCCGACCACGGCGATCGAGGAACCGCTGTATCGCATCTGGGGCATCATCCTGGGGGTCGTGGTGGTGGGCTCGGTGTTCTTCACGATTTGGCCGGAGTACGCGGGCGACTCGCTGTTGCCGCGGCTGCGCAAGGCGTTTCGCGACACGCTGGACCTTATTCCGGGCACCCCGGTTTCTTTTTCCCAGGCGAAGCTGGACGCGATCAGCGACGACATCACGCGCACGCTGTACGAGCTGCTGGGCGTGGTGGACGATGCGCGGCTGGAGGGTGCGCGCAGCCGCATCGACCCGGGCGCGGTGGTGGATGCGACCGGCCAACTGCGGCGCATCGCGCATCGCTTCGCGCGTATCGACGCCGAGCGCCTGCTGCACGACATCCCGCCACTCACTCCGGAGAGCGCAGCGCGCCTCGATGAGTTCCTGGCAGCCGTGCACCTTCGCCTGAAGGGGTGGCTCAATTTCTTCACGAGTAAAGATGCGTTGAATCCACGGGCCGCGGCGGCATTCGCGGCGCTGCATCATCCGGAGGATCTCACGCGACCGCTACAGGAACTGAATCGACGGGTTACCGCCAACCAGTTCGCCGAAGTTGCGACGTGGACGCTGGAGCAGCGTCGAGTGCTGACCGCGGAGGTGCAGTCGTACCATCGCGTGACCGAGCTGGCGGCCGAGCTGGACGCACACCTCGCACTAATCCCCCGAGCCTGATTCGCGGGAATTTGCGAGGGGTCGATTGGTTTGACCTCGCCGGCGGTATCGGCTTTTAATCACGGCATGGCTGGAATTGTTTCTTACGGTTCATACATTCCCTATCGGCGACTCAAGCGGGCCGCTATCGCACAGGTGCTCGGCGTGGCGGCCAGCAAGGGTGAGCGCGCGGTCGCGAGCTTCGATGAAGACAGCACCTCGATGGCGGTGGAGGCGGTGCGCGATGCGCTCAAGGCCGCTCCGGCCGGCACGATCGGTACCCTGCTGTTCGCGACCACAACGCCGCCCTACGGTGAAAAACTGAACGCGGCTGTGGTTGGCGCCGCATCGCGATTGCCCAGCACGATTCGCGCGGTCGATATGACGGGATCGGTTCGCGCGGGGCTGACCTCGCTGCTGCAAGGCGCCGATGTTGCTGCCAGTTCGAAGAATCAGGTCGTGGTCGCGATGGCGGATGCGCGGCTGGGCGCGCCGGAAGGCAAGGCCGAGCAGCAGAACGGCGACGGCGCGGCGGCATTCGTGCTCGGCACCGAGAACGTCATCGCGGAGATCGAAGCGAGCGCATCGCAGACGCGCGAATTCCTCGATTCGTGGCGCGCGCCCGGCGAGCAATTCTCGCATTCGTGGGAAGAGCGCTTCTCGATGACGCAGGCGTATGCGCCGCTGCTGACCAAGACCATCCAGGATGTC
>DATJWT010000480.1:0-9623 GCA_035500975.1 Binataceae bacterium (SeqCode)
CTGACCAACAAGGGCGACTGCATCGATATTTCGGCGCCGTTCGCCCAGCTCAACGTCAGGTCCTTCTCGATCATCGGGAACCGAACGGGAGTTGGAATCAACGTGCTGAGCACGGCGCATCACACGATAATCGAGGGGGCCGCGCAGGGGTCCTCGGAAAATGGCCAGGGTGTCATCAACGGCTGGAACATTGGAGTTCTGGTCGCGGCCAACAACACGATCGTCGAGCTCTTCAATCCAATCGGGGGGACGGAGGCCAGCCCGCAGGGCAACGTCGCCGCCGGCATCGAAGTCGACAACGTCACGGATTGCACCATCGACGACATCATTTCCTCGTACAACGGAACCAGTGGGGTGTCGGTCAACAACTCCAGCCGCATCCGGATTTTCAATTTGACCGCCAGCAACAACGGCGGCTCGGGAATCCTGATGCAGAGCTCGAGTACGAACACGCTTTCCAACATGACCGCGGGCAGCAACGGACAATATGGTCTGCTCCTGCTGCATTCCGACCAGAACCAGATCTTCACGTTGGGCGTTGCCGACAACGGCGCGGCCGGTATCTCCATCGGATGCGAAGCCGGCGGTCCGGTGGCATGCACCGGCAACCAGCCGAGCTCCAAAAACAAAGTGTCCAACCTTGGCGCCAGGACCAATGGCAGGGCGGGAATCGTGGTCAACAACAAGAGTTCCAACAACCAGATTACTGTGATTACCGCGACCGGCAACAAGGGCAATGCCGATCTGGTTGACGGTAATCCCAACTGCGACAAGAACCAGTGGTTCAACAACAGCTTCGGATCGGCCAGTCCGTCGAGTTGCATTCAGTGAGTTCTTCTCCCGAAGGGAGAAGATGGCGCGATGCGCGCCGGATGAGGCTCGGCGGCCCGACTACCGGCGGCTCATGAGTGGGCAGGCTTCAGAATCCGGTGAAGCAGATCGGTAGTGACGGCACATCCCTGGGCGGGATTGAGGTGCATAGTGGTGCGTAGCGTGTTCCACGAGGGCCACGAACACGCGACTACCAGCATCGCGAGGGCTTCGCGCCGCTGTGGCGGGGGAAGAGATGCCAGTTCCGGCGCGAAGACTTGCTCGATTTGCCTGCGCGTACGATCGCGGGCCTGGCGCAAGCCCTCGGCGACCTCGGGCGAGAACGGCTCGAATGCGTTCGCGGCGCGGCGGTAAGGAGACACTTTCTCAAGCGCGGCAGTTTGTTCGTGAGCGTAGGCAGAGATTCTCTCGTCCAGGGGGCGTTCCGCGGGAATGGGATGCGGTTCATTGCGGGCTTCGCGATCGGCCTGGAAGTGGAAGGCGGCCGCGATGAGGGAATCGTTGTCCTTGAAATGATTGAAGAGCGCGCGCAGTGACACGTCGGCGCGTGCGGCGATCTCCGCGGTAGTCGGGCGGAGGTTGCCCTCCTCGAACAATTCCAGCATCGCCCTGACGATCGATTCGCGCACCCGCTGCCCGCGCGCCACCCGCCCGTCGGTCCGCGCCGATGCCTGGGCGGCCTTTTTTCGCCGCGGCTTCGCCCGCGATGGTTCAGAATTTTGATGCATCCGCCGTGCATTTATCCTAGTTCCGAAAAAGTGGCGGTTTCAAGCGCGGGAAAGCCCGGTCGGATTAGATGCAGATTGAATGCATCTAGTGCCTCCTACGTCGAACTCCTTATGGATGCGAACGGGCCTCGGGCAGCGGGTCGCAGGCGGACACCAGACGGGAGGCAACTTCATTGAATCGACTTCGCAGCGGCGTGCGCCGGGCCGACACAACTCCAGCGCGTCCTCTCTGGCCGGGTATCGCGGCGTTGATGATCTGCCTGGCGATCGCCGGGCCCGCACACGCGCAGGCTCCCGGCTACTGGCATACCAGCGGCAATCAAATCGTCGACTCGCAGGGCAACCCGGTGCGTATCTCGGGAATCAACTGGTACGGGTTCGAGACCACGGACGAGATCGCGCACGGCCTCTGGGCCAGGGACTACAAGGCAATTCTCGGCACGATCCAGAACAACGGCTATAACGTCATCCGGATTCCGTTCTCCAACCAGATGGTTGAGCATCCGATCGTCCCGACCAACATCAGCTATTCGAACAACGGGCCGATCAACACCGACCTGCAGGGACTCAACTCGCTGCAAATCCTGGACAAGGTGATCGACGCGGCAGGAGCGCTGGGCCTGCACGTGATCCTGGACAACCATCGATCGGAGGCCGGCAACAGCGCCGAGGACAGCGGCCTCTGGTACACCTCGGACTATCCGGAGAGCGCGTGGATCGGCGACTGGACGATGCTTGCGCAGCGCTATGCGAACAATCCGACCGTGATCGGGGTCGATCTTCGCAACGAGCCGCACAATTGCGGCGCGGGCGGTGCATGCTGGGACACGGGTGGAACCACGGGCGATTGGCATCTTGCGGCCGAGCGCGCGGGCAATGCAGTGCTGGCGGTGAATCCGAATCTGCTGATCGCGGTTGAAGGAACCGATTGCTACAACGGCGACTGCGACTGGTGGGGCGGCAATCTCGAAGGGGCAGGCAACTCTCCGGTGGTGCTCTCGGCGCCGAATCAGCTCGTGTACTCGGCGCACGAATACGGACCCAACCTGTACCAACAGACCTGGTTCAATGGATCGACGACGGCAGCCAGCCTCGGGCAGGTATGGACCAAGTACTGGGCGTACCTGAACCTCAACAACATCGCGCCGGTGTGGCTGGGCGAGTTCGGCACGACCAACAACGCATCGGATCTGCAGAACAACGCGGCAGGATCGCAAGGACAATGGTTCCAGACGCTGATCGCGTTTCTCACTACCAACAGCCAAATCGACTGGACCTACTGGGCGCTCAACGGTGAGGACAGCTACGCGCTGCTGGACAGCGCGTACGATTCGACTCCGGCGAGCGCGACCAAGCAGGCGATGCTCGCGAGCATCCAGTTCTCGCCCGGCGCATCGCCATCGCCGACGCCATCGCACTCTCCGACGCCCACCGCGACGGGCACTCCGAAGCCGACACAGACTGCAACTCCGCAACCGACGTCGACGGCGGTAGGTGGCACATCGTGCCGGGTCGCATACAGCGTGAGCAACGACTGGGGCAGCGGCTTTACGGCGGGAGTGACGGTAACCAACACGGGCGGCGCGGCTATCAATGGATGGCGCCTGAACTGGACCTGGGCGGGCAATCAAACCATCACGCAGGCGTGGAACTCAGCGTCATCGCAGAGCGGGCAGAACGCGACGCTGACGAACGCATCGTGGAACGCCGCGATTGCGGCGGGCGGAAATCAGACTGGGATTGGATTCAATGCGAACTACAGCGGATCGAACCAGGCGCCGGCGGTGTTCTTCCTGAACGGAACCCAGTGCGTGTCGGGATCGGGCACGCAGCCGACTCCGACGCCGACCTCAAGCGCAACGGCAACGCGCACCGCGACAGCCACGGCCACCGCGACGCCAACCGCGACTCGCACAATGCTGCCGACGGCCACTCCGACCTCGACGCGGACCGCAACGGCAACCGCTACAGCGACGCGGACTGCGACGCCGACGGGCACTCCCACGGCGACATCGACATCGCATCCGACGGCGACGCCGACTCCCGGCGGACCGGTGAGCTGTCACGTCAGCTACTCAGTTAGCAGCGATTGGGGAACGGGCTTCACCGCGGCGCTCTCGGTGAGCAACAGCGGCAGCGCGCCCATCAACGGATGGCGGCTGACGTGGACGTGGCCGGGCAACCAGACCATCAGCGGCAACGCGTGGAATGCGAACGGCAGCCAGAGCGGGAACAGCGCGACGCTGACGAATGCATCGTGGAACGCGACGATCCCGGCGAATGGCAGCCAGGGCGGAATCGGGTTCAACGGCGCGTATAGCGGAGCGAACGTGGCGCCGAGCGCGTTCTTGCTGAACGGCACGGCGTGCCATTGACGTAAATGCGACGGTGGGCGACGGCGGGCGCCCACCGTCATCGTTTTCTGATGGTGAAGCGGAGGCCGGACCAGTCGTCGTCGATGCGGGCGATCTTGAAATCGACCAGACCCGCGTCGAGGCCGGCTTTTCGCACCACCACCTGAGTCAGCTTCGTTGCGCCGCGGCGATCCGAATTCTTGTTCCATAGAATCCAGAGTGCGCCGGACGCGGCGTGTTGCTTCATCGATGCGACTTCGCGCAGGAGAGCGTCGCGTGAATGCACGAACCACATCGTGAGATCGCGCGATACCGGACCGTGAAGTTTCAGCCGGGCGCCCGCGGGCAATTCGCCGAGCTTTGCGCGGATGCCGCGGGGAGCATCGCGCAGCGCCACAACGCCGCCGGCCTTGATGCCGAGCTTTTGCGCGAGCGGCGTTGACTCGTATGCCGCGAATATCGAAAGCAGGCGCGCGCCTGGTGGTGGCTTCTTTATCGCGCGGGGCAGGTGCGCCTCGATTCGAGACCATTCCGATACGACCGCATCGGGCAGGAACCTCCTGACGCCTCCGACAACCTCCGGATTACCGCCGACCAGCACGAAAGGCACGGGGAGCATCGCGCGATGTGAGCGCATCGCGATCGCGACGTCGCGGCCGCGCGAAGGTGTTTTCGCAAGATCGACTATCACTGCCGCGGGCGGCCGGGCCTTGGCCCGTATTATTTCCGGGTTGCTCCACTGCCCCTGGACAACCCGATAGCCGAGTTTCGTGAGTTGTTGCTCGCGGGTCCTGGCTTCGCCGGAATTGGAACAGACCAGCCACAGCAGCGGTGTTTTCCCATTCGATGCAGTCAAGCCTGGATGACTCTCCGTAACCGAACCATGCTACAAAGCAGGCAACGGAATCCAACCCTGAAAGTGGAGTCTCCGCCTTGAGCGTATCGGACGGAAAACCGGAACCGCTAAAGACCAAGCATGAGATCGTTGGTAGCTGGCTGCCGCGCTACACGGGCGAGAGCCTGGCGAACTTCGGCAAGTACATCCTGCTGACCAACTTCAGTCACTACGTGCGCAGATTCGCGCAGTTGCACGGGGTGAAAATCGTGGGTGAAGACCGCCCGATGCAGTGTGCGACGGCGAAGAATATCTCGATCATCAATTTCGGCATGGGCAGCCCGGGAGCCGCCACCGTGATGGACCTGCTGACGGCGGTCGATCCGAGAGCGGTGTTATTTCTCGGCAAGTGCGGCGGGTTGAAGGAAGAAGAGAAGGTGGGAGATTTGCTGCTGCCGATCGCGGCGATTCGCGGAGAAGGAACCTCGAGCGACTATTTTCCGGTCGAGGTTCCCGCGCTGCCGGCATTTGCGTTGCAGAAAGCGGTCTCGACCACGATTCGCGAGCATTCGCGCGATTACTGGACGGGAATCGTGTACACGACCAATCGACGGGTGTGGGAGCACGACGAGCAGTTCAAGGCATACCTGCATCGAATTCGCGCGGACGCCGTGGACATGGAAACCGCGACCATCTTCACGGTCGGCACCTACAATCGGATTCCATGCGGCGCGTTGCTGTTGATCAGCGACCAGCCGATGCACGCCGAGGGGGTGATCACGGAGGAGAGCGACAAGATGGTCACCGACCGCTTCGTAGAGGACCATCTGAAGATCGGCGTCGAATCGCTGGAGCAGATAATTCACAACAAGCAGACCCTGCGCCATCTGCGCTTTTGACGCCGACCGCGGCGGAGAAATCCGCGTTTCTACCGCGCAGCGGGCGTGCTAGAACCCCTCTATTCGGCACGCAACGGAGTCTCCGATGGACACCAATCCGAAGGGCGCGGGAATCTCGGCGGAGCGGCTGCAACGCCTCGACGATCATTTCCAGAGTCGCTACATCGACACCGGCAAAATTCCCGGCGCGTTGATCGTCGTCTATCGACGCGGCGAGCTGGCGCATTTCAGCGCGCTGGGCCTGGCCGACGTCGAGCGCAAAAGGCCGGTGCGGACCGACACGGTGTTCCGCATCTACTCGATGAGCAAGCCCATCACGAGCGTCGCCTTCATGATGCTGGTGGAACAGGGGCTGGTGGCGCTCGACGACCCGGTGCATCGCGTGATTCCCGAATGGCGCGACCTGGGCGTGTACAAGGGCGGATTCATGGAGACGTTTCGGACGGAGCGCCCGGAGCGGCCGATGTTAATGGTCGATCTGCTGCGCCACACTTCGGGGCTGACGTACGGTTTCCAGCAATCGACCAACGTCGACGCGGCCTATCGCAAGCTCAAGGTTGGCGAGCGCGCGGGCGGCGGCACGCTCGATGACATGATCGCGCAGCTCGCGAAGCTGCCGCTGGAGTTCTCGCCGGGAACCGCGTGGAACTATTCGCACTCGACCGACGTGCTTGGCTACCTGGTCGGGAAGATTTCGGGCGAGCCGTTCGATCAATTTCTGCGCAGACACATCTTTGCGCCGCTTGGAATGATCGACACGGCGTTCCATCTCCAGCCCGGACAGCAGGAAAGATTCTCGGCGTGCTATGCGGCGACGCCGCGCGGCGGGATGATGCTGTTCGACGACCCGGAAAAGAGCACCTATGACGAACCGCCGCGGATGCTGTCGGGCGGCGGCGGGATGATTTCGACGGCGGGCGACTACCTGCGTTTCGCGCGGATGTTGCTCGGCGGCGGCACGCTCGATGGCGTCCAGATTCTGAGTCCGAAGACGATCGAGCTGATGGCATCGAACCATCTGCCGGGCGGCAAAGACCTGCCCGCGATGTCGCGATCGCTGTTCAGCGAAGCGATGTACGAGGGGATTGGGTTCGGGTTGGGCTTTGCGGTGATCGTCGATCCGCCGCGCACGCTCATTCCGGCGACCGCGGGAGATTTCTCCTGGGGCGGGGCCGCATCGACCTATTTCTGGGTCGATCCGCTCGAGGAGCTGACGACGGTCTTCATGACGCAGCTGATGCCGTCGACGACGTACACGATCCGGCGCGAGCTGCGGACGCTGGTGTATTCGGCGTTTACTGACTAAGAGCAGAAGCGTCCACCTCAAGAAGGAGTAACACGTGGCAAAGACTTTCGGCTTTGAATCTACGACCGATGAAGTGCTCGAAGGCGTAAATCTCTCGGGCAAGCGAATACTGGTTACGGGAGTGTCCGCGGGGCTTGGCGTGGAGTCGGTGCGATCGCTCGCGGCGCACGGCGCGAGCATCGTGGGCACCGCCCGCGATTTGGGCAAAGCAAAGCGCGCGCTCGATGAAGCGTACGCGCAGAAAGCCAAGGGCGCGGAGATCGACGTCGTCGAAGTGGACCTGGCCTCGCTCAAAAGCGTACGCAAGGGAGCCGACGAGATACTCCAGGCGGGAAAGAAATTCGACGCGATCATCGCGAACGCGGGCGTGATGGCATGCCCGTGGGGGAAGACCGCGGACGGTTTCGAGACCCAGTTCGGCACCAACCATCTCGGGCACTTCGTATTCGTGAACAAGCTGGTGCCGCTGCTGAACCCGGGCGGCCGCATCGTGTCGCTGTCGTCGGCGGGACACAGGATCTGCGACGTCAACCTGGAAGATCCGAATTTCGAGCGCACCGAGTATCAGCCTTTTTTCGGCTACGGGCGTTCGAAGACGGCGAACATTCTGTTTGCAGTCGCGCTCGACCAGCGGCTGAAAGGCCGCGGCATCCGCGCGACGGCATTGCATCCGGGCGGAATCCAGACCGAGCTCGGGCGCCATCTGACGCCGGAGTTGATCGAACAAATGCAGGCGCGATGGCGAGCCGGAAACCAGGGTCAAGCGCAGCCAATGCGCTTCAAGACGATCCCGCAGGGAGCGGCGACCCAGGTGTGGGCCGCGTGCGTGGCGCCCGCGGACGCCGTGGGCGGACACTACTGCGAGGATTGCAACGTCGCCGAAATTAACGATAACGAAGCGCCGCGGACGGGAGTGAAATCGTACGCGGTCAACCCGGCGCGCGCCGAAGCTCTGTGGGCACTCAGCGAGCGGATGGTAGGCGAGAAGTTCACGCTGAACTGAACCGCACTATCATAAGGATAGAAGCCGATTCGCATCGCGGGTCGGCTTCATTTTAACGCCGCGTGTGCCGGAGAGTTGCTCCCTTTGGATACACACGCAGACAATTTCCTTCGGAATTCCGTGGCGGAAGAGCGTCCCCTGTCTGCGTAACGGAAGGAAATCACTGACTCGCTCCTGAATCGCCATCCTTTTGGCACGCTTGCAAAAGGATGGGGCAATGACGGCGTCGCTTTACCTCGTCACCGGGGGGTCCGGATTTCTCGGGATAAACCTGTGCCGGTTCCTGCTGGCGCAGGGCCAGCGGGTGCGGTCGCTGGATATCGCGCCGTTCAACTACCCGGAACGGAACGCGGTCGATGCGATTCTCGGGGACGTCCGCGATTCCCGCGCGGTGGGCCGTGCGATGGACGGCATCGAGGTAGTCGTGCATTGCGCGGCAGCGCTGCCGCTTTGCAGCCGCGAAGAAATTATTTCCACCAACGTGGACGGGACGCGGATTGTTCTGGAGAGCGCCTTCAGCAACCAGGTCTCGCGTCTGATCAATATCTCCTCGACCGCGGTTTACGGCATCCCCGACCATCATCCGATCCACGAAACCGATCGCCTGCAGGGCGTGGGGCCCTACGGAGAATCGAAGATCGCGGCGGAGAAAATCTGCGAGGAGTTTCGCGCGCGAAACATGTGTGTTCCGGTGCTGCGCCCGAAGAGTTTCGTCGGGCCGGAACGGCTGGGCGCATTCGAACTCCTGTACGAATGGGCGTACTCGGGCAGGAATTTCCCGGTACTCGGCGAAGGCAACAATCGCTACCAACTCCTGGACGTGGAAGACCTGTGCAGCGCCATCTACTTGTGCGCGACCGCGGATTTCGCGCTCGTCAACGACACCTTCAACATCGGCGCCGCGGAGTTCGGCACGATGAAGGAGAACTTCCAGGCCGTGCTGGACCGCGCAGGTCACGGCAAGCGAGTCGTGGCTTTGCCTGCGCGGCAATCGATCTGGCTTCTCAGGATACTCGAACGTCTTCACCTGTCGCCGTTCTACAGGTGGATTTATGAGACGGCGGGAAAAGACAGCTTTGTTTCGATCGAGCGCTTCGGCACGAGGCTCGCTTTCACACCAAAGTATTCGAACCGCGAAGCGCTGATCCGCAATTACGAATGGTACCTGGCTCATCGCGATCAGATCCGGCCGGAATCGGGCACCTCGCATCGAGTGCCGTGGAGAAAGGGCGCTTTGCGCGTGGCGAAGTGTTTCTTCTGAGCAGAATCAAGTTCGCCCTGGCCACGAGCGCGCTCTGCCTGATCGCCGGAGCATTGGTAGTGCGGTGCTTCGCCGATGAGCAACCCGGACAGGCAGCGATTCTCGATCGGCAGGCGGCCGAGTATCGCGCCGAGACATCCAAGACCATCGTGCAGCTGCAGCAGTTTCGGGACACCGAGACGATTGCCGCCGAGGGATCGGGCGGGAAACACGGCACCGCCACGCTCGTCAACCTCAATCCGCGCATCAACGGCTGGTTTCTGCTCACGCTGAACTGGGGAAGCGGCGCGCCACTGACCTACCATCTGGAAAACCCGAAGCCGCGGACGCAAACGATTCATCTCGGCCCGGCCAACTCACACGGCATCGAGATTTCCACCGGAGGCCGCGCCACCGATTGCGATCT
>DATJWT010000481.1:0-5389 GCA_035500975.1 Binataceae bacterium (SeqCode)
AAGCGTGTCTGGACGGCTTGGGCGCTGAGCGCGAATCCATGGTCTATTTGATGGCAGGCTACGCAGGTCCGCGGGTCAGCTCCAAGGGTCTGGAAGAATGGGTTCCGCGCCGTGCGCGTGGCGCCGGCAGGCTGAAAGGTAGAGAGGTTCCCGGACGGGTCGGGGAAGAAATCTGCCCGGGGGATCTTTCGCGGAATCGGGATCAGGACGGGCCGGCGCGGCTTGCGCCTGCCCAGTGCAGCACTGGACGGAGTCGTGGTCAGTGCAATAGCTAATCCCGAGAAGGCCACCAGCAGGAGAATCGTACGCAAACGCTTCATACCGGATTGCCCCCCTTTGAGACGGCGGCAGCATCACTTTGATTCAAAATAACGCCTAGCAGTTGTATCAGGATCGCGAGGCGAAAGATCAGCAAGAAACCGCGCGGTGCTTCAATGAGCACCTCAACGCAGCCAAAGTTCCAAGGAACCCAAACGTTTTTTTTCCGAGCACCATTCCAGAGGTAAGTCGTGGAGACATCGAAAGAGATAGAGCGCGGTCTGGAAGCCTTCTACCGGGACTATATCGAGGTGTTTAACACGGCAGAGGTTGAGCGCTTCCTGACCTACTTCGCGAATCCGTACGTTTCGATCAGCGGCGATCGTGGAATCCGCATGGTCGCAAACGATGCGCAGCACGCGAGCGATTTCACTAGGATCATGCAGGCATTAAAGACGCGTGGATGGGTGCGCTCGGATATCGTGGGTATCAGGGCGTGGGCGATGGATGGGAAGCTCGGGATGATCGTATCGGATGTCGTGCGGGTGAAGGAGAATGGTTCGATTCTGGAGGAGATCCGCGCGTGCTACATCGTGCAGCGCGAGGATGCCGGATGGAAGATCGCGACGATCAGTGAGATCAAGCCGCCGCACCTGGGACCGGGAGATATTCCAAGACCGACACGAAAATAGTCGATTCCGGGGAGGGTCGGACGACTACAGGGTGCCGAGGTCGGCAAATCTGAGTCGGGAGCTGAAACAATGACCTATCTGTGCCTGGTCTATTTTGAGCCGAGCGCGATGGAAGCGCTGAACAAGGACGACAAGAAGACCCTCGATCGGGATTCGATGGCCTACGACCGCGAACTGGAACGCAGCGGACATTTTATCGTGGCCAACGCGTTGCAGCCGGTGAATACCGCACGGACGGTGCGGGTAAGGCGCGGCAAAATCTCGCAGACTGATGGACCGTTCGCGGAGACCAAGGAACATCTCGGAGGTTTCATCCTCATCAACGCCGCGAACATGGATGAGGCGACCGAGGTCGCCTCGAAGATTCCGATGGCGCGCATCGGGGCCATCGAGGTGCGGCCGATCATGAAGATCGAGGGGTAAATCCGGTGGAGTAGCGCAGCGAATTTCCGCATTTGGACAAGGTGGTCACCGGTGACTACTTTGGTTTTGCGAATGAAGGCCGTAGGAATCAAGCAGCTGAAAGCCCGTTTGTCCGAATAAGTGCGGCACGTGCGCGCGGGCGAAACCATCCTGGTGACGGACCGCGACGAGGTGGTGGCGGAGCTTCGCCCCGCGCGGCGGCAAGCGCACCGGGCCGAGGAGATCGACGAAGTCCTCGAATCGCTCGCGGCGGCGGGAGAAATAACCCGAGCGAGCATCCCAAAGGGGAAGTGGACCTGGAAGGTAAAAGGCCTTGGACTGCCTGCCGGCACCGCGCAGCGTTTGCTCGACGAAATTCGAAGTGATCGCTAGGCCAAATGGCGGCGATTTACCTTGATACCTCCGCTGTCCTGCGCGCGATTCTCGAGACTGGGACCACTCCGGAGGTCGAAATCTCGATCAGCAATGCTTCTTTGCTAGTCGCCTCGAGACTGACGACGGTGGAAACGTCACGAGCGACCCATCGCCTGCGGCAACTCGGTCAATTCGGCGAAGCGCAACTGGCGGATATAGAAGGCAAGATCGAGGCGTTGTGGTCGCGCTGCGATCTTTGGGAATTGAGTCGCGATGTATGCGACGTGGCCCGCGAAGTCGCGCCCGGCAGGATATTGCGGGCGCCGGACCCTCTTCACCTCGCGACCTTCGTGCTGGCTCGACGGAGAATTCCGGATTTGGAGTTGCTTACGGTTGATGAACGCTTGCGAGCGGCTGCCGAAGGCTTCTAGGAGTCCTTGCCTGCCGAAGGAAAAGATCTCCTGAATCGCGCGAGCGATGCTCGCGCCGACCAAGATCCCTCACGGCGGCGCCGAAAGATGGCGCCGTCCTCTCGCTTAATTGAGAGGTCTGGACACAGGCTAAAACCCGTGCCGCTTCGGAGCTTCAGTCCTTCTTCGAGAAGACGAAGTGCTTCTCCATGTTCTCGCCTACCTCGACGAGATGGCGGCAATAAGCGTTGAAGCCGCCGTTGTAGTTGCCGTCCTGGCGGCGCTGGAACTCGCCTTCGAAGTTGTAATAGCCGGGGGTGCAGTCCTGGTTGCGGCTGGTCTTGCCGCGATGGGCGACGACTTCCTGCACCCACCATTCCTCCGACTCGGGGGTCACGTCGAGCGCGTGATAGCCGTTGCGCCGCGCATAATCGATGCACACCGCGATGTGGTCGCCCTGGGCCTGAAGCATGTCGGTCAGGTTGAACTGAAACGACGCCTGGTAGCCGCCCATTATGAACAGGTTCGGGTAGCCCTCGGTATGGATTCCCAGCATCGTGCGGATTCCCTCGGCGTACTTCTCATTCAGATCGCGGCCGCCTTCGCCCACGATACGGTTGTAGATGCCGGTCTTCTGCACTTCGAAGCCGGTCGCATAGATCAACACATCGAGTTCATACTGCTTGCCCTCGAACACGGGGCCCTTCTCGGTGATCTCGGTGATGCCCTTGCCGTGGGTGTCGACGAGGTGGACGTTGGGCAGGTTGAAGGTCGGCAGGTACTCGTTATGGAAGCAGGGCCGCTTGCACATCAGCATGTACCAGGGCTTGAGCGACTCGGCGGTCTCCTTGTCCTTGACGGTCTCCTCGATGCGCTTATGGATGCGCATCATCGCATCGATATTGGCGTTCTCCTGCCGGCGAATCTTCTCCTCGCGCGGAATCGCCGCGTAGCGGGCCTGCTGCTCAGGCGTCATCACGCCCACCATCTTGGCTTTTTCGCGCCGCTTGGACTGCCATCCGGGCTTGAGCCGCTTGGCCCATTCGGGATCGGTCTCCCAGTCATCGCGTATGTCGATCGATGACGGCGTGCGCTGGAAAACGTAGAGCTCCTTGGCGTTCTGTCCGAGTTCGGGAATCGCCTGCACGGCGGTTGCGCCGGTACCGATGATGCCGACGACCTTGTCCTTGAGCTTGCTGAGATCGGCGCCGGTGTAGTCGTAGTCCCATCGCGAGGTGTGGAACGAGTGTCCCTTGAAGGTCTCCATCCCCTTGATCTTCGAGAGCTTGGGCTTGGAGAGGGTGCCGTTGGCGCAGATGACGAAGCGCGCCTTCATGTGGTCGCCGCGATCGGTCTCGAGATGCCACATCTGTTCTTCTTCATTCCACACGGTCGAGGTGACGGTGGTCTGGAAGACGGCGAGGTCGTAGAGGTTGTAGCGCTCCGCGATTAGCTGGCAGTAGGAAAAGATTTCGTTGCCGCGCGCATAGTGGCGCGTCGGCACGTAACCGGTCTCATCGAGGAGCGGCAGGTAGTCGTAGGCGACGACATCGCAGGCCACGCCGGGATAGCGGTTCCAGTACCATGTTCCGCCCACGTCGCCGCCGCGCTCCACGATGCGGATGCTCTCGACTCCGCGCTCGCGCAGGCGTGCGGAAGTGAGCAGGGCCGAGAAGCCGCCGCCGATGAAGAGGACTTCGACGGTATCGTTGATGGGCTCGCGGGGAGGGATCTTCTCGGCGAACGGATCGATCTCATAGCGGGCGAATGCTCCGGTCAGATCCGAGGTGTACTGAGCGGTGCCTTCGGGGCGATAGCCGAGCCGGAGGTCGCGCTCCTCGGCGAACTTCTCCTTGATCTGGTCGTAGAATTCCTGCGGCCGCTTGGGCTTGCTCAGCCCGGACATCATGCCGACAGCGGGATTATCGGGGGTCTTCTCGTCGTGGGTATCTGCCATGGTGGTCAGCTCCTCAAGATGGAGTTTCTTCGATCCCGAGGGGCTATGGCAAGGGTTGAGAAAATGGCGAGCAGGGACTTTAACCAACAAGGCACCACGTAGAAAGAAAACCAGAGAACTCTGTTGGCTGCCTCCCCTTGGTGTCCTGGCGCCTTGGTGGTTAAAGTCCTGTGCGCTGATCAGAAATGAGGAGGGAATGCGGCGATGGCATTGAAAGTCGTGGGAGCGGGGTTCGGGCGGACTGGTACGCTCTCGCTCAAGAACGCGCTCGAGAAAATCGGCTACGGCCCCTGCTACCACATGATGGAAGTCTTTCCGCGGCCGGAGCACGTGAAGATGTGGCACGATGCGGCATTCCGCAGGCCGGTCGATTGGGACGTGCTGTTCAGTGGTTTCGTATCGACAGTCGATTGGCCATCGACGCGATGGTGGAAAGAGCTCGCGGCGCACTATCCCGATTCGAAAATCGTGCTTTCGCTGCGCGACGCGGAGTCCTGGTACAAGAGCATGAGCGAGACCATCTACCAGCCGATGACATGGCCGGTGCCCGACGATGCTCCCGAGCCTGTGAAGCTTCAGAACGAGATGGTACGGAAGGCGATCCTGGCCGAGACCTTTGACAACCGGTTCGATGACAAGGCGCACGCGATCGCGGTGTTCAATCGGCACAACCAGGAAGTCCGCGACACGGTCGATCCGAAGCGGCTGCTGGTGTTCGAAGCGAAGATGGGATGGGAGCCGCTGTGCCGTTTCCTGGAGGTACCTGTCCCAAACGATCCCTATCCGCGGCTGAATGACACGGCCTGGACGCAGGCGATGATCCAGCGAATGCGCGAAACGACGCGCGGTGCGATCAAAAGTTGATCGCTAATTTAACAACTTAGCCCGCCCCGCCTTCCCCCCGGTTGGTAGTTTGACGCAACTCAAACTGCCGAAAGGAACCGGGACAGATGTTTACGGAAGGCAAAAAACCAGCATCGAAGCTTGCGGCTATCGCCGCGACTATCGCTATCTGGATTATCGCCGCCGGGCCGGCGCGTGCGGCCGAAGCGCAGGCCAAGCCCGCGTGCGGGACTTCGATTACCGCATGCGGATGTACGATCAACTCGGGCGGTAACTACACGGTGGCGAACAATCTCGACGCGACGCAGGGGCTGACCAACAAGGGCGACTGCATCGATATTTCGGCGCCGTTCGCCCAGCTCAACGTCAGGTCCTTCTCGATCATCGGGAACCGAACGGGAGTTGGAATCAACGTGCTGAGCACGGCGCATCACACGATAATCGAGGGGGCC
>DATJWT010000482.1:0-6009 GCA_035500975.1 Binataceae bacterium (SeqCode)
ACCGCAACCTTGCCATCAAGTTTGCCCATGATCGTTCTCCGCCGGAGGAAGGTGTTGTGGTTCTAATAGCAGGGCAATGGAGCTACCCGGAAATGCTCCTGATTTGTCATTCCCGCGTGTGATGCGCGCGGAGCGCGCGTCTGGAAATACGCGAGGAATCCCGGCCCCACCAAAAGCGCTCTTAACCACAAAGACACCAAGTAAGAAGGAAACAAAGCGAAGTCCCGGCTGCGTCCTTTTGCTGCCTTGGTGGGTAGGTCCTTCGTTTCGCTGATCCGGGATTCCTCACGGATCCATAGAGGCGCGCTTCGCGCGCATCACACGCGGGAATGACAAATCAGGATGGGGAGTGAAAGAGCCCAGGCTGGAAGCCTGTGCCACTCGGAGACCGGTGCTCGATCCTGAGCGGCCCAGGCTTCCAGCCTGTACTTCCTGAGTCCCTACTTCCCGAAAGTCGGAGTGAGGTCCATCGGCGGGTAGTAATTTTCCGCGCCGATCTTCTTCACGTCCTTTACCCAGCACGAATCGTAGAGCTCGCTCTGTCCCTGGAACGGGTCGGCCAGCGACCACGCTTGCCGCTTGTAGGTCCAGTTGTCCGGCTGACGCCGATGCGCCTCGCGCCAATGCCGGGGCGCCAGGTCTTTCTTGCCGTTCTCCCACAGATACTGCCCCAGCTCGAAGTATGCGGCGGCTTCGGCCTCGGCCTTCTCGCGAGGGCCGCTGCGCGCGATTACTTCCGTCGGCGAGAGGGCATACTTGCTCTTCTTGCCGTTGGCCACCCAATCGCGCAGCGCGGTCATGTATTCCTTGGGCTGCGTCTTGATACCCGCGGCGAGCTGCATCGTCTCGCGCAGCTCCACGGGAATATCCATACTGCCCGCCAGCTTCTGCCAATCCGGCGGCGAATCGCGCTCCGGCCATGCCGCTTCGACCGGCCGCACGATCATTCCATCTTCATCGATCCAGACGCTGTTGGGCACGTTGATGACGCCAAACAATTCGTCGACGAGATGCGCGCTGTCGATCAGCGACGGATGATTCGGCTTGGTCTGCTCGATCCACACCTTCGCGGCCGCCGGATCGATATCAAGGGCGACCGTGACGATTTCGAGACCCTTGGGATGGAGTTCGTTGCGAATCGCCTGCCACACGGGCAGGTCAAGTCGGCATCCTCACCAGGAGGACCATGTGACGATCAAGACCTTCTGGCCTCGCAGCGAGCTCAGTCGGAACTGCTTGCCCTGCCAGTCCGGCAACTCGAAGTCCGGAGCCTGCGCAGATGTAAGCGCATGACCCATCGCTTCCGGGCCCAGCGACCAGATTTTCGCGTCCGCGTCGTGGATGAGCGGCATGCCGAGCCGCTCGGAGAGCATCCGCGCATCGACTTTCGCGCTCGACGCCGCGCCGGCCGGCAGCGGAACGCACACTGCACCCTTGCATGCACCCTCGGGCTTGAAGACCCATCCCGTGCGCGCTTCGAATTCTTTCCGATCTACGTCCAGCGACTTCAGAATCATGGCGGCTCTCCTGCCTGCAATTTATCCCCGAGGCACCCCGGCACGGTCAAGCACCTTTGTTTCCCGCCGATGTCGTCCCACGCCGACGGCACGGCGCTTTTTCGCCTTGACAATATCGCTACAGATATGTAGCGATATTATTGAGAACACATTTGGATGAAGACCTCAGGAACCATCGCGCCTCGCGCCGCAAAGAAACCCGGCCCCGGACGGCCCCGCAGCGAAGCCGCGGACCGGGCCATCCTGCGCGCCGCCCTTGGAGTGTTCATCGAACGCGGCATCGAGGGCGCCACTATCGAGCAGGTAGCCGACGTGGCCGGCGTCGCGCGAACGACGCTGTATCGCCGATGGTCCTCGAAAGAAGCGCTGATCGCGCAGGCGATCGCCGCGTCGAGGGGAGCTCCCGAGAGTCGGACTCTGACCGGGGTTAGGGCGGGCAAATCTCCCGAACCGCTCATCGAGGCGTTGGCGGAGATGTTTACCCGCCCCGACTACAAGAAGCTCGCTGCGCGCCTGATCGGCTCGGTTTCGAATAATCCCGAGCTGATGGCGCTGTATTGGAAGGACTACCTGCTCCCGCGCCGCCGCCTCGCCCGCCAGATGCTGGAACGTGTTGTCGGCGAAGGACGCGACCCGGAGATAATCCTGGACCTCCTCAGCGGCGCGATTATCCATCATCTGTTCGTTCGCCCGGGCGATCGCACGCGCGCGGAAATGCGCGCGTACCTGGTGCGCTTGCTGCGCGAGCTTGACCTGGGCGACAGGACTCAGAACCCTCGGAGGATGTAACCCGTGGAATCGCTTGGGAACAAAGTCGTAATCGTCACGGGCGGCGGGATGGGGCTGGGTGAGGCGCTTTGCGAAGAGATGGCCAGTCGCGGCGCGATGGTGGTTGTCGCGGACATCAATCAAGAGGCCGCCGAACGCGTGGCATCGAGTATCGTGCGCAAGGGTTTGCGGGGAACCGCCGTGGTGGTCGACGTTTCGCGCGAGGCCGAAGTGCAGCAGATGATCGATACGACGGTCTCGCGCTGCGGCCGCCTCGACTACATCTTCAACAACGCGGCGATCGCCATTGGTGGCGATGCCCGCGACATTTCACTCGAGCAGTGGGAGCGGGTTCTCAAGATAAACCTGCATGGCGTGGTTTACGGCACGATCCACGCCTACCAAGTGATGGCGAAGCAGGGCTTCGGTCACATCGTCAACATTTCCTCGGCCAGCGGCCTGACGCCGCAACCCGGAAACGCGCCTTATTGCACCTGCAAGCACGGCATTATCGGTCTTTCGCTGTCGCTGCGGTTCGAGGGCGTCGACCTGGGCGTCAAGGTAAGCGCGGTATGCCCCGGTGACATGAAGACCAGCATGTACGAGAACATGATCGTGATGAACGCGACGCGCGAGCGGGTCGTGGAAATCAGCCGGCGTTCCCATTTCCCGATTCCGCAGATCAGCGCGCGAGATGCCGCGCAAAGGATCCTGCGCGGAGTCTCGCGCAATCAAGCTCTCATCGTCTTTCCAGCCTCGGTCAGATGGATATGGCGCGTGTCGCGTTTGTTTCCGAGCCTGATGTACCGGGCTTCTCTCTATCGGATGAGAATGTTTCGCAATTTACTGAACCTCGGAAACCCGCGCGCGTCTGCCCCGACCCCTTGAGCGATCCGCAGCCCGGGATCCTGCTACCACCAAGAATGCGTTTGCGGAGGCCGAAGCCACGCGAGTAAAGAATCCTTAGGTCTTCCCCGGTCGGGAGGTGACGCTCATGAACCAGGATTTCACGATTTGCGTGGGTACGGTTGGCGCCGGAGTTTGGTTCAGTTCCGACGGCGGAGAGCGATGGCGTCGCAGCCGGATGAATCTGCCGTTCGATGCCGAGCCGGGTGAAATCCAGATTCGGTCGTTCGCGGTATCGCCCCATCGGCCGCACGAATTGCTCGCCGGCAGCGAGGCCGGGCTCTATCGCAGCGAAGACAACGGCGCGAATTGGGACCTGGTCGAGTCACCCGCTGCAGGCAAGCAAATCTGGTCCGTCGCCTACCATCCCGGAAACCCCGATGTGCTCTTCGTCGGCACCAAGCCTCCCGGCGTCTTCCGCTCATCCGATCGCGGCAAAACCTGGCAAAAGATGGACATTCCCATCGCCGAGAAATGCCTCGCCGGCGCACCCAAGGTCACCAACATCCTGGTCGACCCGCGCGACAAGAAGACTATCTGGGTGGGCGTCGAAATCGATGGCGTGTACTGCTCGCGCGATGACGGCAAGACCTGGACCCATCACAAGATGGGCGACAAGGAACTAAACCTCGATGTGCACGGACTCGCGGTCGCCAACGGCAAGCCCGGCAAGCTGCTGGTCACGACGCCCGATGGAATCTGGAGCAGCAGCGACGAGGGCGCGAATTGGTCGCTGCACGGATTCCCGCGCTTCGCGGAGCGCGATCGCATCTCGTATTGCCGCGGCGTGATGCTCAAGCCCGATGACCCGGACACCATCTTCGTCGGCAACGGCGATTTCATTCCCGGCAAGACCGGCGCGATTCAGCGCTCGCGCGATGGCGGCAAGACCTGGGCCAAGTGCGACCTGCCGGTCGAGCCCAACTCGGTCGTCTACTGGTTCGGCACCAACGCGCAGAACCCGAACATCATCGTGGCCAACACGCTCCACGGCTACGTCTATGTCTCGACGGACGCGGGAGATTCATGGCGCAAGCTCAAACGCGAGTTCGGCGAGATTCGCGCGCTGACCTGGGTCCCGAACTGAGCTTGATCGTCAACAGCGCGGTTCTGCTTCGCCGTTTACCGTGTTAATCCCGGTACGACCGGGAATGTGGCGATTCCGCACTGGTTCTTTCCGCGGACCAGCCTGAAATAGCCCTTTTCACCCCAATCCGGTCCGAAAGAACTTTTGAGCAGCCAGTAGTCGTTGGGGCCTTCCGTGCCGTAGCCGACGACCAGGGCGGAAGTGTCCAACTGCTTGCCACAAAGGCCGGTTATGACTCCGCGCCTGTAAGACGACATCCAGCTTCCGTCGATCAACACTGCGACCGGCTGCCGTTGGACCTGTTCCAACAGCATCGTCTCATCGTTCTTGCGAAGCGCGAAGATTTGCGCGGGCTTGTCATGGGGCGAGCCACACTTTTTGCACTTTCCAACCACGCCCTTATACGAATAAGCGCTCTCCAGGCAGAGCCCGCGCTGCATCGCGTACATCAGGCCGGCTTCGGGGTCTCCGCCATCGCAGCCGTTGGCGCCCGTCAACGTGTCGCAGTCCACCAGCTCCTGCTCTGATAGCGAAGGCAGGTGGCCCTTCTCGATCTTGGCCCATCCCTCCAGGGCACCGGTCGCGGCGAAGGCCCAACTTGAATTGCAAGAGCCCTGGTTTTTTACCTTCGTGACCGCGCCTTTATCGGCCCAGTTTAAGATCAGGCCCTGGGCTGGAGAGGACGCGGTCTCCGAATTAGAGAAGTCGCTGTCTCTATTCGGGGAGTTGAAAGCGGCGATCTCGCCAGGCTCGGAGCCGGCAAAGCCGAGGTTGTCCCGTGCCATCAGGTTTGCTGGCGACAGTAACAATAAGACAAGAAGTGACAGACTTTTTCTTGAGACCCTTTTCATCACATCAAGCTAGTTTTCTCGTTCCTCGCACTGTATTCGCACTTAAGCTCGCCAGCCAAGACTCAAGATTCTAAAAAGGAGTCAGGAGCCTCGACACCTTTGTCGTTGACGGCACCATTGTCGTCTCGATCCGGGAAGCATCTCGTGCCAGCGAAGATCGTCCATCGCGGCGGAACGCCGAAGAGGCCTCTGGTTGTGTTCGAAGAGCAGTGGCATGCGATTCCTCGTCTTCGCTCGGAGCTTGTGAATAGATAGCCAGGGAGCCACAAGAGCTCCGTCACCCCCCTAAACCCAACTACGTCATCCCGAGCGTAGTCGAGGGACCTCAGCGCACGCGACGCGTGCTACGAACCGGACAGACAAAGCATGCCACTGACAGGTCGGGTTTCCGCGCCCGAAAATTCGCGAGTTTGTACGCACGTTAAGCCGAAACATTGCGGCATTCTGAGTCTGGCCGGATAGTTGCGGATGAATCATTCGCTGAGGTCCCTCGGCTCCGCATCGGAATGCTCCGCTCGGGATGACGGAAATTGGGACGGTGGTTTGAGTGAATCTGTCGGTGGCCGCGGCCGCGACGGACCGCGCCACCCTGAGGAGGAAGGTGGGAGGGGATTGGGTCGTTGCTGCTTCCGATTTCTTCAAGGGCTCTCGGAATGGCATCGGTGGTGTAGCACTTCTGGATTGGGTTTGCTTATCCAGGGAAGAGAGACCTTGCAGAGCGGTTATGCAAAGGTCTCCAAAGGGCGGAGATGTCTCGCTTACGAATCGTTTGTGTCGCGGGGTTGATCTCGATCGCGGGCTTTTCAGGAAGCGCACGCGCCCAGTGGAGCGGCCGCGATGGATGGATCGAAGAGCCCGGCGCGAAATCGCTCAACGTCGA
>DATJWT010000483.1:0-2048 GCA_035500975.1 Binataceae bacterium (SeqCode)
GCCCTCGATCGCATCGTTGAACGCCGCGAGGTCGCGGCCTTTCATCGCGCCGTTTCCCGCCAGTCCGTTCGCCATCACGATGACCGAATCGTTGGTCGACATGTCCCCATCGACGGTGATCGCATTGAAGCTCGACGGGAGTGCGGCTTTCAGAGCGGACCTGAGCTGCGACGCGGAAGCGGCCGCATCGGTCACTACGTAAGCGAGCATCGTCGCCATGTGCGGCGAGATCATGCCAACGCCTTTCGCTGCGCCGGCCACCGTCACTTCTTTGCCGCCGAGCTTGAGGCGCGTCGATGCCATCTTGGGACGCGTGTCGGTGGTCATGATGGCGCGCGCGAAGTCGTCCATCGCGTCGGGAGAGAGCGCAGCGGCAGCGGCGCGGGCGCCGGCGGTGAATTTTTCAAAATCGTACAGATGCCCAATCACTCCGGTCGAGCTGGGGACTACCAGCTCGGGAGCGATTCCCAATTCGCGCGCCACGAACGCGCAGGAGTCTTTTGCGAGCTTGAGTCCGGGCTTGCCGGTGAAGCTGTTGGCGCATCCGGAGTTTGCAACCACCGCCTGGAGCTTGCCGCCGCGCAGCCGTTCGATCGTCACATACACAGATGCGGCCTTGACCTTGTTGGCGCTGTTTACCGAAGTGGCTGGGCACGCGTGGTCGGCAACGATCAGTCCCAGGTCTTTCGCGCCTGCCGCGGTTTTCAAGCCGGCGCTTACCCCTGCGAATCTAAAACCCGGCACGCGCGCCGGCGCGAGATCGATGCTCATCAGGAACCTCCGTCGGCGGCACTATACGCGGGCGGAACGCGATAGAAAACGAAGCAGGAGCGGGATTGATTGCTGGCACGTTACATTGAAGGAAGCGTTGATTTTAGCGGCTGCCAAGGTCTACCTCGAGTTTTGATGCCGAACCACGAATCACAGGCTAAAGCCTGTGCTCCTCAGAAAGGAGCGCGCGCTGGAAGGCTGTGCCACTTGGAAGAGAAGGGGCTAAAGCCTCTGCCACTCGACGCTTGCCCGGTTATTTGCCGTGGCAGCGCTTGTATTTTTTGCCGGAGCCACAGGGGCAGGGGTCGTTGCGGCCGACCTTGTCTGCTTCGCGCTTGACAGTCTGCTGGCTGGTGTCTTCGGCCTGGCCGCCATGGGTCATGACCATCTTCTGCGGCTTGGGTTGCTCCTGTATCTGCTGGACGTCCTGCTGGCGATTCACCTGCACCGAGAAGCATTTCTCGACGACGTCCTTCTGCATCACACCCATCAGGGCCTCGAACATCGAGAACCCTTCCTTCTGGTACATCACCAGCGGGTTCTGTTGCGCGTAGCCGCGCAGCCCGATGCCTTCCTTCAGGTGATCCATCGCGAGCAGATGGTCTTTCCAAAGCGAATCGAGCGTCTGCAGCATCACGATCTTCTCGATCTGCCGCATCACCGGCTCGGTAAATTCCGCTTCGCGCTGGTCGTACGCCTTGCGCACGCGATCGTGGGCGGACTCGATCAGGTCGTCCGCCGATTCGATCGGGCCGCCATCGATCGCGCCGTGCTCATAGTCGAGCCCGGGACGAAACTTGAACTGCTGGAAGAACGCATCGTCGATCGCTTTCCATTGCCAATCCTTGGGGTCGACTTCCGGGTCGGCATGCGCGCCCGCGATGTCCTCGATGAGCTCCTCGCACATGTCGAGTACTTCGTCCTTCAACGATGCGCCGGACAGCAGTTCGCGACGGCGCGCGTAGATGACCTCGCGCTGCTTGTTCATCACGTCGTCGTACTCGAGCAGATGCTTGCGGATATCGAAGTTGTGCGCCTCGACCTTTTTCTGCGCGTTCTCGATCGCACGCGAGATCCATCGATGCTCGATCGGAACGCCGTCGTCCATCCCGATTCTGCCCATCAGGCCCTTGAGCCGATCCGCGCCGAAGATGCGAAGCAGGTCGTCTTCCAGCGACATGAAGAAGCGCGACGATCCCGGGTCGCCCTGGCGTCCCGACCGCCCGCGGAGCTGGTTGTCGATGCGGCGGGATTCGTGCCGTTCGGTGCCGAGGATG
>DATJWT010000484.1:0-5515 GCA_035500975.1 Binataceae bacterium (SeqCode)
AACGGAGGCGTCTTCGATGCAGCCTCGTCAGGGTCCGCATCGATGATCGATGGCAGCGGCAATATCCAATGGACCGCGCGCGATCTCGGCAGCGTCGCCCAGGTCACCGCGGGGCCCTCGGGTGCGGTGTTCGTCGCCTCAGGCAACGGCACGGTCCGCGCCCTGAAGTAACACCGATTCCTTCGTCCCCTGCAGAAGAGTGGCGACGGATGGCTCGCCCGCTGCACGAAGCGGCTCTACGCGCTTGCTCCTTCCACCAAATCGGTATGAGATCAGCTCATGAGTGCCATCGAGATCATCAAGCGCCGCCTCAAGGAAGACCGCATCCCTGAAACTCCCGATGAAGTCGGCCGCAAGAAAAAGCGCCCGCGCGAAGTCGCATTCATGGATGTCAACCTGTGCTTCCCGTGCGGCAAATGCCCCGAGTTCTGCCCGGTCCAATGCATCGAATATCTCCGCCCCGGCACCCTCCCTGGCCGCGGCGTGCAACCCGTGCAGGACCGCTTCCAGGAATGCATCGGATGCTACATCTGCGTCGAAGTCTGCGCCCTGCTGACCGACTACGATGCGGTCCGCATGTATGACACCTCGCTCGTCGAGGATGCTCTCGGCGTGAAAATCGGTGACGTGCCTCCCCCTGATCCAATTCCGGCTGAGCCCTTCGAAGAGCTTTTCTCCGAGGGCGGGCAGTACCGCCATCTCGGCAAAGGCTCGCGCATCCGGGAAAAGATGAACGCGGAAGAGCGCGCCATCTTCGCCCGCGAGCGCGTACGCGGCTGAAACTCGATGAGAATAGCGGTACTCGGCTGCGGTGCGATCGGCGGAACTATCGCGGGATGCCTCACGCGGGCCGGCCATGATGTCACGCCGATTGTCGGCAATCCGCGTATCGAAAGCGCCCTGCGCGGCAACGGCTACACGCTTCGTGATCTCGACGGCAACGTCGCGAAGGTCCCTGTCTCCTGCCCTCCCGTTAAAACTCCCGCCGAAGCGGCAGGAATCTTCGACATCCTGGTAACCGCAACCCCCTCGACGGCGCTGGAAACCGGGCTCCGCGACATGATTCCTTTTCTTGCCGAGACCGGACGCGTTGTCACCTGCCAGAACGGATTGCCCGAAGATCGCGCGGTCGGAGAAGTCGGCAATCGCGTTATCGGATGTGTGGTCGGATGGGGCGCTACGATGAGCGAGCCCGGAGTGTACCAGCGTACTTCCGGCGGTCGCTTCCAAATCGGCAGGGCAAACGCATCGTGTCCCGCCGCTGATGATCTCGCGCCGCTGCTGCAATCGGTCGCTCCCGTCGAGGTCGTGAACGATCTCTCCGGCGTACGATGGTCCAAGCTGGCGATCAATTGCGTCACCAGCCCTTTCGGCGCAATCGGCGGCGCTCCGCTGGGCGCCCTTCTGATGAGCCCCAAGGTCCGCCGCCTCGCACTGGAAGTATTTGCGGAGGTCGCCGCGGTGGCCCGCGCGGAGCAGGTGAAGCTGCGCCCGGTCGCCGGTACTCTCGATATCGGTCGGGTCGCAATCAACGACCGCGAACGCGCCGCGCGTCTCTCTCCCACCCTGTTGCTCAAGCACGTCCTGCTGCTGATCGTCGGCTACAGGTTCCGGCGCATGCGCTCCTCGATGCTCTATGCGCTGGAACGCGGTCGCGCGCTCGAGATCGATTTTCTCAACGGTGAGATTGTCCGGCGCGGCGCGCGGCACGGAGTCCCGACTCCGGTGAATTCCGCCATCGTCGCTTGTGTGCGGGCGATCGAACGCAAGGAGAAGCTATCCTCGCCGCAAGGTCTCGGCGAACTCTGCGACGCTCTGTCGGTTGCGAGCGTTGCAGCCGGCGGGCGCTAATGTCGGCCGGCGGCGGCCGGCATGCCCGGCAGCGCGCACTTGTGCTTGAATTCGTGAATCTCTTCGGCCCGCTTGCCCCACCGGTAGGTGCCGCGTTCCGCTCCGTGCGAAAGGATTCGGCTCCTCAGTAGTGCATCGAACGCGCCTTCCAGGTCCGGCAGAAAGCAATCGGGATTCTCACGCAGAATCGCCAGCGGCGTGCTGCTGATCGGATCGCCGAAGTTTCCCGGGGCCCCCAGGCGGTCGGCGACGATCGCGTAGTCGCGGCAAATCGGCCCGAAGAGTTCCGACACCAGCCGGTCCAGCTGCGGATTGTGATGCAGCGGTTGCGTCACCATCGTCGGCGTCTGGAGAAACCCGTTGCGCGCGATGTGATGCTGGATCGCAGGGTTGTCCGGAAACGCCGCCCGCACCTCGGCGTAAAACACGTGCATCCAGTGATAACGCATGCACCGCTCCAGAAGCGCAGTTACCGGTTGCGCCGAATGGAATGCGCTCGGCAGCACGCGTCCACCCCGCGCTCTGATCGCATCGCAGAGCCAGTCGAGATCGACGCCCTCAATCGGATGATGTTCCAGGAACGACTTGAGATGGAATGTCGTCGCTACCGTCCGGCGCTGCAACTGTCCCATCACGGCTTCGGTCACGCTCTGCAGCCGGTCGAATTCGTCGAGCTTGACCGGAGCACCGCAGGCGATATGGATGCGGCCAACCTTGATCTTCCCCCGCAGCATGCGGGTCGCCCATCCGCTCAGCGCCCTGAGCCGCATGTCCGGCTTCGCCGCACCCGCCAGCTCGCGCAAAAACGATGCTTCCTCGGTCACCCGGTCGTAGCTCAGCGCGATCGGCAGGATCGTCGCCGCCTGACCCGTCTCCTGGATACACTTCAACAGCCCGTGATGCGGCGGCATGAACTGGCCGCTCCGGCTCCTGGTTCCCTCGATGAAGACCTGCAGCGTCTGCTTGTGCTTGACCAGCTCGGTCACTCGCGTCGTCAGTTCCGCGTAATCCTGCCGGCGCATCCCCCGCTTTACAAAGAAAGCCTGCGCCTTCTCGAATAACTTCCCCAGGATCGGGATGCGCGCGAATTCCTCCGCCGCGGCAATGTGCGGAATCGCGATGCCGAGGTCAGGTTGATCGAAGAAAAGGTACGAACACAAAAGGAAGTCCATGTAGCTGCGGTGGGTCGGCGCGATGATCACCAGGGTCCCTTCCGGGATCCGCGCCAGCGCTGACTCGAACGATGCGCGGTCGAAGGTAACCTCGTCTGCCACGCGCCGCAGCACCTTGGCCACCACCCACCCGAAAAACCGAATCACGCCGGAACCGTTCGGCTGGTTCAGTACCCAGCGCAAACGCCGTCCTTTGCGCGCGGCGCGTCCGCCTATGCAGACCTCGCTCGGTTGTCCTCCGGAATGGACCGCATCCGGAAGGTCGTCGAAAAGGTCAGCCTGAACTGGATCCATGTGCCTTTCGCGATTCATCGAATCCGGCCGCCGCATCGTCCATCGACGAGGTCGTCAGGTTGCCGCAGCCGAAGATGTTACCCGGATCGACCGAGTGCTTCACGTCCGCGATCCATTGGAGCGCCGGCGCCGACATGATCCGCGGCAGGAACTTGCGCCGCAGCTTGCCGATCCCGTGATGGTGCGACAGTGAGCCGCCCGCCTTGAGAATCTCGTCGCGTGCCGCCGCCTCGATTTCCGCGTAAACCTCCGAAGGATTTTCCACGCCTTTGAAGTAAAACGCGAAGTAAAAATATACGCACACTCCCGTGTCGTAGAGTTGCGTGATGCGGCACGTGATAAACGGCTTGCCCGGCAGCTTGTGCTTCTCGTGCTCCTCGTAAATGCGCCGTTTCACCGCCTCGCACAGCGCCAGGGTGTTGCTCCACGCGACCGACGTCTCGAACGACTCCGCGATAATGTAGTAGTTCAGCGAGAAGTCGCGGATGTACGCGATGCTGAACGTCAGCTGGTAGCCGCGTTCTCCATTTTCGCTGCCCGCCGCCATCCCGCCGTATTTCTTCGCGAGTCCGTAAACCGCTTTCTCCTGCTGCTCGACTTCGCCCTTGCTCCCCTCGAAAACCAGGGTGCACGCCACCATCTTTTCCGGGTCGAATCCCTTGAGCCGCGTCACGAACCATCGCTCGAACGCGCTCTTGTACACCTTCCATCCCGTAGAGCGCGGCTTCAACGCCTGGCTGAACTGGAACTGCAGGTTGTCGACCAGCCGCACGCTCGCGGGCAGATTGCCCTGCTGCGTCAGCTGGTAGAGAAAATCGAAGCCCTGCTCGAACGATGGAAAAATGATCGAGCCGTAGCGCTGCACTTCCGGCAGCGGAAAAATCTTCACCGTCGCGGAAGTCACAATCCCGAGGCTGCCTTCCGATCCGAAAATCCATCGGCGCGTATCCGCACCGACCGACTCGCGCGGCAAAATCGTGTCCCGGCTCAACTGCCCCGCGGCGGTCGCGACCTTCACCCCCAGCACGAGATCCTCGATGTTCCCGTACTTGTTCTTCTTCATCCCGCTCGCGTGCGTCGCAATCCATCCGCCGAGCGTCGAGAATTCCAGGCTGTCCGGCTCGTGGCCCATCGTGAAGCCGTGCGAGGCCAACTGCGCCGCGATAATGCGGCCAACGGCCCCCGCCTGGATAACCGCGATCCGGTTTACTGGATCGATCGACAGGATGCGATTCAGCCGGGATAGGTCGACCGATACGATCGTCCGCTCCTCATCTACGGGACACTGCAGTGCTTCGGTGACGTTCGTGCCTCCCCCGAACGGGATCAGGCACGCGTTGTGACGCGCGGCCGCATCGATCAGCCGCTGCACCTGTTCCTCTTCGTCAGGAAAAACCACCAGGTCAGGCACGCGCGCGATCCTGCTGTACTTGATCGCGTACATCTCTTCCTGGGTGTGACCATGCCCATGGCGCAGTCGAACCAGCGCCTCGTCGGAGACCTGATCGCCCTTCAGAAAGGCGCGAACGGTTTTCTCGAATTCGGGCGATGGCCGAGCCGCGGGAACTTCCGGCGGATACGACGGATCGAATCGGTTGGTGGGGCCGAGCGGAGCCTTCAGCGCGTTGCACATCCACGGCAGCAAACCGGGCAACTCGTGTCCGCTCAGGTTGTATCGATTGCCTGCCAGCTCGACGTGTCCGCCGGCGTTGATCTGGAAGCGCGTATCCTTGAACCCCCACACGTCCATGCTCACGTCATCGCGTGAGTCTGATGGTGGTGGCCCCGGATGGATCAACTCCCGGGGTTTTCGGGCTCCGTTCTTGCTCATCGTGCGCGCCGGTTCCCTAGCGCTTCGCGCGCCATACTTCGGGCTTCTTTCCTTGTGTCATTTCAATGAGCGACGTCAGCTCCACTCGCTCGGGTTCAATCAGCATCAGCCCGAACTCTTTCGAGCCGTGCCCCTCGGGCCAAAATTGCCCCAACTCGTAGTCGAAGACCTTCCCCTCCCACACGCGCTTCTTCTCCGCCGCGTCCTCCACGAACCGCGCCCGTCCCGTGACGGTAAGATGTACCATGTCGGGGCCGATTTGATAGAAAAGCTCGACCTTCGAGTTCTTGCCGATGTGCTTGGCCTTGGCCGAGCTTCGCCCGGTTGCAACCCACACGCGCTTGCCCTCGATAGCGGGATGCACCAC
>DATJWT010000485.1:0-5867 GCA_035500975.1 Binataceae bacterium (SeqCode)
TGTAATCAACACCTGCACCGTGACCGATCGCGCCGACTCCGAATGCCTCAAGCTCGCGCGCCGTGCCCGTCGCCGCAATCCGAACGCAAAGATCGTGATGACGGGATGCTTCGCGCAGGCCAATCCCGATCGTCTTGCCAAAGCGCCCGAAGTCGACGCGATCGTTGGGTTAGGCCGCCTGGGCGATCTCGAACGTGCGGTCTCTTCGGAGATCGCCGCGCGCGTGATGGTCACCAATCTGCGCAAGGAGCGCGCCGAAATCGAAGTCGGCGCGGTCGCGCTCTCCGGGCAGACGCGTGCGTTTCTCAAGCTCCAAGAAGGATGCGACCAGTTCTGCAGCTTCTGTATCGTGCCGATTTCGCGCGGCACCTCGCGGAGCGTCGAACCTCGTCGCGTAATCTCCGCGCTCGACGAGCTTGCCGGCCGCGGATTCAAGGAAGTGACGCTATCCGGCGTGCACCTGGGCGGATACGGCAACGACCTCACGCCCAAGGTCTCGCTGGCCCACTTGCTGGAGATGGTCGCGGAGCGGTCACCGATCGATCGCATTCGCATCAGCTCGCTCGACCCCGAAGAGCTGAGCGACGAGATAATCGATATCGTCGCGGGCAGCGAAAAGTTCTGCCCGCATTTCCATCTGCCGCTCCAGGCCGGCGAGGACGAGATCCTGACCGCGATGCGCCGTCGCTACGACCGCGACTACTACCGCGGCCGCGTCGAACGGATTGTCAGCGCAATGCCCGATGCCGCGATCGGCACCGACGTAATCGCCGGCTTTCCCGGGGAAACCGCGCGCCACTTCGACTCGACTTTCGAGTTCATCGAGTCCTTGCCGCTGGCCTATCTCCATGTGTTTCCCTACTCGGCGCGCGCCAACACCACCGCAGCCAAGCTGCCCGGCAAGGTGAACCCGGGTGAAATCAAGCGGCGCGCCGCGGCCTTGCGCCGGCTCGGCGAAGAAAAGCGGTGTCAATTCGCCGCCCGCTTTTGCGGGACCAGACTTAATGTGTTACTTGAAGAAAGGACCGCGCGCGGGATGCTCTCCGGGTACAGCCGGAACTACGTGCGGGTATTAACCACGGGCCCCGACAAACTGACTAATCAGGAAGTCGAGGTGCAAGCATCGATTGTCGAAAATGCTCAATTGGTTGGCGAGATTGTTCGGACGGGCGACTCCTGCCCGGCCGACGCTCAAAGCCCCGCTTGAAGGCGCCCGCTCTCGCCTGGAAGGCACCATTCGGTATTCATTCAAGCGGACCGAACTGCTCGACCTCGCGTTGACCCATCCGAGCGCCGTCATCGGCTCGGATGCCCACTACGAGCGGCTGGAGTTTCTTGGCGATGCGGTCCTCGACCTCGCGATCGCCGATCTTCTCATGCGCCAGTTTCCCACCGCGAAAGAAGGACCGCTCTCGAAACTGCGGGCCTCGATCGTCAACGCGCGCACCCTCGCGCTCAAGGCTCAGGCGTTGGACATCGGCTCGATGCTGCGGCTCGGCAAGGGTGAGGAGAAGAGCGGGGGACGCGAGAAAGTATCGATTCTCGCCGCGGCTTTCGAGGCCTTGATCGGCGCAATCTACACCGACGGCGGCATCGCCCCCGCGCAGCGCGTGGTGGAATTCCTCTTCACCGGCGATATCGGCGGGCCCGCGGCCGAACGCGACTACAAGACCGAGCTCCAGGAACTTGCCTACCGGCGATTTCGCACGCAGCCCATCTACGAATTGGTTTCCGCCGAGGGACCTGACCACGCCAAGCGCTTCACCACCCGCATTCGCATCGGCAGCCGCGAACTCGGCAGCGGCGCGGGCGGCAGCAAGAAACAAAGCGAGCAGGCCGCCGCACGCCAGGCGATCGATCTGTTGGAGCAGGAGGCCAGTGGCCGACGCGCCTGAACATCGTGCCGGATTCGTCGCCCTTGGAGGACGTTCCAATGTCGGCAAATCCACCCTGCTGAACCGTATCGTCGGCCAAAAGGTCGCCATCGTCACGCCGCGTCCGCAGACCACCCGCCGCCGCATCCTGGGAATCCGCAACGATCCCGACGCGCAAATCGTGCTGATCGACACTCCGGGTCTGCACGAGTCGAGCAAGGAGCTGAACCGCAGGATGGTCGATGTGGCCCGGCGCGCCCTGGCGGAAGCGGAGCTCGTGCTCGGAGTCATCGCCGCGGGAGCATCGATCGATCCCGAAGATCGCGCGACGCTGCACGAGCTGGCGGAGCTGAAGACGCCGATGGTCATCGTGATCAACAAGGTCGATCTCGTTCCGCGCCCGCAGTTGCTGCCCCTGATCGAGGAGCTCCATCGTGAATTCCCCGCCGGCGAGATCGTCCCGGTCAGCGCACTGCGCGGCGAGAACGTGGACGAACTCATCGCGACCATCAAACGCATGCTGCCGGTCGGACCTTCCCTGATGCCCGAAGACGAGTACACCGATCAGACCGAGCGGATGATCGCCGAAGAGATGGTGCGCGAGAAGATCTTTCTCGCGATGCGCCAGGAGATTCCATTCTCCACCGCGGTGCGCGTCGAAACTTTCGCGGACGAGCCCGAACGCAAGCTGAAGCGCATCGCGGTCGTGATCGTCGTCGAGCGTGATTCCCACAAGGGGATGCTGATCGGCGCGGGCGGACGCACCCTGAAGAAAATCGGCACCGCGGCTCGTCTTGAACTGGAAGACGTGTTCGAGACTCGTGTCTTCCTCGAGATGCGGGTGAAGGTCGAACCCGGATGGACCCGCGATCCCGCAAAGGTCGCGGAGTACTGCCCGTGAGTCGCGCTCGTGCCGCAAAATCTGCCGGCCGCGAGGGCGCAGCCGCGCGTGCTTTCGCCGGCGGCTTGCCCACTGTCGTTCTGGTCGGACGCGCCAATGCCGGCAAATCGACCCTGTTCAATCGCATCGCGAAGGGCGCCCGCGCCATCACCAGTCCCGTTCCCGGCACCACTCGCGACCTCAACTTCGGACGCGCCTCGCACGAGGGCCGCGACTTCGCGTTGATCGACAGCGGCGGACTGGAGCTCGGCGGCCAGGAGCAGATGTCGGACCGCGTCGTCGCGGAAGCGCTCGGTGCGGTCGGTGTCGCCGACGTGGTCGTCTTCGTCTTTGACGGGCGCCAGGGACTCAACGAATCCGACAAGGAAGCGCTCGCGCTGGTCCGCGAAACCGGATGCCCGCTCATCACCATCGTCAACAAGATCGATTCTGCGGGACAGGAAAGCCGCCTCGCGGAGTTTTACGCCACCGGCGCTGAGCGCCTTATCCCCGTGTCGGCTACGCACGGGCTCGGCATCGATGAGCTGCTCGATGAGATCGCGGCGCGCCTTCCGGCCGCGCGGGTCGCGCCTTCCTCGCTTCCGGATCTCAAGCTCGCTTTGATTGGCCGTCCCAATGTGGGGAAGTCATCGCTGCTGAATCGGCTCTCCGGTTTCGAACGCGCCATTGTCGATTCGACGCCCGGCACCACGCGCGATCCCGTCGATGTGCGCCTGACCGCTCACGGCCGCGACGTTCTGCTCATCGACACCGCCGGCATCCGCCGGCCCACCAAAGTCGAAGGCGAGCTGGAGCATCACTCGGTCGGGCGATCGATCGAGACCATCCGGCGCGCCGATGTCGTGCTGCTGGTCATCGATGCGACCGAGGGGATCACCGACCAGGAAGCGCGCCTGGCGCGGCTGGTCGATACCAACGATCGCGCGATGGTGGTCGTGTGCAACAAGTGGGATGCCGCCGCGAAGCTGGACCGCCGGGTTCCCGCCTTCGTTCGCGATGCGCATGAGCGCTTCCCGTTTCTTTCCTTCGCATCGATGGTCTTCACGTCGGCCGCCACGGGCGACGGGGTGAGCGAGATCATTCCCGCGGCGATCAAGGCGGGAGATTCGTGGCGCGCCACCTTCCAGACCTCGATGCTGAATCGGATCCTCGCCCAATCGCTGGAAGCGCTCGATCCTCCTTTGGTGGGTGGCCGCCGCCTGAACCTGATGTACGTGACGCAGACCGCGAGCTCTCCGCCGCGGCTGCGATTCTTCACCAATCTCGAGCGCGACATCCCGGCCCACTACGTCCGGTTCCTCGAAACCCGCTACCGCAGCGCCCTGAAGCTGGTCGGCACTCCCCTGCGCCTGGAGTTCCGCAAGACCGGCCGCACCTTCGTTGGACCGCGCGGCGCCGTCCATCGTCCACAGGCCGCGCGCGGGCGAAAACGTTGATTGTGGAAACCCGCCCGGGGCCGCATTTCGTACGCATGAAACGCTCCGGTATATTGAGTCTTCAAGGCACCCAGCCGTGATTCTCATCCTGGATTTCGGAAGCCAGTACACGCAGCTCATCGCGAGGCGCGTGCGCGAGGCCAACGTCTATTGCGAAATTCATCCGTTCGATTTCGCCGTCGACAAGATTCGCGCGATGAAGCCGCGCGGCATCATCCTGTCGGGCGGCCCTTCGAGCACCTACGACGAGAACGCCCCCGACATTTCGGACGAAGTCCTCAAGCTCGGATGCCCCGTTCTCGGCATCTGCTATGGCCTCTACGTCATCGCGCAGCATCTCGGTGCAAAGAGCGTGAGCTCCCGTGCTCGCGAGTACGGCCCCGCGACCCTGGTCATCGATGACCAGGACACGCTGTTCGAAGGGCTTGCCGGAAGAGAGCATCGCGTCTGGATGAGCCACGGCGATCGCGTGGAAGCGATCCCCGATTCGCTCCATCCGATCGCGCACAGCGGCAATGCTCCCTACGCCGCTTTCCGTACCCGCGATGGGCGCATGCGCGGCATCCAGTTCCATCCCGAAGTGGTTCACACGCCGTGCGGCGCACAGGTGCTGCGCAATTTCGTTCTCAAGATCTGCGGCGAGCCGGGCGATTGGACGATGGCCAACTTCGTCCAGACCAAGACCGCCGAGGTGCGCGCTCAGGTAGGAGACCACGATCGCGTTCTGATGGCGCTCTCCGGCGGAGTCGATTCCGCCGTCGCCGCCGCCCTCATCTATCGCGCGATCGGCGATCGCTTGAAGTGTGTCTACGTCGATACCGGCCTGTCACGCGCCGGCGAGCGCGAACGGATGGAGCGGGTTTTCGCGCGCCAGCTGGGAATCGATTTGACGGTTACCGACGCGACCGATTTGTTCCTCGAACGGCTGGCCGGCGTCCTCGATCCCGAGAAGAAGCGCAAAATCATCGGCGCCAGCTTCATCGATGTCTTCGAGTCGGAAGAAGTCGTTCGCGGCGCGCGCTTCCTGGGGCAGGGTACCCTCTACCCCGACGTCATCGAGTCGGTTTCCTTCAAGGGACCTTCCGCCGTCATCAAGAGCCATCACAACGTTGGCGGATTGCCGGAACGGATGAAGCTCGAGCTGATCGAGCCTCTGCGCCTGCTCTTCAAGGATGAGGTGCGTGCGCTCGGCCGCGAACTCGGGTTGCCGCCCGAGATCGTCGATCGCGAGCCGTTCCCCGGTCCGGGGCTCGCGGTTCGAATCGTCGGCGAAGTAACGCGCGAACGGCTCGATCTCCTGCGGCGTGCCGATGCGATCGTGATGGAAGAAATCTCGCGCGACGGCTTCGGCTCGAAGCTGTGGCAGGCGTTCGCCGTGCTGCTTCCGCTCAAGACCGTGGGCGTGATGGGCGATGGGCGCAGTTATGAGAGCGCGATCGCGATTCGCGCGGTGGAGTCGCAGGACGGCATGACCGCCGACTGGGCGCGTCTCCCGCCGGAATTCCTCGCGCGCCTCTCTTCGCGCATCACCAACGAGACCAAGGGCGTCAATCGCGTCGTCTACGACATCACGTCCAAGCCTCCTGCCACGATTGAATGGGAGTAAACGGTGACCGTTCGCACTCGCTTTGCGCCGAGCCCAACCGGCTCGCTGCA
>DATJWT010000486.1:0-6786 GCA_035500975.1 Binataceae bacterium (SeqCode)
CAGCATGAGCGGGAACATACGCGCGAAGATCCGGCGTCAAAGAAATCTGCCCCAAGTAGCGGCAATCTTCAACGTCCTTGATTTTCGCGCGTTTGCGGCGGGCGAAGGTTAGTTCGTGCTGCGGGCTGCGGCCGCGATCGCGCCGAGCAGGGATTCTTCGTCGATGGGCTTGTACAGGGTCGCGATCGGGTTGGCGCGCGCCACCAGCATCCGTGTCCGCGGATCGCTGTGGGCGGTCATAAGGATTGTGGGAAGCTTGCGTCCTGATGCAGCCAGTTTGCGGCACAACTCGACGCCGCTCATCCCGGGCATGTAGACGTCGACCAGCACGCACGCGTCATCGTCGCTCGCCGCCGTTCCAAGAAACGCTTCCGCACTTTCGAAGGCGATGGCGTTGAATCCCGACGCGACCAGCAGGCGCGCGAGTGCACGGCGCGTCGATGCATCATCATCGATGATGTAAACGGTCCGCTTCGCTCCAACCGCCTCGGTGTTCACGTCGTGTCGCGCAGTGCTCCCCTGTACGATACGACACACGATACCGCCCGGAACGAGCGGGCTGCATTTGTACCAAAGTACAATGCGTTTGGTCTCAAGAGAGCACGCAAGCGGTAAGCTTATCGCGGTGCTCTTGAAGGAGAGGCCGGCCTCGGGCGCGGCCTGCAAGTCAGGGGAACGAGCTCAAAGCGAAAGGCGGGAAGAACAATGCGCTGACTGCCGAGAATGGCTTGGCGGATTCGCTCCAGGGAATCCGCACCACCTGTTGAGAGCTTAACCCGACCGCCGCCGGGCGGTTTGCAACCATCCCGCGGCGGTCGTCTGTTAAGGGTACTTCGGTCGTCTACGCCCCGTATGCTCCAGTGGATGCCATGGCTCTCTTCTGGGCGGCAGCGGTCAGGTTCCCGCGACCCTTGACCTTCTTCATCTGCTTCGACGACATCGCCTTCTTGCTCTTCTTTTTCTGCATCTACATTCCTCCGTGGCGCGTTACGCGATCAGTTCTTGAGCACCGTCCGCAATCGTGACCGTAAGTATTTTTTCCATGAATCGGACAGTAACTCTTATAGGTTCCTATATCCAAAGCCATGCCGTATAGCAAGCTTAGTTACGCCTAGTACGTTCTAGCTGGCTTGTGTCTGGTTTTGTCATACTTGTGGATAAGTTGTTTTTTCGCGAAGACCGTGCCACTTTGTTCGCTCCTCTAGACTAGATGTCAACATCAATCCAGCCAGGCTTGGCGGCTTCAATCGGGCCTCTGTCCAGCAACATGCTGGATCAAAAGATGCGACGTCTCGCTTGGTTATCGCTTACAGACTGAGCTGCTGACCGACGAGATGTGCGTAGAGTCCGGCCTTCTCCAGCAGTTCGGCATGCGTTCCGATTTCCAGGATTGCGCCGCGATCGATCACCATGATCCGATCCGCGTTCTGAACTGTGGAGAGGCGATGTGCGATGATTATGGTCGTGCGTCCCCGGCAGGCGCTCTCGAGGTTGCCTTGGATCGCGCGTTCCGATTCCACGTCGAGTGCGCTGGTGGCCTCGTCCAGCACGATGATGTCGGGATCGCGCAGCAGTGCCCTGGCGAGCGCGATCCGTTGCCGCTGCCCGCCGGATACGCTCATGCCGCGCTCGCCCACCTTGGTGTCGTAACCGAGTGCCATTTCTCCGACGAAGTCATGCGCACCGGCCAGCCGGGCGGCTGCTACTACCCTCTCGAAGGGGGTGTCCGGCTCACCCAGGGCGATGTTCTCACGGATAGTTCCGCTGAACAGGAACACTTCCTGCGGCACGACGCCGATCCGCCGGCGCAGATGGCGCCGCGTAAGGGCTCGGATGTCGTGATCATCGATGAACACCCTTCCTTCCGAGGGCAGGTAGAGGCCGAGGATCAATTTTGCCAGGGTTGATTTTCCCGATCCGGACCTTCCGACCACCGCGACTTTTTCGCCCGGCTTGATCTCGAATGAAAGATTGGCGAGCGTCGGCCGCTCTTGACTCGGAGTGTACCGAAAGGACACGTTTTCGAACCGGATGCGGCCCTCCAGCCGCGACAATGACAGCCGCGTTACGGAGTCCGATTCCTCTGCTTCGGCATCGAAAATGTCGTTCAGCCTCTCGGTGGCATTTCGCACGTCCTGCAGCGTCGCCCATGACTCGCTGAGCCGAAGCACCGGCTGAATCAGGTTCGCGGTAAGCGCCGTGAATGCGATCAGTTGGCCAATCGACATCTGGTCCGCCAGCACCTGGCGAGCGCCGTACCACAACAAGAGTACCGTCGCGAGGGTGGTGAGCAGGTTGGCGGTGGTCGAGTACCCGGTCTCAAGGTGAGCTTCGCGTCGCTCGAAAATCACCGCGTCCACGAACAGGTTTTCCCACTTCCAGCGCACCGGCGCCTCCACCGCCATCGTCTTGACGGTCGCGATTCCGGTCACCGACTCGATGAGGTAGGACCACTGCTCCGCATGCTTCGCGAACCATTCCCGGCGGTTGCGCCGGATTGCCGGAGTGAATGCGAGGGTCATGACCACGAACACCGGAACCACTGCGGCCACCAGCAACGTCAGCTTCAGGTTGTAGTATGCGAGGAAGGCGAAGTAGCCCAGCGCCAGGAGGACATCGAGAACCAGGCCCGGGATCGTCCCGATCATCGCCGTCCGAATCTTTTCGGTTTCCTCAACGCGGGAAACCACGTCGCCGACCCGCCGCAAATCGAAAAAACGCATCGGCAGGCTCATCACGTGCTGAAGAAAGTCGGCCAGCAGGCGCACGTCGGCGTGACTTGCGATGTGAATCAGGAGCACGCGCCGGATCGCGCTGGTGGCAGCCTGGAAAACGACGACGAAGAGCATCCCGATCAAGAGCAGGTTGAGCAGGTCCGCGGCGTGCGTTCCCAGCACTCGATCGATGATGACCTGCGTGAACAGCGGAATCGCGAGGCCAAACAGGTTCAGCAGCAACGACGCCGCCAACACTTCCCCGATCACCGTGCGATAGGGTTGAAGGACTGCGAGGAAGCGGCGGTATGACTGCCGGATGGGCGGCGTTCCCTTGAGTCTTTCGGTCGCGGTCAATTCCAGCGCCCGGCCGTTCCAGCTGCGGCGAAACTCATCAAGCGAAAGCTTGCGTATGCCGATCTCGGGGTCGCCCACCACCACCCCGGTTTCCCCGGCCTCGTACAGGACGACATAGTGAAAGCCTCCCCAAAGCACGATCGACGGCGTTTGGATTCCCCGCAGGGCTTCGTAGGACAGCTGGAGTCCGCGCGAATGGAAACCGAGCGCCTCCGCCGCCTGCGCCAGCGACCACATCGATGCCCCATCCTGATCCGTGTTCGCCATGTCACGAATCCGTGCAACCCCAACCGGCACTCCGTAAAAGCGGGTGATCATCGCCAGGCACGCAGCCCCGCAGTCAGTTTCATCGTGCTGCTGGATAAAGGGATAGGCCTTGAACATCCGCCGCCAGCCTGCAGGCGCAATCGACAGGCGGGTGATGGGAGATTCTTCTGCCGGACTTTCGCCGCCCGTCTCGACGACATGCCCGGACGGTTCGGTTCTTGGAAGCGAGCGATTGTAGGAAGCCGCCACTTGTTCTAGTCGCCGGCGGAACTCCGGGGCATCCCTTTCTATACGCTCAAACACCTCGCGCGAGAGGGAATAGAGGCGGGTCCTTGAGCGCGCCACGACCGTGGCCGTGCGGGGGCTATTGTTCAGAAATGCCAGCTCGCCGAAGAACTCGCCCGGACCTATTCCGCGAACAGCGCGTTCCGTTCCGTTCTCGCGCTTGAGCACTTCCAGCATCCCCTCGCGAACAATGTAAAAGCGGTCGGCCGGCTCTCCTTCGCGCACCAGCACCTCCCCGCTCTCGATCGTGCGTGCTTCAAGTTGCTCCACCACCTGGCGCAGCAGCGCGGCAGGAACACTGCCAAGCGCGGTAAATTGCTTCAGGAAGTCTCGAGTGCTGAAATCCTCGAGGTAGCGCTGTAGCGCAACCCGGGCTTGCGGATGACGCGACAGGAAATGCAGGAAATCTTCACGATCGAGCCGCAACAGAACCAGGTCCTCGGCGGCTCGCACAGTGGCTGTGCGCGGGACGTTGGACAGCAAGGCCACCTCTCCGAAGTGATCCCCGCGTTTGAGCAGCGCCAGGGAAACTTCGCGTCCCGCTGCATCCCGTCCGACCACGCGAGCGCGCCCCGAGGCCACCACGTAAAAGGCGTCACCCGCATCGCCCCGCTGAAACACGATGTCGCCTGCGCGCAGGAAGCATTCGGTCATCTGTCCCGCCAGCTGCTCCTGCTCCTCACCGCTGAGTAGGCTGAAAAGGGTGACCTCTCCGACAATCGTTCGCCGCAGTTCAGGATCCATAGCTCTCTTACTTGTGTCCTAATGTGAGCGGTTGACCAAAGCAATGCCAAGGAGATTCATGCTGGCTTTACACCGCCGAATTTCGCGAAGTTTTCAGCCGGGGAGGACGGGCGATGAGCTCTAACCGAAGTGATGCGCACGCAGATGCCTGGCTGAGCGGCGGGGGAAGCGCGATCGGCGCGGAGGACGTGCTCCGCGCGCTCAAGCTCGGTTCCAGCCCGGAGTTTCTTGACGGTATGTTGCGGCGGAAAATCGCCGCTGCGCTGGCAACTTCCAGTGGGATTTCGGTCTCCGCCGACGAATTGGAAGACGCGCTCGTCGCCTTCTATACGGATCGCGATCTTTTTGAGAGTCCGCAGATCGAAGCCTGGTTGAAGGCGCTGCGTTTGGACGAGAACGCAGTACGCGATCATGTGGCCGAGCTTCTACTCGGTCAGCGCGCACGCGATTCGCTCGTGACCGACGAGGCCGTCCATGACAGGTTCGCTTCCGAGCGCTACGAGTACGATCGTGCGACGTTCGAGCTGTTCGAATTCTCCTCCCAGGGCGAGGCGCACGAATTCATCCTCGCCGTGCGTGAGCACGAGCGCCGCGCGCAGGACGGTCAGCGCAGGGATCTCGCTCGCCGCGAGGTGGCCGAGGAGGTAAGGGCGGCGCTGTTCTCGGGTGAAACCGGCGACCTCTTCGGTCCGGTCGAGAACGACGCCGGGAAGTACGAGGTGTACCTCCTTCGCCAACGGCGTGAAGCTCGGCTTGATGAAGACCTGGCAAACGAAATCCGCGACGAAATGTTTGACGAGTTACTCGACGCTGAATTCACTAAACATCCGCTGGCATTCCTGCGGTAGTCGCGGTTGCGCCCGCCTACTGCGAAAGCGCAAAGCCCCGACCCACGCGTCGAACCGGATCAAGGATTACGTCCAGCAACGTCCGCTGATCCACCACGATCTCGCTGGTTAGCGCCAATCCCGGGCGCAGTCGCTCGGCGTTGTGCCCACCCAGCGTAAGACGGTCCGGTTTGATCCAGGCGCGATACGACCCTGACTCATTCGCATCCGGATCGACCGAGATGAGCGTGCCGGGCAGCAACCCGAATTGCTGGTACGGATAGGCCTTCAACTTCATTCGCACCGGCAACGAAGGCCGGACTCGTCGCATCGAGTCGTTCGGTATCCACACTTCCGCGAGCAACGGGTCGCTGCCTGGAATGATGGTGGCGGCGACCTCGTTCGATCCCAGGTATCTGCCCGGTCGAAGCGAGGCTATGTATGCTACGGTCCCGGCCACCGGCGCCCTCAGGATGGTCTTTTGCTTGATCTCTGAATCGCGTGCCAGCTTGATCTCGAGGCCCTGTATTTTCTGACTGGTCTGCGCTTCGTTCCATCGGTCCTGGCGTGCCTCGGCCTCTGAGCGGTTCAGGTCGGAACTCAGTTGGGCGATTCGCGCGTGCGTTTCGGCCAGGTCGCGTTCCTTGATCTGCACCTCAAAGAGCGAAACCCCCCCGCCCACGAAGCCCCCGCGCAATTCCTCCACCTGCTTTGAAACCAGGGTCGCCACTTGCTGCTCGCTGGCCAGTTCCTGCTTGATATTGCCGGTGGCCGCTTCGAGGATGCGCGCATTCTCCGAGTACTTTTCGGATTCCGCCTTCGCTTGCTCGAGTTCGTGCCGATCCTGGTTTGCGTCCGCAGTTTCGCGAAACGAATCCAGTTCCAGCAGCGGTTGGCCCGCGTTCACCTGGCTGCCGACATCGACCAGCAGCCTGGAGATGATGCCGCCCTGCGGTACGGACAGTCGCATCGGCTCCGCTCTCGGCGCGAGGTGCCCCTCGGCCCGCACGACGATGTTGACTCGGGTCAGCGATAGCCACGCGATCGTAACGACCAGAACGGTTCCGATTAGATAGAAAGTGCCCCGCGCGACCAGCACACCGACGCGGGGCAGAACGGGATCGATCAGACCGGGCGATCCTTCCATCATCACGCAGCCGGGCTCTCATGCGAGAGCGAGCCGTGCCGCTTTATTACTTGTTAAAACAAGCCTACGGGTTTAGGCAAGCGTCCCATAGAGCAGGTCGAGCGCCTCACGTGCGAACTTCTCCATGTTCGCGACGCGGTCGGTGCTTCCCGTCCGTATAACCATCGCCTGTTCTTTCGCTCCAACAATCGCAATCGCGGAGGTCCCGGCGGCATCGCCGTAGCGACTTCCGGTAGGGCCGGTCGCGCCGATTTCCGCGATTCCCCAGGAGGTCGAGAGCCGTGAGCGAATTGCGCGAGCCATGACGAGCGCGGTGGGTTCGGTGAGACCCCGCATCTGCTTGAAATCATCGTCGCCCAGCTTGAGCAGCTCGCTCATCGACTTGCGCGTGTATGACACTACCCCGCCGACGAAATATGCCGATGCGCCGGCGACGCTCAGCAAC
>DATJWT010000487.1:0-2315 GCA_035500975.1 Binataceae bacterium (SeqCode)
GAAAGAACGCAACGTTCCGATCTGCGGCAAGGATTTCAAAACCGGCCAGACCTTCATCAAGACGCTTATCGCGCCCGGCCTCAAGGCGCGCATGCTGGGGCTGTCCGGATGGTTCTCGACCAATATCCTCGGCAACCGCGACGGCGAGGTGCTCGACGATCCCGGATCGTTCAAGTCCAAGGAAGAGACCAAGCTTTCGGTCCTCGACCAGATCCTGCAGCCGCAGTTGTACCCCCAGCTCTACGGCGATGTGTTTCACTCGGTGAAGATCAATTATTACCCGCCGCGCGGCGACGCCAAGGAAGGATGGGACAATATCGATCTGTTCGGATGGCTCGGCTACCCGATGCAGATCAAGATTGATTTCCTGTGCCGCGATTCGATTCTCGCGGCGCCGCTGGTACTGGACCTGGTGTTATTCCTCGATCTCGCGCAGCGGGCGGGGATGCACGGAATCCAGGAGTGGCTGTCGTTCTACTTCAAGGCTCCCATGCACGCGCCCGGCCTCTATCCCGAGCACGACATCTTTATCCAGCTCATGAAGCTCAAGAACACCCTCCGCTGGATGCGCGGCGAGGACCTTATCACCCACCTCGGCCTGGAATACTACGATTGATTCGGTCATCTGCTCACGCCGTTTTGGAGTCGCGCGATGATTGAGTTCCTCGCGGTCGCGTTTGGCGGCGCGGCGGGAAGCGTCAGCCGCTTGTATGCGGGCCGACTGGTGATGAGCATCACTGGCGGCACCTTCCCGCTCGGCACGATGGTCGTGAATATCACCGGCGCGATTATTATCGGTTTCTTTGCCGCGCTCGCCGAGCCGGAGAGCCGCTTTTTCATCAGTGCCAACACGCGCTTGCTCCTGATGACCGGGTTCTGCGGCGGCTACACCACGTTCTCGACGTTCAGCCTCGAGACCGTGGCGTTGATGTCCGATGGTCAGTGGATCGGGGCCTCGATAAATGTTTTCGGTTCGGTACTGCTCTGCCTGGCCGGAGTTTGGCTCGGCAGCATTTTGGGAGAGTTGCTCGCCGGAGGTATCTAACCCATGCAGGTTCCAAGCGATGCGGTTTTGTTGCGCGTCTTTATCGGAGAGCAGGAGAAATTCGAGGGCCGACCGCTTTATGAAGCGATCGTTCTGAAGGCGCGCGAAATGCATATCGCCGGCGCGACCGTCCTGCGCGGCCCCATGAGCTTCGGCAAAACCAGCGTCCTCCACACCGCCAAGGTCCTGCGCCTCAGCGACGATTTGCCGATCGTGATCGAGATCGTCGACACGCAGCAGAACATCGATGCATTCCTGCCGGCGCTCGATCCGATGATGGGTTCCGGCCTGATCACGCTGGAAAAGGTGCACGTCCTGCACTACGGCCAGAACGACAAGGAAAGATCCTGAGTATCGCGCACCAGCACAGTTCTCTCTCCTGAAAAACTCACCAACTCCCTGGATCACCACGACCGCGTCCGCGGCCTTTCCTCGACACCGTGCAACGGAGTAGAAGCTGGTCAGGAACCTCATCGGAGAAAACTCGATGCAGAAGAAATACATCAATCCCCCTACCCTGCTTCAGCCGCGTGGCTATACGCATATCGTCACGGTGGAGGGCGGCGGGAAGATGGTTTTCATCTCGGGCCAGGTGGCCGTGGATAAAGAAGGCAAGCTGGTCGGTGCGGGCGATCTCAAAACGCAGATCAAGCAGGCTGCGACCAATTTGAAGCTCGCGCTCGAAGCCGCCGGCGCATCGGCGGCTGATATCGTCAAGACCAACACCTACATCGTGAATTACAAGCAGTCGGACTACTCCGCGATGCGCGAGGCGCGCTCGGAGCTGTTCCCTTCGGGAGAGCCGCCCGCATCGACGCTGGTCGGGGTGACTTCGCTTGCGGTCGAGGGGCTGCTGGTCGAGATGGAAGCGATCGCCGTCGTGAAGTAGCAGGCCCGTGTCCGACTACGCCGGTCCGGTATTTCCGGAAGATTGCGACCCGACGCTGCCGGGAGTCCCCGACCCATATCCATATTACCGGCGCCTGCGCCGCGAAGACCCCGTTCACTGGAGCCGATTCGCGAATGCGTGGCTGCTGACGCGTCATGCCGACGCATCGGCGTATCTGCAGGATCGCCGCTTCAGCCGCGTCGGTTATCTCGATGCAATGCGCGCGAAGTTCGGCGCCGACCAACCGATCTTCAAATTCCAGAGCGAGGAACTCGCCTTTCTTGATGGCGACAAGCATACGCGGCTCAAGAACCTGGTCGGCAAGGCCTTCAGCCCGCAGCGAATGGCTGCGATGCGCCCGCGGATTCGCGCGGCGGTTGA
>DATJWT010000488.1:0-16933 GCA_035500975.1 Binataceae bacterium (SeqCode)
CTATGCGGTACAAGTCACTATCTGCGTCGCTTGCAATGATCGTCGGCACGATGCTTTTGCCTCATGGGGCGCGGGCGGATCCCCAGGACGCTGCGACACTCTATAGTGACAACTGCGCTGGATGTCACGGGCAGAGCGGCAAGGGCGACGGGCCCGCGGTGGCCGGATTGAACCCGAAACCCGCGGATTTGTCGAAGGTTCTCGAGGGAAAGCCGGACGCGTGGATAGCGAAGGTCATCCGCGGAGGTGGCCCGGCGGTCGGAAAGTCGCCGATAATGCCCGCCTTCGACGGCGCCTTCAGCGCTGACCAGATGCAGGGTCTGATCGCTTACCTCCGGGAATTTGCAACCAAGAAATGAACAATCGGCGGACCAATGTCGGCGCGCTGGAACGCATGACCGGAACGTTGCAAAGCCGAAGAGCCAAGAAACGCCAAATCAAGGAGGCCCCATGAGTCACAAAAGATTCGCAACCCGACTGGTAATAGTGGCCGCCGTCGCGACCAGCGGAGTCGCGCTGCTGCCCGGCATCGTCCACGCGCAGGATGCGGCTGCGATTTATGCCCAGAGTTGCACGGCCTGCCACGGTAGCGCTGGCAAGGGCGACGGACCCGCAGGCAAGTTTCTGAACCCTAAGCCGAGCGACTTCGCGGTTTCGCTCAAGGGCAAACCCGATGATTGGATCGCCAAGGCAATAAAGGGTGGCGGCCAAGCGGTTGGGGAGTCGCCGGTGATGCCACCATCTCCGAATCTCAGCGACGAGCAGGTTAAAGCGTTGGTCGACTACGTGAAACACTTCGGTTCGTAACTCGCGAGCAAGCGGAGATCGGGCAAACGATGGGGTCGTTCGCAGGATTGAGAGGAATCCATAATTTTCCGCCGCTTTCTGAAATACGGTTGCGTCGACATTGATAAACTCAACCCCGGTGCGGTGCCTCAAAATCCCGGGCCGCGGACTGTGGCGGGGTCGGAAAATGCGTTGCTTGACCACCATTGCGCTACTGACGCTGCTAGTGACACTGGCGTGGGCGCGGGGAGCACGGGCCGTCCAAAGCTCGGCGGCGCCAGCGTCGTCGCGGGACGGTTCAGCGGTCGCGCCTGGCATATTGTATCCTCCGCTGCCCACTAACATGTCGTTGCCAACCTACGATTACGCTGACCCCGAGACGCGTGCAGGGAGCCATTTTATAGATGGTACCGACAGGAGGTCGCGCGCGTTGGGCGTAATCTGGGACCACGTAACCCAGACCTGGCAATTGACGGGCAGCGGATGGCTCTCCTCTATGCACTCGCAGTCCGATCATGGTTCGACCGAGAACGCCTTTTGCGCAAAGTGTCATTCTCCGCTTCAAGCATCCGCGGCTGCGGGATTCGACAACGGGGCGGTTGTGAATGCCGGCCCTGTTCCGCAGCAGCGATTCGAAGCTGTAACGTGCGCAACTTGCCATACCCCGGACAATATCGCCGCGCAGATCGTCGCGTTGAATCCGAATGCGTTGTATGGCGCGGGGACTGCAATCTATCTCTGGAAAGGCGTCAACAATCCTGCCTCCTATCAAATCCTGGACCCGGGAGTTAACTCCGATGGCACTTCGAAGGAAGACCTCCTGTGCCTCCACTGCCATGAGCAGCGTCATAACACCGACGATTCAGCCTTTGAGGCAATGTACACAACCACACACGGTCCCGGCGGCGGTCCTGTCCGGTGTATCGATTGCCATATGGCCCCTTATCAAACCGTCGCTGGCGACACGGAAATGTTTCACAACTGGAACGTGGGCGCAGACCTTCCTAGCTCCTGCGGCGCGGTAGGATCAGTGTCGGGGTGTCATAACAACAAATTTACCATGTTCACGGTAACCGACGCGCAGAACATTATTCCGTTCATTAAGGAGCAGCACAGCGACTGGTGGAGCCTGCCACCGTTCAATGGTGTGCCACAGGTCGCAATGACGGCACACGGGGCGCCTACGCTCGCGGAGTACAAGATACTAGAGCGAGAGATATCGAAGATTGACGCCATGGGAACGCAGTAGGCGAAGATGATGGACATTGCCGCCCCAAAACCGAACTCACGGAGGCGGGAAGGTTCGCAGGCATTTGCGTGCCCGGCCGGGCCTTGGGAGCGCGTGCCAAATCCGAGAGCGGTTCAGATCCTCGCGCTCCTGTGCGCGTTGTTGCTCGCATGGAGTTCAGGTGGTTTATGCGCGTCACCGATTCCTCCCACCAACCTGGACCGTCCCGACTATGATTACTCTAACGTTACGTGTACCTCCTGCCACTTTATCGATGGATACGATCATACGGCGCGAGCCGCCGGTCTTCAGTTTAACAACACTACCAACCTATGGGAGCGAACCGGCCATGGTTGGTGGGACTCGCGACACGCCCAGTCACAGTACGGGTGGTCCAAAACGGCAACCAACTACGGCTGGATGCAGCCCGTCGGGCCATACGGGGAAACCGACAATACTTTCTGCGCGTTCTGCCATTCACCCCTTCAGGCCGACGGAACGGCAACTTTCTCCAACGGCACAGTAGTCAATCCGGTTACAGTTTCGACCTTTCAGGGCGTAACTTGCAGCTCCTGCCACACCAGCACCACCGTCGCCGCGCAGCTTCTGAAGCTATATCCAAATGCAGAATCGGGTGGTGAGACGGCCACGCTCATCCGTGGCCAGGATCCGACCAAAGCCAGCTCGTGGATTCCGATTCTTCCGGGTCAGGAAAACAAATTTTGTCTGAGCTGTCACGAACAGGATCCGCACAACGCCTCGGCAAATTCGACCTTTCAGGTGATGTACGATGCGGGTGTTACATGCATCGATTGCCACATGGCCCCCTATATCGTCGGCGTCGCAGGTAACACGACCGGAACTCCGGTGGGGCTGACGGAGCGATTCCATGACTGGAAAGTTGCTGAAAACCTTCCCTACTCTTGCGGCACCCAGGGGTCACTGAATCAATTCACCTGCCATTCCGAATTTACCCCCGACTCCGCTCGAGCTTTTATCCCCCTGATGACGGTGCAACACAGCGGGTGGTGGAGCCTGCCGCCATTTTCGGGCCCCGCGTCCGCAGTATCCGCTCACGAAATGAACGAGGCCTCCGATCAACTCGCACTATGGCGCGAGATACAGACCGTCTACGGCCGAGCCAGCCGTAGAGAAACGGGCAATCAGGACGGCGCGCGCATGAAAACCGCGGCGGCTACGCAATGACTACCACAGCGTCGAAGCGAGAGGACCACGATCGACGGCCTCTCGCCTGGTCATTGTCGCTTTTGTTGGTTGGGCTCCTTTCCGCGGTGCCCGCAGCAGGCAAGAACGTTCCGCACTTGCGACCGCTGGGGACCGGAAGCGTACTGCTGGTGGGAGGTGCGGACCAGTTCAACGGCCCGATGAGCACACTGGAGTTGTACAACGGAAAAACCGAAACCTTCACCTGCGTATTTCTTGGCGGAATAAATTCCGCTACCGGAGCATGCACGAATACGATGGCGCAGCGCCGCTTTTACGCATCCGTGGCACCGCTCCCGGGCGGTGCGGTGCTGATTGCGGGCGGGAACGAAGTCGGAATCACATGCCTCAACTCCGCAGAAATCTACGATCCGTCATCGGGCAAGATTACCGCAACCGGGAGCATGACCGATGCCCATTGTTTTGCGCACACGACTACGGTGCTGCAAAACGGCCGGGTTCTAATCACCGGCGGAGAGGACCAGACCGGGAACCTCGTCAATACGGCGGATATGTACAATCCGGCGAGCGGCAAATTCGATTGCTCAGCGCTGGGCGGAGCCGACCCAAATACCGGCTACTGTCAAAGCAAGCTGACCGATGCCCGCTTTCTTGACACCGCGACGCTCCTAAACGACGGCCGGGTTTTGATCGCCGGCGGCAACGATGGTTCGATCGTCAACACGGCGGAGCTCTTCGACCCCGCCTCGGGGACCTTCGGCTGCTCGGGGCTCGGCGGGTCGAACGCAAAAACGGGTTTTTGCAACAACACGATGACCGACAGCCGCGAAAACCACACTGCCTCTCTGCTCGTATCCGGACCCCATGCAGGCGACGTGCTCATCGCCGGCGGCCTTGATGCTGGGGGAAAGGTGCTGCAAACCGCTGAACTCTACAGTCCGACCGGGTCCGACTTTACCGCAACCGGTAGCATGACCCACCCCCGGTATCTGCATACCGCCACCCTGCTTAGTCACCCTTATGTCAAAGGTCGCAACGCCGGGAAGATCCTCATCACCGGCGGTGAAGACGGGACCGGAACCGCGCTCGCGACTGCCGAGCTGTATGACCCCGTTGCCGCAACCTTCACTCCGGTTGGCTCCATGACCACCGCTCGCGCCCTTCATTCGGCGCAGTTGATTATCTCGGGACCCAGAAAGGGTTATGTCCTGATCGCCGGCGGAATCGACAACGCGGGGAATACGCTCAGCTCGGCCGAGCTGTTCAATCCGAAAACCGGTCAGTTCACCGCGACCGCGACCATGACAGTCGGGTGCTCGTCGCCGGACGGAGCAGCGCTGCCATAAGGTGACGAGTTACTGATGGGCGATTGCTCACAATGCCAGACACAGGTCGCGACAGACGCTAAGTTCTGCTGCGCGTGCGGCAATCGCCTCGACGTGGCCGGGATGGACGAGCCCAGGCGCCCGTCCGACAGTCGCGTTCGCAAGGCTGGCATCTCACCTTCGCGGATTGCGCCGGTCATTTGCGCGTTTCTGCTGGGCGGCATCCTGGCGGTGTTGTTTATGACTGCAGGCAGACACAACCGTCCGCAGGTTATCGTGGCAACCTCCCCCCCGCGCGCGCCAATTACGAACCACGTTGCATCGGGTCCGCCGCGCGGCCATTTCGCGTCCTCTTTGCCGCCTGGGCATCCGAGGTTTAGTGGTCCGACCCACCCGAACAGCGCGTTGATCGCCAAAGCGGAGAACCAGGCGCAGGCCCATCCCAGGGACGTGGCAGTTTGGAATCGACTCGGCGACGTGGCCTTTCGGTCTGTGGCATTCAACCCCGCGAACTATGAGAAAGCGAGAGATGCGTTCACTCACGTGCTCGAACTCGACCGTGACAATCCTGACGCCCTACGCGGGCTTGGAAACGTATATTTCGATCAGCGGCAATTCGACAAAGCGATTGCCACATACGGGCACTACTTGCGCTATAAACCGACAGACGTGCAGGTACTCACCGATCTCGGCACGATGTATTTAGCCCAACACAACTCGCGCGAAGCGATCGCTCGCTACGACGCGGCGCTCACTCTGGAGCCCAGCTTCTTTCCGGCCCAGTTTAATGTCGGAGTCGCGTATCTGCTGGTCAATGACAACGCTGATGCGCGAGTGGCGCTGTCGCGTGCGCAGGCAATCGCTCCCGGAGCGGCGGCTCGCACCAGGATTGATGCGTTGTTGGCGCAGATTGAATCAAATGAAATGGCGAAGGGCACCGCGATCAGCAAGTCACGATGACCATGCGAACGGCCGCCGACCACCTGAAGCGGCGCTGTGTTGCGGTACGCGGGCGAAGAGCGAATTTAGTGAGTACACGAGAGAAACTTCTGCTATTGGTTCTTCTTGCACTCGCGCCAGCCCTGCTGGCGCTTTCGACGTTCACCTTGTCATTCAGGCGGGCTGAGCAAGTACGGTTTTGCGCCAACTGTCACACAATGACTCCCTGGATAGCCGACTTGGAGAACTCGAACAGTGTCTCGCTAGCTTCGAAACACTATCGCGACCGCTTAATCCTTCACGACCAATGCTATACCTGTCATGTGGACTATGGCTTCTTCGGTCCGATTCAAACCAAACTCGAAAGCCTCCGGCACGTCTTCATCTATTATACTGGCATAGGAATGCCGCACAAAATTGCACTCTACAAGCCCTTCCCGAACGTGAACTGCCTGCAGTGTCATGGTCACGCGGACAGTTTCAGAAAAAATCCAGCGCATGTGGGAGTGATGAAGGCGATTCAGGCCAATCAGCTTGGCTGCGTTACCTGCCACCAGCCAATTCACACGCCGAAAGGATAATCGTATGCCAACGCTGATCGAAATGGCTCTAATCGCTGCTGGGCTCGGTTTTCTACTTGCGCTCCCATGCGCCATCGATACTACCCCGATCACTATGTGCGTTTTCTTCTTTTTCGGGATTCCGTTATCAACTGTCGGCTTTCTGCTCTATGGATATTCCGTGTTTATGGATTTGCGAGCACACAAAGTCCTTTGAAAGCCGTATCCGCCGAGTTCGGCCTTGCGTGCCGCGACTTCATTGACCGTGGTAGTTACTTCGTACGTGTCGCGGATCGGCCCCCACGCTGAAAATAGGCAATCGGCGGCGACGATTTTAGCGCTGACCCAGCGACAAATGCAGCTTGAAACGTATAAGACTACGACCCTCTGTCCGCTCGGTGCGATGCCTTCGTAGTGTATCACTTCGAGGAGCGGAGAAACCGGAGCGCGCCGGCAAATATCTGCAGCTTGCCGACAGATTCGGCGGTGAGGCGGTTTGAAACTGGGGCAAACCGCACAGCTTGCGGATACTCTCGAGCTTAAGAACCCAGTGGCGGATGCGGACCGCGCAGCACGAAATAGCGACTCTTGAGAAGCGTGCCCCGCTTTTCCTCGAATGACGATCTGCCGTGGATTCATCTTTAGAATTATTGAAATGGCCACTCGGAAGACCCAGTTGCGTGATCGCGGTCTAACCGCACCGATCGAAACTGATTTGGAAACACCAGCATGATCCAGACCGCTCAACTGCGCTTGGCGCGTAGCTTGTCATGGTTGTCGGCCTGGTTTAGCTGGGCGGGTAAGCTGCTCGCCGAGGAACTCGCGCCGCGCCCACGCCGGCTGAAGACCTCGATACGGTGGGCGATAATCGGCGCAATCGGCGCCGGACTGATCGCGGCGTGCCATGTTCATAGCGCGCTCGGCCCCTATACGGTGTGGTTGATGATCGGGGAGGCCGCGATGCTGTCATTCGGCAGGGCGACAGCCTACCTGGTACTTGCTGCCCCAATCCTCGCCGCGTCGGTGCCGCTGGGCGCTATCCTCGTGGAGGCACCGTGGCTGTTGCTGCCGTTCCTCGGCGTGTTCACTTCGGTTTCCACATACCTCACGGTTACGCGCAAGCTCGATGCTTTTGGCCTTTTGATGCAGGTGCTGGTCCTCGATAGCTTTTATGGAGTGGTCTTTGCGCCCCGGGAGTTTGCCTCGGCCGATGCCTCCGCATATGGCGCCTGTGCAATTGCTTTCACTCTGATCGCCGCGTTCGACAACTTTATCTGGCCCGACCCGGCCGAAGCCATCTTGCTGGAATCGCTTTCGGGCAGCGTCGGTCGCCAGCGCGAGCGGTTTGCCGCGGAAGTGCGATTCTTTCTGGAGGAAACCGCCAAACGGCCCGCGGATCCCAGGGAAACCTCCGAAATGCCCACCCAGTTAAAGATTCTCGATCGGGCCGCGGCGGAGGGTATATCGGCCTATCGCCGAGCGATTCTGGTGGCGGCGATTACGCGCGTGGAACGGTTTCATATATCCTGACGAATCGGCTGGCTATCGTTGTGCGGGAAGACGCGCCGCGCAATGTTCGCGCGCTGCTGCGCCCGGAAATTAACGACACATGCAGTGCGATCTTGGCCGCGATGGACGAGATCGCTCGGGAACCGTTGATGGGCCGTGAGCCCAATCTGTCGCCAACTCCCGCAATGGCTCGCGTCACCCGCGCGATGGAGACCTTGGCGGCGCGAACCATAGAGGTGCGTCCCCAGTACATCGGCCGGGCCGGTGGTGCTGAGGTGGCCAATCTTGCTGCCTTTACCGAGGCCATTTCCAGCCTTGCCCGGCTACTTGAGCGATCGCTTGAAGCAGCGCCTCCGACTGCCAAGCCGACTCCCGCTCGAGAAGCTGAGCCTGTACGGGATCCGGCGACCATACGCTATAGCTTAAAGGTCGCCCTGAGTATCTTGATCGCCTACTCTGTCGGCCTATACACGCAGCGTGCGGATCTGACCACAATTCTGACCACGGTTATAGTCAGTGGCCAGCCCACCTACGGCGCGTCGCTGCGCAAGATGGTCCTGCGCAATATAGGAGCGTTGTTGGGCGGCGGAATCTCGTTGTTGGCGATCATAATGGTAACCCCCAACTTCGAAAATCTCCCGACATACCTGTTGGTAGTGTTTGTCGTCCTGCTTATCTCTGCCTACTCCTCGTTGAGCAGCGGACGCGTCGCCTATGCGGGCAAGCAGATAGGCGTGACCTTTATGTTGGTATTCGCGGGCTTGAGCCCCGCGCGGGACATTTATTCGCCGCTGTGGCGCATCTGGGGCATTTTGCTTGGTACTTTCGTGGTAATGGTAGTCTTCCTTCTGGTATGGCCGGAATACGCCGGAGACTCATTGCTGCCCCGGTTGCGCAGAGTCATTCGGAATACGCTGGCCTTGGCGCCAGGAGGCTCCGCCACCGCGGATGAAGCGACAATCGACCGGACTGAAAACGAAATTACCGTGGTATTGGCCGAGGTTCTGCAGGTGGCCGATGACGCTCGTCTGGAGGGGCGCCGGAGTCTTCTCGACCATGAGGCGGTGGTGCGGGCTGCCAGCCATTTCCGGAGGATCTCCACCTGGAACGCCACAATGGCAAAGTGGAGCCTAACTGCTCCCCTGCCTCGCCTCGATGACGCCACTGAAGCAGCCCGTAGCGCCACGTTGGCCGCGATGCGCCGGCCGATCCAAGCTTGGCTGGCCTTTTACGAAAGCGACCAATGGCGCAGCCGCCGCGCGGCGCAGGCATTCGCGGCCAGCTACTCGCGTGACGCCATGACACGACCGCTGGCGGAGTTCGTCAATCGAATCGAGGACAATGCGTTCGCGCGAATCTCTTCGTGGACTCTTGAACAGCGCCGGCAGATTCTGGCTCGACTGCAGGCTCTACATCGGGTCGAGTTTCTGATCTTTGAGCTCAACAATGATCTGTCTATGGTACCCGGACCGAATCTGCCGGCGGCGCCCATGGCCCAGTAACTCATTCACCGCATGACCTAAGGCAGCGCCTGTCGCCGGCCGCGATAGATTTGTTGTCAATTGATAAGGTGTCGCCGAACGGCCCCAAGCGCAAATTCTCGAGCAGCCAACTCTTCCGGGGTGCGGGCGAAGGCGCGCTGACTGGGAGTTGCATTCCGGGACCCTCGCCGCGACGATCTTCCTCGCCTGATGTGTGGGACGTCTATCGTTTCCCGGCTTCCGCATCTTCCGCTGCGTCCTTAGGAATTGCGCCCCCGACGCCACGGATAAATGCATAGTCGTCGGCTCTTAGTGAGCTGATTATAGTGTCCATATCATCAGTTCCGACTCCAAGCTCGCCAAGGACCAATCTTCCGAAGCTCAACGTCCCCTCAGGGGTAAGAGCTATTACTTTAGACACTCCCATCTTCCTCAGCTCTTCCCGCTGAAACAGATACGGCACCGCAGTTATGACTTTAACGCTCCGATAGAAATGAAGCAGAGTTCCGGTCACCCGCTTGACGGCCGAATAATCTCTCGTCGTTACGATTACGGCGCGAGCACGCGCGATCCCCAGGGCACCCATCATGGCCGGGTCGCTGATGTCTCCGTAGTGCACGTTGTGTTTCCCCTTCTTTGCTTCGGCGAAGCGATCGAACCTCCGCTCGAAAGCGATGTAGCGAACGTTCGCCTGCTCCAGGACCATGCAGATGACTCGGCCAACGTAGCTGTAGCCAACAACAACGACCTGATCGTGGATCGCCTCGCTCATCTTGTTGAGGTCGGGGTTTGGCTCAGTCGGGAACCGCTCGACCAGTTTGTATCCGAGATTGATCAGCAGCGGCGACACAACGAAGGAAAATGAGATTCCCATCAAGCCCATCGCGTAGGCCCGCTCGGTCAACAGGCCGCTTTCGTGCGCGCTGGCAAAAATTACATAGCCGATCTCATCGAAGGGCGCCAATAGGAGGCCCGCCAGAACCGAAGTGCGAAACCCCAACCGAAAGCCCAGCGCCAGGGCAATCACAATCCCAGTCTTTATCAAGAAGAATACTGGGAGATAGTACATCAATGGACCGCCAATCGCGGCCAGTTCTCTGAGATTGATCGACATTCCGATAGCTATAAAGAATATCCGGAGGAGCAGACCCTTTATCGACGACACTGACCCTTTTATCTGGTCGGCGAACACGGAGGTGGAGAGAACCATGCCGAGCATGAAGGCGCCCAATGCGCTCGACAAGCCGACCCTGTCCATGGTCCACGCAGATCCGAAGATCGCTGCTATGATGATCTGAGCGAACATTTCCATGCCCTGTTTCCTGGCGGCAAAGGTCAGCGCCTTCGGCAGCAAGCAGCGGGCGAACAGGTACACGCCGGCAATCGCAGCGCATATCTCCAGCCCCTTGAAAACCGTCGCCATCGGAGGACTCGGCACGGAGTTCGCGGCTAGAAGCGGAATCACCGCCAGCACCGGTATGGCTACAAAGTCCTGATAAATTGACACTGCCATGACTACCCGGCCGCGCGGGCTCACACTCTCGGCATGTTCCTCCAGGCTTGAAAAGGCGACCGCATCTGAGCTCATCGCAAGCCCGAGGCTGACAATCAGGGCAGATTGCCAGTGAGCGCGATACACTGCAATCAGAAGGCCGGCAATGACAGTAGTCGTAATCCAATACTGCGCCGTGCCCAAACCGAGGATGAGGCTTCGCATCGACGACAACCTCTTCGGTTGGGTGTCAAGGCCGACGAGAAACAGCAACAACATCACACCAATCTCGCCCACGGTCTGCAGTTCGTGGATGTGACGAATCAAAAGTGGCCTCGGCGAATGAGGCCCAAGCGCCATCCCGACGACGAGCAGAGCCACTGTAGAGCCCAGGTTCAGTTTCTTCGCCACGCTGCCTGCGATAACGACCGCTGTGATAATTATGGCGAGAGCCAGCAGCATCTGGTCGTTACTCATATGCCTTTTTCTCCGCGTGCATCCCCGGGAATAGGTACTATGCCCGGCTTCGCCGAGTCATCGTTGAGGTAGCGGGCACCTTTCCATTTGTGATTTCGTTTGATTAACATCTATATGACCGTTTCCCGTCGGCGCATGTTGAACAGTTTGATGCGATTGCGGAAGAGAGGGTTTTGAAACTAATTTCTAAATCCCAACAAAAGGGATCTGAGATCTCCAGCGTAGCCGACATTTAGGGGAAGCAGAGAAGACCGTTCCGGATATTCGGCGCGCCACACGGCGACTGCCTGCAGCCCAGAAGAAGATCCGCAATGTGCTTGGGGGTTCGCGCTGCGGGCTAGCCCGGCGGCGCAGCTGTCGAGCGGGGATGTTGCTTTGTCTCGTCGAGACTTCCCTTCAAAACGTGCGCCGTCCCGTCATCGCCGGATTCGGCACGTGGGCTGCGTGAAATCAACCCTTCTCCACGTACCAGCCCGCGACATCAACCATATCGAAATGAGCGATCTCTTCGCCCAAACGGTGATCCTTGCGATAGACCAGGAGTCTGGTCTCAGAGGCCTCTACCTCGGCATCCTGAAATGTCAAGAACTGTTCTTCCTCTTTCAGAACAACGACTACCTTACTGGCCATCTTGTAGTTCCCACTTAAGCGGCGCAGTCGTCTATGCCCGGAGGCTGTGTTCGCTTCAGCCCATGGTGAGGTCGAGGTCCACGGCGGCGTGCTGTCCCAGGCATTGTGGCCTGGAATGAGTGGTTGGCTTCACCGCCCACTCGCCATGGGCGGTATGAAAGATCCGTGCAGCACGCGGTCCCGTCGCTCACGCCACGCGCACAAGCTTTCCATACCGCCGAGTTCATCGTGCTCTTCTCGAGAGTGTCTGGTGGACACTTTTCACGGAAATCGATGCAAGGCGCTCAAGCAAGTACTGCGTGGGCCTTTCAAAAAGAACCACAACCGCTCGCACGGGCAGCGCCGCAGCACCGCGTCCACAGTCCTGGAACATTAGGGCACTTCCATTTCGATTCGCTCGAGGATGATTTCGTCACCCGCAATCAGGCGCGCCGGCATTCCGCATTGCTCACAGCTCAGGGCGGCACCGCGCTCGAGGGTTCGGCCGCATACGGGACAATCCCATCGCTCCCTGACGCACTCGACACGAAGTTCGGCGTGGGAGCAAATCGTGCCCGCACGAACATGTTCGAAAGCCTTCGCCAGCAGGTCGCGATCGACGCCCGCGCCATCGCCGATGCGCACGGTGAGACGATGCACCGCGATTGCGTGGCGTGCCCGAGCCTCGCCATCGGCGCGTTCGAGCAGAGCACTTACTATGGAATACTCGTGCATCTCGGGAGACTGCCTATTTGCCGTTGAAGCGCGCGGGCTGTTTGGCGAAAAAAGCATCGATTCCGAGAGCGAAGTCCCGTGTGTCCGCGCTTCGCGCAAGACTCTCAAGTTCGCGGTCAAGATGATAGTCGAGCCGGTCGACGCCAGCCGCCTCGTTGACCAAACGCTTGGCAACCGCGTAGCTTGCGGTCGGACCCTGGGCCAGTCGCTGCGCGACCGCCATGGACTCGGTCCTGAACTGAGCGGCGGGATAGACCTCATTGATAAGGCCAATTTTCAGCGCGCGTTCGGGCCCGATCCGCGGATTCATCAGCACCATTTCCATCGCGCCTCGAAGCCCGATCAGCTTGGGCAGAAAGAAGGTCGAGCCCTCCGCGCCGGTCAGGCCGGTCTTGCTGTATGCCCACTCGAAGCTCGCACGGTCGGAGGCGAGCACGAGATCGCACGCCATGGCGATTCCTAAGCCACCAGCTGCGGCAATGCCGTCGACCGCGGCGATAAACGGCTTTGGCGCGCGTTTGATCTCGGAAATGGTGCTGTGAATGTACTCGAGGATTTGCTTGAACAACTCACCGTAGCGTTCGTCCTCGCGGGCGCCGGTTTCGGGTGCGAGATAGCTCAGGTCGTCACCGTCTCCCCCGGCGCGGATGTACTTCAGATCGGCACCGCTGCAGAAGACTCCACCGGAGCCGCGAATCATCACGGCGCGCACGCTCTCGTCGCGCGCGAGCTGCAGGCCGGCCTTGCGAAGCTCCTGCGCCGTTGCGATATCGAGAGAATTGAACCGCTCGGTGCGGTCGATGGTGATGATGCCAACCGCGTCGTCGCGTTCGACTTCGATGTGCTTCATTGCTGCATGACTCGGTTCGTTCAGCAGATTCGTGGCAACAGCTCCCCCTCCGGTTCCACGAGCAAGCGCAGGCCAAACCCGGTATCGAGCATAACGAACCCGGGCCGTTGCGCGACGCAGCTCCCGACGATTTCGGCCCGCGCGCCGAGCGGATGCGATCGCAGCGCCGCGAGCACGCTCGCGGCTACACCGGGATTCACCCCGAGCACCGCCTTGCCCTCGTTGGCTGCGTGCAAGGGATCGATGCCCAAAAGCTCGCCAGCGGCCTGAACACTGGCGCTGACCGGAACCCGGCGCCCCTCGAGCAGGATACCAACTCGGCTCTTCTGGGCCATTTCGTGCAGAGTGCTGGCTAGGCCGCCGCGTGTCGGATCCTTCATCGCGACCACGCCCTCGTCACCCGCCTCGAGCGCGCGCCTTATCAGACCATTGAGGGGAGCAACATCGGAGACCAAGGGGCCTTCGAGTTCCAGCGAATGCCGCCGCGTCATCACCGCGAGCCCGTGATCGCCCACGGTGCCGGTCACGATAATCTGGTCGCCAGGGCTGAGTCCGCAATCCGGCACGAGACGGCGGGTGAAGGCCACACCCGCCGTGTTGAGCGCGATTCCGTCGATTTCGCCGCGTCCCATCACCTTGGTATCGCCCGTAACGATTGCGGTACCCGCTTCCGCGCAAGCGGCGCTGATCGAGGCCTTGATTCGTTCGAGGTCAGCGCGGGGGAACCCCTCCTCGAGAATTACGGCACACGTCAGTGCCGCGATCTCGGTCGCGCCCATCATCGATAGATCATTTACGGTGCCTGACACCGCGAGGCGGCCGATGTCGCCACCCGGGAAAAACGGTGGCTTGACCACGTATGAATCAGTGGTCATCACCAGCCATCTATCGCCCACCCGCAACGCCGCGCCATCGTCCATCGCGGCGAGCCCTATGCCGCCGTCGGTGGGCGCCTTGGCATCGCCGATGAACACCTGCTGGATCAGTTCACGCATCGCGCGCCCGCCGGCGCCATGCTTGAGCATCACCTTCGCTCCCGGCGCGATTCTCAACGCGCTCATGATTGTCTCAGGTCGAGTTGCCCGCCGTACTGGTGCCAGATCCGGCAGGTCCCCTCGTTGCTAACCATGCACGCGCCAACCGGGTTGTCGGGCACGCATTCCTTTCCGAACAGCCGACAGGCGGACGGCGAGGCGATGCCCGCCATGATGTCGCCACAGATACAACTCTGCGCGAGGCTCGGCGGCGCATAGTCCCAGAGTCTGCTCAGATCGATTTTGAACCGCCGGCGCGCGTCGACTTGCGACCATTCCTCGCGCAGCCGCAAGTTACCGTTCGGAACGTGCGCGATTCCGCGCCATCGTCCCCCAACCGGCCGAAACACCTTCCACAGCGCTTCCTGCGCGCGGCGATTGCCTTCGCGCGTAACGCATCGCGGATACATGTTCGCGACCTCGGCCCGTCGGCCGCGGATGAGTTCGAGCAATTTCGCGAGCCCGGCCAGAATGTCGAGCGGCTCGAAGCCGGCCACGACCACCGGAATCCCATGTCGCTCGACGAAGCGCTCGAAAATCGCGCAGCCCGTGATGGTCGCGGCGTGGCCCGCAGCGAGGAACCCCTCCACGCGGGTTTGCGGCATCTCGGCCACGATCTCCATCACCGGCGGGATATACTTGTGCGCTGAGAGCACGGAAAAGTTGGCCGGCGGTGCGTTCAGCAGCAACGCGGCGGTCGCAACGGCGGTAGTCTCGAATCCGCTGGCAAAAAAGACCAGCTCCTCGTCGAGGCCCGCGGCGAGTTGCGCCGCTTGCGCGACGCTGTACACGACGTCGATCTTCGCGCCCGCGGCCTGTGCGTCGGCGAGCGAGCGCGCCGTGCCGGGCACACGGAGCATGTCACCATAGGTCGCGATTCGAACGCCGTCTTCCGCGAGCGCGACTGCCTCGTCCACTTCGGGCATGTCGGTCACGCAGACCGGGCATCCCGGCCCCATGATCACTTCAAGCGGGCGGGGCAAGATTGCGCGCAGGCCGAAGCGGGCGATCGCCTGCTCGTGGCTGCCGCACACATGCATCACCGAGACGGGATCGCGGCCGATTTCCCGGACCAGAAGCTCGAGCCTAGCCGCCATCGCGGCGGCCCGTGCGGGATCGCGGAACTGGAGCCGATTGCCGCCGCTGTCACTCATGTTTTGTCATTGCCGGTCGCGACGATCTCGCTCCGGACATCTGCAGCAAGTAGATCTTCGCTGGACGCAGCGGCGAGCAGCCGTTGGTAGAGCGCCAGGGTTTCCTCGACTTCAGACTGCGGGATGCGGCAGATCGCGAAACCTACGTGATTCATCACGTAGTCGCCCGGTTTGACCGGCTCGTCGACGATATCCAGTCGCACCGTGCGGCGGACGCCGAAGAAATCGACCGTGGCAACTAACCCATCGATCGACATCACTTTCCCGGGAACGCCTAGGCACATCGTGAAACCTCTTCGCGCGTCCGCGCGCCGGCGATCATGGCCTGTCCGAGTGCGATACCGCCGTCGCCGGGCGGTACCGAGCGATGGGTGTAAACGTCGAAATTCGGCGCTAGTGCAGCGGCAACTCCTTCTGCGAGGCGCGCATTTTGAAAGCATCCGCCGGTCAAGACGATCGGCACTCGTCCCACGCTCGCCGCCACCGCGCGAGCGACCGTGGCGGCCGAGTGCACAAGAGTATTGTGAAAGCGAGCCGCGACCACACCGCGGGAAATTCCCCGCAGCAGATCGCGCACCGCTTCGCGCACCGCCTGCCGTAGATCAACTTCCCACGGCGACGCGATGCGATCGATGTCGAAGTGATACCGCGCGAGCTCGGCCGAATCGGCTGCCGATTCAAGGCGCATCGCGACCTGCCCCTCGTAATCAGCCTCCGAGACTCCCAGCACAAGTGCGCCGAACGCATCGAAGTAGCGGCCGACGCCGTGTGCAAGTGGCGTATTGAATTGATTCGCGATCAACTGGCGCGCGGCGCTCATCTCGCGGGGCGCGATCCTGGCGAAAATGGCCAAGTCGTCGAGCGGCGCCGCCGAGCCGAAGGCGTCATCGAGCATCGCAAGCGCGATCCGCCACACTTTTCGAATCGCCAGATCGCCGCCCGCGAGCCTGAGCGGACGAAACGTCGCCAGGCGTACGAAGCCGCCGAAATCCGCGAGCAGAAATTCCCCACCCCACGCACGGCCATCGCTTCCATAGCCGGTTCCGTCGAAGGCTAGCCCAAGCACTGGGCCGGCAAGTCTGTGTTCCGCCATCGCGCTGGCAACGTGCGCATGGTGATGCTGAACCGGCACCGCGGCCAAGTCGCTGCGAGAGCGCGCATACAACGTTGAGAGGTACTCGGGGTGCAGATCGTGGGCGACGATCTCGGGATTCACTCCCAGGAAGCACAGCATCCGCCCTATCGATTCCTCGAAAGATTGGAAAGCGTCGAGATTTTCGAGGTCACCAATGTGCGGCCCGAGATAGGCATCGGCTCCGGCAGCGATGCAGAAGGTATTCTTGAGCTGCGCTCCACATGCCAGTACGGGACGCTTGAACGGTCGCGGGAGCGTTATGGCGCGCGGCACGTATCCTCGAGAACGACGGATCACGGTGGGGGCGCCGCCGAGCACGCGAACGATGGAGTCGTCGCAGCGGGTCACGATCTCGCGGTCGTGCAAAACGATCAGGTCGGCGACCGCGCCGAGCCGTGCGATTGCCTCGTCGTTGCGATACGCAATCGGTTCCT
>DATJWT010000489.1:0-8871 GCA_035500975.1 Binataceae bacterium (SeqCode)
GCTCGGGATACAGGGCTGCATCAATTGAGTTGAGGCCCGGATTTGCGATCGGACCCGGTGGCAGCCCGGCGATTTCGTAGGTGTTGAATGCGCTGGGCGTTCTCACTGCCTCGGCGGCCTTATCGACGGTTCCGTCGAGACTATACTCAGCGGTGGGATCGGATTGAAGCGGCATCCCGAGCCGGAGGCGGTTGTAGAAGACTCCCGCAATCAAAGGCCGCTCTCCCGGCACTTTCGCTTCCTTCTCGACAATCGATGCCATCGTGACCATCTGCCGGGTCGTCAGTTCCAGATCGAACATCCGCGTTTCCACCTGCGGCGTCAGCACGTGAAAGAAGCGCGCGAGCATCGCGGTGAGGACATCGTCGACCGAAGCGTGCGGAGCGAAGTGATAGGTCGCGGGAAACAGGTATCCCTCGGCGCCCAGCGGCATCAGGCCCAGCGCGCGCACGACAGCACCGCCGCGGGCGGCATCTTCGAAATCGCCCTGGCAAACCAGGCCGGCGGTTTCGAGGCGCTCGGCGATTTGATGAATCGTCAGCCCTTCGGGAATCACGACGGTTACGACCATGAAATCGCCGGCGGTCAGATGATGCATCACCTCCGGAATCAGCTCTCCGCCCTTAAACTCGTATTCTCCCGGCTTGATTCGGCGGCCTGCTCCCGTGAACTGGCCATACAGCGTCATCGCGATCGCACTTCGGACCACACCGGATGCTTCGAGCTTGCGCGCGACCGATCGGAACGATTCTCCTTTCTCGATTGTGACATCGCGAGGATTGGCGAAGGTTGGTGGAGCGGTCAGCCAATAATATCCCAGGGCGGCGGCAGCGGCGGCGCCGATCGCCAGGACGAGCAAAAGCGCGATGATGATGCGGGGCCTCATCCGACAAGCACGGTCACGTTACGATTATGACGGATTTCGATGGGTAGTGAGCCAGTCTTCGAGGATGATCGCGGCCGCCAGGGCATCGACGGCGGCTTTTTTTCCGCGCATCCCGCCTTGCGCGGAGAGCCGTTCGCGAGCTTCGACACTGGTCAGACGCTCATCGGCGTAGTCGACAGAGAGATCCAGGTGCGCGCCGAGTTGATCTCCGAACTTGCGCGCTGCACGCGCAATCGGGCCTTCGCTTCCATTCATGTTGAGCGGGAGGCCCACAACCAGTTGTGTGACTCCTCTTCCATCGATGGCGCGCGCAACCTGGTCGAGATCTTCCCGCAATGATTTTCGTTTCAAGGTGCCTATCGGGTAAGCAGGGGAAGAGAGCGAATCCGCTACCGCCAAGCCGATGCGGCGACTTCCGAAATCAATAGCAAGAATAGCCATCAAAAAAGGCCCATAGGGCTGCCAGGGTCATGAATAGCAAGCATTAGACGTTGACGCGATCGGAGACGAATCGGCGCAAGTGATTGCTTTTGCTACCTAAATCCCCTACCTTGACCGCGATGCATTCTCGGGGGAGAGGCAGGGAGGCGCTCCCGCGCGCCTTGACGGCGTTGGTGGTCGGTGTACTGGCAACGGTGGCGGCGTTGCATTTATTTATCAGCCCTGACCAACAGTCCACGCCGCCGATGCTCAGCGATGTATTTGCCGGGCGCCCTGAAGCCGCAGTTCTCGGCGAGCCGGAATCGGCAGATCCGGCACCAGCTTCCATAACGATAAGCCTCACTCTCGATCGCACCGCATCGGTCGTTTCATACCTCAAAGATGCCGGTATCGAATCGGACGAGGCGCGCCGTTGGGGTTTCGTATTCCAGAATATCGCGGCGACCAAAGTTCTCTCCCGTGATCATCCACTAACGCTTTACAAAGACCCTGAAACGGGTGAGCTGCGCGGCCTCAAGTACGACGTGGACCTGAAGACCAGCGTCGTGGTCGTGAACCTGGGCAACATGGTGATCAAGGCCGCGGCGCTCCCGATCGAATACTACATCAAGCCCGTGCAGATGGCGTTCGAGGTGAAGGACGACTTCAAACGGGCGGCCGCGAAGCATGGAGTTCCGTCGCCGATCGTCGACTCGATCCTCGATGCATTCACAGATCGCAAGGGAATCGAGCAGGTCAAGCCCGGCGCGGGCGTTAAGCTTATCTACCAGGAGAAGATCAGCCGCGACGGGACCTATCACCTGGTTGGCGACGTAGAAGCGGCGCAGGTGCGTTTCGGTTCACGCACGCTGAGCGCCTATGCGTTCCGCGATGAGCACGGCACGGCGCATCTCTACGACGACCAGGGCCACGCGCTTGGGCCGCAGTATCTGCGCTTCCCGCTAAACTTCCAGTACATCTCGTCAGGCTTCACCTTCCATCGATACCATCCGCTGCTGCATATGTACCGGCCCCATGTCGGCGTCGACCTGGTGGCGCAGTACGGCACGCCAGTGAAGGCGGTGGCAGACGGCAAAGTGGAGCAGGCGGGATGGGCCGGGGAACTCGGTAACGCCGTTCGCATCGAGCACCAACGCGGCATGACCAGTATCTATGGGCATATGTCGCGCATCAGCCCCGACGTGCACGAAGGTGGATGGGTCCACATGGGGCAGGTGATTGGCTGGGTAGGTTCCACCGGGCTTTCGACCGGACCGCATCTGCATTTCGCGCTCGAGAAGGAAGGCAACTACGTCAATCCTCTCACCGAGAAGCTCGGCGTGAATCATGCCGTGTCGCCGGGGATGCGCGAGCTGTTCGACAGCATGCGCCATCACTACGAAATGGCGCTGGCAAAGCTCCCCGACGTCGGCAGCCGCTTCATGCCGATCGAAGCGCGCGAACCGGGATCGGGCGGGTTTCACCTGACGCTTGGACGCTCGCATCGCCACGGCCATCATTCGACTCGTCCCAGCGGCTTCGTCCCGGCCTCATCCGGCACGGATGAAGGCGGCATGTAGACGCCGCGCGTAATCCCGCTTTTTTCAAAGCCTGCACGGGCAAATTCAGTGAACCGCGACAGGGACACTGACTTCTTCGCGCCGCCGCGGCCTCGCATCTTCGGGCATCGCGGCGCCGCCGGCGAAATGCCGGAAAACACGATGGTATCGTTCGAGCGAGCGGTGACTTCCGGGGCGATTTACCTGGAGCTCGACGTGCACATGACGCGCGATAGCCAGGTCGTGGTTTCGCACGATCCGGACCTCGCGAGAACTTGCGGGCGCGACGCGTTTATCAAGGACATGACCTGGGCCGAGCTGCAGCACGCGGATGCCGGCTACATGCTCACATTCGATGGGGGCAGGACGTTTCCATTTCGCGGTCGATCGATCCGGATTCCGCGGCTCACCGAAGTCCTCGGCGCATTTCTCAACGTCAACTACGTCATCGAAATCAAGCAGACCGCTCCGAGCCTCGTGTCGAAGCTGCTTGCCACGATCGATGAGGCGGGAATGCGGCGACACGTGCTGATCGCATCGGAACTCGACCAGCCGATCAGGGAGGTGCGGGAGCTTGCGCCACGCATCCCGACGAACTTTCCCTACAGCGATGTAGCGGGGTTTCTCCAGGCCCTGGCGGCTCGCGACTCGGCCTACTCCCCGTCCGGCAGTGCTTTGCAAATTCCTCCGACGTACGAAGGATGGAAGATGGTCACGCCCGAAAGCGTTGAGTTCGCTCATCGTTTTGACCTCGAAGTTCACGTCTGGACAGTGAATGAGGAAGCCGAAATGAACGAGATGCTCGACTGTGGCGTTGATGGTCTAATCTCGGACTTTCCTGCTCGTGCGCTCGCGGTCGCGCGCAAGAGGCAAGGCGGCTAGGCCGCGTCTATCTTCCGTTTTCAGTCGTGCGGGAGCTTTGTTACGATCCTTTCGATTAGCCCCGATCCCGAGGAGAACCCTGATGAAGCTTGATACCGGTTTGTCCACGCGCAATCTGCGCGAAGTACCCGCGGCTGCCAAAGCGGCGGAAGATGCAGGTTTCGATGCGATCTGGACGGCGGAAGCCGGCAACGACGGATTTCTTCCGCTCGCGTTGATCGCGGAGCACACTCGGCGCATCAAGCTGGGACCCTCGGTGGCGATCGCGTTTCCACGCAGCCCGATGGCGATGGCGTACACGGCGTGGGACCTCGCCGGCATGTCGGACGGACGGTTCATCCTCGGCCTCGGCACCCAGGTGAAGGGACACAACGAGCGGCGCTTCAGCGTCAAGTGGGAAGCTCCCGTGCCGCGCCTGCGCGAGTATATCTTGTCGCTGCGCGCGATCTTCAAATGCTGGGCGGAAGGCGGCACGCGGCTCAAGTTCGAAGGCAAGTACTACAACTTCTCGCTGATGACGCCGTTCTTCACTCCGCCGAAACACAACTATCCCAACATCCCGATCTGGATCGCGGGCGTGAACGAGCACATCCTCCGGCTCTCCGGTGAGTTGTGCGAGGGCCTGCACGCGCATCCGTTCAACTCGCCCAAGTACCTGCGCGAATTCGTCATTCCCAAGGTCGAAGAGGGACTGAAGAAGGCGGGGCGCAGCCGCAAGGATTTTCAAATCGGCACGACCGCGTTCGTGATCGTGGGCCGCAACCAGGAAGAGATCGAGCGCGCGAAGGCGGGTGTCCGCCAGCAGATCGCATTTTATGCATCGACGCGGACCTACAAGGTCGTGCTCGATATGCACGGATGGGGCGATGTGTCGCCGCGGCTCAACGAGAAGGCCGCGAAGGGCGACTGGGGCGGGATGGCGAAGGAGATTACCGACGAGATGCTCGACACCTACGCGGTGGTCGGCACCTACGACGACATCGCGGAAAAAGTGATGAAGCGTTACGACGGGCTGCTGGATCGCGTCGGCTTCTACATTCCGTATCGAGCGGGTATCGACGATGCGGAGTGGCGCAAGCTGACGCACAAATTCAACGGCTAAGGAGGCTCGTTCAACTGGCGCCGCGCTGCCGCGACGCACTGCAATCCCGGCTGCGCGCGAGTGGCCGGAGAAGGAGACCAGGGCATGAGCAGGATGAAACTGGCGACAGCGTCAACCTCGATAGTGGCACTCATCTGCTCGGTGGTGTTGTCGATGACAGCGACGGCGCACGCAGAGACCGCGACGGCGAAGGTCACGGCGATCACCGCGAGCGGAACCGGGGCCGACCTCGGCACGGTGACTTTCGAAGATTCCAAGTGGGGACTGATGGTCAAGCCGGACCTGTCGGGACTGGCTCCCGGAGTGCACGGTTTCCACATCCACGTGAAGCCGGCATGCGGACCAGCGGAGAACGACGGGAAGATGGCAGCAGGGTTTGCGGCGGGAGGACACTTTGATCCCGCGACCACGAAGAAGCATCTCGGGCCTTACGAAGACGGTCATCTCGGCGATCTGCCGCCGCTGGTGGTGAATGCCGAGGGCAAGGCGACGCTGCCGGTGCTGGCTCCGCGCCTGACGGTCAAGGATGTCAAAGGGCATTCGATCATGATTCACGAGGGCGGAGACAACTACTCCGACCAGCCCAAGCCGCTCGGCGGTGGCGGGGCGCGCATCGCTTGCGGGGTGATAGAGTAATTCAGGTTTTCTTCTTGAGCTACGCAGCCGCCGCGCGTAAATCGCGCGGCGGCTGACAGACCTGTAGTCTCCTTACTATGCGCACGCAGGTCCTGTATGCGCGTGAGCCGCGATGGCGTGAAATCGCGGAGCGCGCCGAGGAGCTAATCAGAAGCTCCGCGTTCAGACCTGTCAAATCGGAGGGTCGCAAGGTCGCCGGGGTCCTGGCACTAGCCGACGGTACCTCGGTCTTCATCAAGAAATCCGAATCGAGTTCGTGGCTGCGCGGGATGATGATGCCGATTTCCGGGTCGCCCGCCATTCGCGCGCTGAAGGGTGCATCGATGCTCGATGCCGCCGAAATTCCGCATCCGCGCCCGCTGGCCGCTTCCCAAGCCGTCCGGCGCGGTGGGGCAGTGAGGGCATCGTACCTGGTCAGCGAGGCGCTGCTGGACGGAGACACGCTGAGCAAGTTTGCGCTCGGCCCGGGAGAGATAAAGGGGCGCGATGCGCGCCGGCGGCGGCGAATTCTCGACGCGGTCGCGCGGCAGGTTCGACGACTCCACGACGCCGGCCTCCACACCCGCGATCTGCAGGAAACCAACGTGATGGTGGCGGAAGGGCAGGACGGCGAGTTTCGGGTGTGGTTCCTGGACCTGGAAGATTTCCGGCGCGGGAAGCGCGCGGCGGCTCGGAACCGGATGCGCAACCTGGTGCATCTCGATCGCAGTATCGGGAGATTTCTTTGCCGCGCCGCGCGGCTTGCTTTCCTCTACGCTTATCTCGGCGGCAAGCCCGATCGAGCCGAGGCCCGTAAGGCGGTTGCAGACGTAATGTCGCTGCGCGCAAAGATGGAACGTCGCCGCGGGAGACAGCGCGGGATAGAGCCCGAGAGGGCACGGCCTCCAGCAGCGGCTCAGCGAATGAATTCGATGCGCAGCCAGGACTAGTGCCGACCGATGGCCTTCACCGTCCGCAAACGCGAATACGATCATCACACCGAGGAGATTCACGCCGCCGGCGGGAGCTGGGTGCGCGATCTCATGCTCGGCCTCAACGACGGCCTGGTCGCGTCGTTCGCGGTTACCTCGGGTATCGCGGGTGCGTTTTCGTCATCGCACATCGTGACGATGGCGGGACTCGCGGAGATGTTGGGCGGAACAGTGTCGATGGGATTGGCCGCGTTCATCTCGGCCCGCTCGGAAATTGAATTTCATCAGAGCGAGATCCAGCGCGAGCGCGATGAGATCGCGAAATGGCCGGATCGCGAGCGCGACGAAATTCGGACCATTTACAGGGGCAAGGGCTTTTCAGGGGAGCTGCTCGACAAGATCGTCGCGCATATTACCTCCGACCGCGAGCGATGGGCGAATGTGATGATGCGCGAGGAGCTGGGGTTCGCGAGCGAGACCTTCGATTCGCCGGCAAGGTCGGCGCTGACGGTAGGCGGATCGTATCTCGCGGGCGCGACTGTCCCGGTGCTGCCCTACCTGTTCCTGGAGCCATCGCGTGCGGTTCTCGCGTCGGCGGTCGTGACCATCCTCGTGCTGTTCGCGGTGGGCGCAGCCAAGACGGTCATCACTTCGCGCTCATGGTGGCGCAGCGGCCTGGAGAGCATGATGACGGGAATTGTCGCGGCCGCAGTGACCTATGGTGCCGGCCGGCTGTTCGGCGCCCGCTAGAAACCTGGCGTCTCAGGCTTCGACGAGAATGTCGTCGCCTTCCACTTTGATAGCGAAACATCCGACCGTGACGTTGGGGTCATCGAGGCTCTGGCCCGTGGTGATGTCGTATTCCCATCCGTGCCAGGGGCAGGTGACGTGGGTGCCGTCCAGGTCGCCTTCGGCGAGCGGGCCGCCGCGATGCTTGCAATCGTTGCCGATGGCGTAGAATTTCCCGCCGGCGTTGAACAGGGCGATCTTCTTGCCGCCGGCCTCGACCAGCTTGCCGCTGCCTTCGGGGACGTCGGAACGTGATGCGACTTTGACGAAACTGGCCACGACTCTACCTCCAGTCAGGAAAATCTTAACCACAAAGGCATCCTCCTCCGCCATGGCTCCGGAGGACAGCCCAAAGACTCCAAGTTCAGGAGCAAGAGCCTCCCGGGACCTAAGTTGGCGTCTTTGAGTCTTGGCGGTGGACTTTCCTGTTCCCTGATCAGGGATTCTCCAAGAAAAAGTAACGGAATGACACATTGCCTTTGATGGGGTCTTGTTGGTGCCTTTGTGCCTTGGTGGTTAAAGTCCCGGTTCGCGGATCCGGGATTCCTCGCGGATACATCGACGCGCGCTCCGCGCGCATCACCCGCGGGAATGACAAACCAGGAGAAGGCGACTGCGTGTTGCGCTTGGGGTGGCGCTACGATAGTTGGGAGCATCTCAACGGAGGGGGTTAGAACATGAGAGTCGCCCGCCTGATTGCCAGGATTCTGCTTGGTCTGGTCTTTACCGTCTTCGGACTCAACGGGTTTCTGCATTTCCTTCCGATGCCGCCGATGAGCGGGCCGCCGGCCGACTTTTTCGCTGCGATGTTCAAAACCGGCTACATGCTGCATCTCATCTTTGGGGCGCAGGTGATCGGCGGGGTGCTGGTGCTTGCCGGAGTTTTTGTGCCGCTAGGGCTGACGATCCTGGCGCCGGTGATCGTCAATATCTTCTTTTTCCACCTGCACCTTGATCCGGGCGGGCTGCCGCTGGCGCTGATCGTGGTGATTCTCGAAGTGTTCCTCGCGTGGTGCTATCGGGACAAGTTCGCACCGTTGTTTTCGAGCTGAAAGTCCGGAACTCCGGAGATTTCGCCGATAGACGCAGATGCAGAAAATGGGATCCCTGGGTCAGCCTTCAAGTCGTGTATTCGGCGTTGATCTTTACGTATTCGTAGCTCAGGTCGCAGGTCAGGATTGTCGCGGTTGCGCGGCCCAGGCGTAGATCCAGCTTTACCTCGAACGCCGATTCGCGCATTTTTGCCGCTGCCGCCGGGAGCGCATCCACCAGCAGCGCCCCGCGCGATGCTACCCTGACTCCACCGATTTGAAGTACCAGCTTGTCCGACTCGACTGCGGCGCCCGATGAGCCGGCGGCCATCAGGATGCGGCCGACGTTGGGATCGCATCCGAAGAACGCCGTCTTCACTAGCGGCGAATTGGCAATCTGGCGCGCGCAGCGCTCGGCATCGGCGGCGGATTTTGCACCCAGCACCCTCACCGTGACCAGTTTGGTCGCGCCTTCACCGTCGCGCACCAGTTCGGTTGCCAGGGCAGCGCACACGCCCTCGATCGCATCGTTGAACGCCGCGAGGTCGCGGCCTTTCATCGCGCCGTTTCCCGCCAGTCCGTTCGCCATCACGATGACCGAATCGTTGGTCGACATGTCCCCATCGACGGTGATCGCATTGAAGCTCGACGGGAG
>DATJWT010000490.1:0-8418 GCA_035500975.1 Binataceae bacterium (SeqCode)
GGCGATCATCATTGGATTCGGCGCGCCGGCGTACGCCAATCCGCCACCAGCCGCAGCCTCATCGGCAGCGCCGACACCATCGGCAACAAGCGCGTCGAATGCGCCCAAATCGGCATCGACGCCGGAAGCGAAGCTCAAAACGATCGTCGTGACGGCATCGCGCGTCGATCAGCCGATCAACCAGGTCGGCACCACGATCACCGTGATTCCCGATGAGCAGATGGAGACGCAGAAGATCCAGGATGTGGGCACCGCGCTGCAGCAGGTGCCCGGCGTCAACATCACGCAGAGCGGATCGCCGGGCACGGAAACGGACGTGTCGATTCGCGGCGCGTCGGCATCGCAGTCGCTCATCCTGGTCGACGGCGTGGAAGTAAACTCGGGCACGACCGGGGCATTCAACATCGCGAACCTGACGACCGACAACCTCAATCGCATCGAGGTGCTGCGCGGCGCGGGCGGCTCGCTGTACGGATCGCAGGCGATCGGCGGCGTGGTGAATATCCTGTCGCAGGAAGGCGAAGGCGCGCCGTCCGCGAGCTTCCTCTCGGAAGGTGGCAACAGCGCCACGTCGCGGCAGATCGCGACGACCAGTGGATCGGAAGGGAAGCTCGGCTTCTCGGGGGCGGTCGATTATTTCTCGACCGAGGGCTTTCATCTAATCAACGACAACTCGGACAACCTGTCGCTGCAGGGCCGCCTCGACTATCGCCTGTCGGATGACACGACCGTGCGCGGCTTCGGCCGCTACATCATGTCCAACGTCAGCCTGACGAATTTCACGCAGCCATACGGGGTGCCGAACAATCCGACGGCCCATCAGCGCGGCGAGTTCATGCTTTACAAGGGCGAGGTTGAGCACAAGTTCGGCGAGAAGCTGGTGGTACGGACCAACGGCTACTACGTGCGCAACCAGATTCGCGTCAACGAAGTTCCGTTCAGCACCTTCGATTTCCAGGAAGTGGACAATATCCCGGAAGAGAACCGCGGCGCGCAGATACAGGGCGTGTATTCCTGGAACAAGAACATTCGGACCATCGCGGGCTTCGATTTCCGGAGCCTGTGGGCGCGATCGGACAGCTTTTCATTCGCGTTCGGGGTTCCATTCACGAGCAACTTCAACGCGACGCAGGAGCAGTACGCCGGGTACCTGGAACAGCAGGCGACGGTGCTCGATGGCCATCTGATCCTGGCGGGAGGATTCCGGGTTGATGGCAACAGCCAGTTCGGCAAAGAGGTGAGCCCGTCGTGGTCGGTGGTTGTTCCGGTCGAGCAGATCTCGACGCGGTTTCGCGGCAGCTATTCGGAGGGCTTCCGCGCACCGTCGTTCGACGAACTGTACTTCCCGGGCTTCGGCAATCCGAATCTGAAGCCGGAGATTTCGAGCGAGTACGACGGCGGCTTCACCACCGAGTTCGGTGAGTTCGGCACCTTCACGGCGACCTATTTCTCGCGCCGGGTTCACGACTTGATCGTTTCGGTGCCGTGTACGATCGGTCCCGGATGTCCGTTCGGCGCGCTGGCGGGCAACGCAGGGCGAGTGGATACGCAGGGCGTCGAGCTGGTTCCGCTGGTCAACGTCACGAAGAACGTGACCGCGGGGGGCAGCGTGACCTATATCGACGAGACGCATGTCTCGGAGACGGGTGCGATCCCCACCCGGGTACCCAAGTGGTCCGCGCAGACACTTGTGCAGTACATTGGCGATGGCCTGTTCCTGCCGCACGACCAGGTCATCGGAAGTCTCGCGAGCACGTTCGTGGGCTCGCGGGACGACATCACGACCGCGGGAACCATCGTGGATCACCAGGCGTATTGGCGATTCGATGCGGTCGCGTCGTATGCGCTGGGGCGGCGATGGAGATGGCTGCAGAACGAGCAGGTGTTTACGCGAGTCTCTAACCTGCTCGATGCCAGATATAGCGAGGCATTCGGGTTCCGTTCGCCGCCGATCAATTTCGTGGCGGGGGTGAAGATAGATCTGCAGTAGCTGCATCGCGGACGAGGAACCGGTACCGGGCGCGCGTACCAAGTACGCGCACCTGTCCGAGATCCTTCGCTGCGGTCGCGTTGCTCCCCTTCGTTCAGGATGACAGAGAGCGGGAGTGAAGATGGATTTGCACTAAAAGGTGGTCCCCCTCATCCGGCGCGCAGCGCGCCACCTTCTCCCCAGGGAGAAGGATTTATCCGGTAGCGGACTCCGCCGTGAAATACTTTTCGAACACCTGGTGGATCCTGGTGCGGCGTTCTTGCAGTTCCTTGAGGAGACGCTCGGGGGCATCGTCGCCCTGGAAGCCCATTCGGCGGGCCAGGGGCAGCAGCTCCATGTGATCGGTAGGGACAGCCCACGCGGGTTGATCGCTTTCGATCCTGAGCCGGTTTTCGAGGCGCGCCAGGAAATAGAAATTGTCCTGAAGGACGGCCGCATCGGTCGGCGCAATCAGACCCGTGTCGTGAAGCGCGGCCAGCAATGCGCGGGTATTGCGCGCGCGCAGGGCGGGATAGTCCTTGCCGTGCCGCAGCGCCATCATCTGGGTGAGAAACTCGACATCGATCAGGCCGCCCTCCCCTTGCTTGAGGTTCAGGCGGTTCTTGTCCTCGACGCCGATCTCGTGAGCCATCCGCTCGCGCATCGCGGCGATTTCCGCGACATCGGCCGCAGCCAGGCCGCGAGAAAACACGAACTCCTGGCGGGCGGCTTCGACCTCGGCACCCAGGGCCGGAGTTCCCGCGATGACGCGGGCGCGGACGAGAGCCTGACGCTCCCACACGGCGCTGCTCTTGCGATGGTACGAGATGAAACCCTGGAGCGAGGTCACCAGCGGGCCCTGGTTGCCGGAGGGGCGCAGCCGCAGGTCGAGCTTGTACGCGTAGCCCTCGCGCGTCCGCGACTCCAGTACGGCGATCAATCTCTGCGCGACCCGCGATGCGATCGACGCCGCATCGGCGGCGCCCGAGGAATCGTCGTAGACGAAGATCAGGTCGAGGTCGGAGTTGTAGGTCATCTCGCCCGCCCCGAGCCGACCCATCGCGAGAATTGCCATCCGCAACGTGGTGGGAATCGCGATGCGCGCGGCGACGTCGGCGCGCGCGATTTCGAGCGACTCCGCCAGCACCGCTTCCGCGAGATTGGTCAGCTCGGTCTCGACATCGGGAAGCTGCAGCTCGCCGGCAAGGTCGGCGATCGCGACGCGGAGGAATTCCTGGTGACGGAACGCCCGGAGCGCATCGAGACGTCCCTCAAAATCGGGACTCGCGCCGACGAGGTCGGTGACCTCCTCCTTAAGCTCGGTGAGAGTGCGGCGGGCTCGCACCAGGTCGGATCGCACGAGGGTATCGAGCATGTCCGGATGCCGGATGAAGATCGTCGAGAGATAACGGCTCGAGGCGAACAATCGCAGCAGCACGCGGCGGGTCACGGGATGCTGTTCGAGCAGGCCGAGGAACGAAGTGCGCGCGCCGACCGCCGCGATAAACGATGCTAGGTTCATGATGGCCAGGTCGGGATCGGCCAGCGATCGCATCTCGTCGACGAGCAGCGGCCCCAGGGTTTCCAGCAGCTCACGGCGGCGGGGGCTCTGCGGCCAATGTTCCGGTCCGCGCCACAGTGCTTCAAGGTGGCCGGCGCTCTCTTCCGGATGCGCGTAGCCGAGGTGGGCGAGCAGCGGAACCGTCAGGTTGTGTTCGGCGGCATGCGACCAGGCAGCGACCGCCTGCGGCGAGACGGCCGGGTGCGATTCCTCATCGCCGCCGGCCAGGGTTTCGCGGAACTGCGATGCGATCAAATCGCGCCGTCGCTCGAGCGCATCGACCAGCCGCGCCGCCGCGACGGCGTCCTTGCCGAATCCCATCCGGGCGGCCAGTGCGCGGATCGCGGCCGGGTCCGCGGGAAGGGTCTGGGTCTGCATGCCGGCAGTAACTTGCAGCTTGTGCTCGACGTCGCGCAGGAGGATGTAGGCCTCGGCTAGCGCGGTCGCGCGATCCTGCGGCATGTAGCCGTAGGTATCGAGCCGGCGCAGCGCGGAGAGCGCGTTGCCGGTGCGGATTCGGGGATCGCGGCCGCCGTAGATGAGCGTCAACGAGTGTGCGACGAACTCCAGCTCGCGAATTCCGCCGCGGCCGAGCTTGATGTTGCGCGCGATCATGTCGGGCGATCGCAGCTCGGCTTCAATCTGATGCTTCATCGCGCGAAGCTGGCGCAGCGTGTCGAAGTCGAGAAAGCGCCGGTAGACAAAATTTGCGAGCTCTGCGATTAACCGCTCGCCCAGCGCGATAGCACCGGCCACCGGGCGCGCTCGGAGCAGTGCCGCGCGCTCCCAGGTCTGGCCGTGATTCTGGTAGAAGCTCAGCGCTCCTTCGAATGGCACCACCAGGGGAGAGCTGCGACCTCCGGGCCGCAAACGCAGGTCAACGCGGAAAGAGCCGTCGGAAAGAATTTCGGTGAGGAGCTCGCCGATTCGGGCGGAAGCGACCGCCGCGGACTGCGTATCGGGCGCGTCGTACAGGTAAACCAGGTCGATATCGGAGCTGAGATTGAGCTCGTCGGCTCCGAGCTTGCCCATCGCAAGGACGCAGAACTCTCCCGCCTCCGCGGCACGCGCACCCATCAGGTGGCGCGCGGCATCCAGCCCGGCCCGGATGCATTCATCGGCCAGCGCGGACATCAGGCGCGCGGTCTCGGCGACCTCGATGCGGCGGAGGAGGTCCGCGATCGCGATCTTGACGAACTCGCGCCGCTTGAAACGTCCCAACGCGGCGGCCGCATCCTCGCGAGTTGAGGCCTTGATCGGGTCGCATCGCATCGCATTGCGGATCGAATCGATCGAAGCCGTGCGGGCGAGGCGGAAGAGATCGAGCCATCGATCGCCGGCCGCGGCCAGTTCGGTCCTGACGATCTCCGATGCGCCCAGGCAGAATGCGAGGTCGCGCGCCATCGATTGATCCGCGAGCGCTGTGGCCAGGGTGTCCGGCGAGAGCTCCGCGAGTTGGAGCAATCCGGCCAGCGCGAGCCGTTCGTCGGGAGCGCGTTCGGCAACGATGGAATCGACAGGAAAAGCAGGGAATGAATGAAGTTTCTGCCGAAGGCTCTCAGCGAGCGATTGCAGCCCAGGGCTGAGTTCCGGCACGGATGGCATCAATGAAGACGATAACAGAGGATCGCTTGGTGATGCACGAAAGCATGGTGCGGCAGGGACGGGCGATGGTACGCTGGCCGCTCGTACCATCGGAGGATGCGCCGCAATGATCGTTTTGTATACGACGGAACGCGACTATCCCTGGGGAACCTTGCGTTCCACGCACGCCAGCAAGACCAAGGTAGTGCTGGAAGAGAAGGCTGTTCCGTACCGAATCGAGAACCTGCCGCCGGGGAATCTATGGAAGAAGCCGCCCGAGATGATCGCCAAGCATCCACTGGGCAAGGTGCCCTACATCGAGGACCAGGACCTGATCATCTTCGACTCCACGGTCATCGACGAGTACCTCGAGGAGCACTACCACAGCGGCGCGCAGCTGATGCCCCATGACCGAGTGGCGCGAGCCCATGTTCGGCAGGCAGAGCAGTTTGCCGATGAGGCAATCCTGGCGGGCAGCCTGCCGCTCATCTGGATGCCGTACTGGAGTCCGGCGGAGAAGCGCGATGCGGGACAGATGGAAAAAGGGCGCGAGCTGCTGCGCAACCGGGATCTGCCATTCATGGAGAAGCTGCTGGAGCGAAATCACGCCGCCGGGCCATACATATGCGGCGAGTTCTCGCTGGCGGATGCGCCCTTGATGGCGCTGGCGATGGTGCTGGAAGTGGATCAGATGAAGCTGGACGCTTTCCCGCGGGTTGCGAAGTACCTGGAGGAGTTGAGGAAGAGAAAGAGTTATCGGGCGATCAGTCCGAAGACCAAGGTGGCCGAGGCTGCGGCATCGGCCTGAACAATAGATGACCACTCAAAGCGGGAGAATTCCTTAGTCGCGCGGGCCACGCCTCGCGCTGAACAGGGACCCTCTCCTGCCGCGCATCAGATGCGCGGTATCCTCTCCCCTTCGGGGAGATGTTTTCAGGCGCTGGCTTTTTTGATGTGGCGGTGGTGGGCGCCGCCGGTGTGCCTGGCCTTGTGGGGCCTGGCGGGCTTCTCCGCGGGGGCCGTATCGCTGGAAGAGCCGCTGGAATCGGGTATCACGATGGTTGAGCCGACGCGCAGGCCTTTGGGGCTGTCCATTCCGTTCGCGGCCATCAGCGCCTTCGGCGAAACCCCGAACATCGAGGCAATTCCGGAGGGAGTGTCGCCGTGCTTGACCGTGTAGTTGTGGGTGCTCTCGACCTTGACGACGTCATCCTTGATGCCGGGGAAGTAGGTTTCCTCGTGCTCGTACACGTCCATCGCGGCGAGGAATTCCGAGTAGTAGTTCTTTACCGCAAAGCCGAAACGCGGCCCCTGGTAGCGCTCGATCATCTTCGAATAATCGCCGCCATAGATGTCCGCGGCGCGCGCGATACCGCCGGTGCCGTAGTTGTAAGCGGTGATAGCAAGCGGCCAATCACCGAGCAGATCGTAGTTTGAGCGCAGCAGCTTGGCGGCAGCCTCGGTCGAGCGAATCGGATTGAGGCGGTCATCGCGGTAGCGCGACACCCTCATATACTTGGCACCCGTCGCGCGGGTGAATTGCCAGATTCCGCAGGCGCCGGCGGTGGACTTGGCGCGAGTCTGGAAGCCCGATTCGACCTGGGCCAGCGTCACGAGCTCCGGCGGCAGCCCGGCCTGGCGGAAGATTCGTTCCATCGTAGGCCGGTAGTAACGGCTGCGAACCATCCCTTCACGAAAGCGCTCGCGCAGCCCCTCCTGCACGCGCAGATTCTGCGCGGCGACGGAGTATGCGCTGAGCGGTTCGCCCTTGAACATCTCGGCTACGCGCTTCTCGTCGTAGCTGTCCGGTTGATGTCCGGTGGCGAGGCGGTTGAGCAAGTCACTGTACTTGGTCTTCAGGTATTCGTTTGCCCAATCGACATCGTCGCGGGTGGGGTTTCCATCGCCGGGAAGATGAAAAACCTGGTAGACGCGCGAGACCTTGTCGCGATCCATGATCGCGAAGTCGCGCACCGAATACTTGGTGAAGGCGTCGATCCAGAGCTGGACGTTAGGTTCGATTACGGCGGGACGTGGAAAATGAACCGCGTTCTCGGCGTGGAGGATAGCGGGACGGCCGAGGCTGATCCCGGCTAGAGCCGTTAATGCCGTAAACGCGACCGCTATAGAGCGGCAACGAAACTTATAGCGCAAACCCCTTCCTCCATCGCCTCTCGCCAACCCAAACGGGCGAGACTGCCCGAAAAATAACGCTAATATCGATTACCTTCCCCGGCTCTGATAGTCAACGTGGGCGGCTCAAAGCACGCGAGGTGTAGTTTTGGCGAAACGTCGATTATCGATGCGCATGACATCCACCGCCGCTACCCTCTTGCTCGCGGTATCAGTTCTTCTCGTGGCTGGGTGCCATCAAGGCGGCTCATCGGGCACAGGCGCGGCAGAATCGTTCAAAGTCGCGTTGCTTACTCCCGGACCTGTGAGCGACGCGGGATGGAACGCGGCAGCCTTCAATGGCCTACAAGAGATAAAGCAGGACCTTCACGCCGAAACCGCCCTGGTCCAGACCCAATCGCCGGCGGATTTCGAAGACTCGATGCGCGATTTCGCATCGCGCGGTTTCGATATCGTGTTTGCGCACGGCTTTGAGTACACCGACGCGGCCCTGAAGGTCGGCAAGCTCTTTCCCAAGACCTGGTTCATCGTGACGTCCGGCAGCGGATCGTCGGCCAACGTGGCATCGCTGACCTTCAGGATCGAAGAGGCGGCCTACGTCGAGGGAGTAGTTGCGGGCGGGATGACGAAGACCGGCGTGGTCGGAGCGATCGGCGGAATCGAGCTGCCATCGATACGGCTGACCTTCGATGGTTTCCGGCGCGGGTTTCTATCGATGCGCGCCAATGGCCGCGTGCTGGTGAGCTATACCGGCAGCTTCGAGGATGTCGGCGCAGCGAAGGAAGCGGCGCTCGCGCAGGTCAGCGCGGGTGCGGACCTGCTGTTTCACAACGCCGATGCGGCGGGCCTGGGTGTTTTCCAGGCCGCCGCACAAGCGCACATCTATGCCTTCGGCGCGAACGGCAACCAGAACAGCGTGGCACCGGAGACTGTGCTGGCCAGCGCGGTGACCTTCATCCCGAAGGCGTTCGTGAAAATCGCGACCGACATCGAGGACCATCAGTTCAAGGGCGGGATGATCGAATACGGCATGAAGGACGGGATGGTGGAGGTGGTCTACAACCCGGTACTGGTGTCGAAGATCCCACCCGACGTAATGGCGAAAGCAAAGGACGCGGAGCAGCAGATCAAGGACGGGAAGATCGTGCTGGAGTAGGCAGGTGCCTCGCAG
>DATJWT010000491.1:0-10480 GCA_035500975.1 Binataceae bacterium (SeqCode)
TTTGCCATCAAAATGCCGCGCGCGCACCATCGATGCCAATGGAGCGCACGAACAAAGAAAGCGACCGCGAGGCGCCGCCGAGCGGTCGTCCTGAGGCTCTGCGAAGGACGACGGTTTTCCCGGCGCAGATCAGAAAATCTATGGATTCCCGTGGGGCGGAATCTCTCGCGCCTAAAATGTTATCAATTGTTAGCATTTCCACAGCCCCGGAACTGAGAAAGCCCCATTTTCTAAGGCTTTTTTCTTCGGCGTCCGCTGTGCGGCCCGTACAACATTGCTATGGATCTCGACGCGAACTGCCCCCGACCTTATCGCAAGCTCGATACGATCGAGCAGGAGCGGCGCGTCCGGGCGCCATAGGCTGGAGCGACAGGTGTGAAGAGGGACGACTGCTGAACTGCGAAGCGAAGGCTTTACCGCAGCGGGATCGACCGCGATTTCACGTGCTTGCTGCCGCGATCGACCTGGTACAGCGCGCCCTCGTGGAACTCCACGCACGTCAGCTTCCCCCCGTACACCAGCCCCGTGTCGATTCCGAGCTTGTACGGCAAATCGATCATCACCCCGCGCATCGGCGTATGCCCGAATACTACCGTCGCGTCGATCTTGTGCGGGTTGAAGATGAACTCCTGCCGAATCCAGAGCATGTCTTCCGTCTGCTGCTCTTCCAGCTGCAGCAGCGGCGAGATCCCCGCGTGCACGAACAGGTAGGGCGGCCGGTAATAGTTGACGCTCAGATGCTTGTAGAACTCAACATGATGCGCCGGGATGTGATGAATCGCCTCGGGCAGGTCTTCCTCGCGCAGCCCGTAGCTCTCCAGCGTCGAGACTCCCCCGTTGAACAGGAACGACTCGCCGTAGCGGCCGGGCAGTCCGAGAAACGAAAGCAGCATGTCTTCATGGTTGCCCTTCAGAAATACCGCCTCGGCTTTGCCCTTCTGCAGGTCCAGCGCGATCTCGACCACCTCGTTCGATGCGGGCCCGCGATCCACGTAGTCGCCGACGAACACCACGGTATCGCCGGCTTTCGGTGCGATCGCCTTCAGGATCGCGCCGAGTTCGTCGGCACATCCGTGGATGTCCCCGATCGCGAACAGTCGCCCGGAGGCTTTGTGCTTCTTATCCGCCACGTCTTGGAACTTCAGCTCTTGGTCTCGTCGCCGTGCGACAATAACTCACTCAGGGCCTTGGGGTCATCCAGAATTCGACGCATCGCGCTGTACGGGTTGACGCGTCCGCCGCTGATTTCTTTCATCGTTTCCGAAGCGCCGGCGTTCTTGAGCGCGCGCTCCGATCGCTCCTCGAGCTCCGCACTGACGATCTCGATGAATTCGCGCCGCCTCCGGTCCGCATCACGCTCTGCATCTGCGTGTTCGATGAGATAGTCGCGATGCTTCCCGATCGCGCCCACCACCCCGTCAATTCCCTGGTCGGCCGCCGCCTGCGTCATCATCACCGGCGGACGCCATCCCGCGGCCGCGGGCCGCAGATGCACGTTCAGCTCCAGTTCCGCCTTGATACGGTCGGCCCCTTCGCGGTCCGCCTTGTTGACCACGAATACGTCGGCGATTTCATTCAGTCCCGCTTTCATCACTTGCACCGAATCGCCGCCCTCCGGCACCGTCACCACCACGGTGGTGTCCGCCAGGTCCATGATCGACAACTCGGTCTGACCCACGCCCACGGTCTCGATGATGATCACGTCATGCCCGAACGCATCCAGCAGCTTGACGATCTCGCGCGCCGCGCGACTCAGCCCGCCGTGGCTGCCTCGCGACGACAGGCTGCGAATATAGACGGACTGATCCTTGTAATGGTCGGTCATGCGGACCCTGTCCCCGAGCACCGCACCGCCCGAGAACGGACTCGATGGATCGATCGCGAGTACCGCGACCTTCTTGCCCATCGCGCGATACTTCGCGATGAGCCGGTTCACCAGCGTCGATTTGCCCGCTCCCGGCGGCCCGGTGATTCCGATCACGTGCGCGTGACCCGTCATCGGGTAAATCCGCTCGATTATCGTGCTCGATTCCGGCGCGCGATTTTCGACCAGCGTGATCAGCCGCGCGAGCGCGTTGCGATCGTGATTGGCAAACTGCTCCAGCCGCTGTTCGAGCCGCGAATTAACTGAACGGGTAGGGGAGCTGTGTCGGATGATTTCTGATCCGCGATCGGACATTTTCTTCTTCGATCATAGCTGCCCTGCTTCGAGACAAGCAACGCTGTGTTGGGCGGATGGCGTTGTTTTCCCTTGCCCCGAGCCATACTCTGATCGTCAGATGAAGCCGCCCGATCTCTACACCGACTGGAAGGTGGTCGCGGGAATCGTGCTGGTGCTCCTCGGCGCGGGCAACTGGTTCATCGGGCTGAGTCGCACTCGTCAATACAGCCAGATGATCGCGGCGGCCACCCATGCCGCCGCCGCGGCCGACTATCGCAGCTTCGATGAACTCGATGCGGGCACCGGGCCCGCGGTGATCGAGCCGCTCACGCCGCGCGAGCGCGAACTGTCCTACACCACAGCGCGGATGGACTTCTATCACGCGACCTTTCTGACCGGGCAGGTGCTGGTCCTGGTCGGCGTTCTGCTCACGCTGGTCGGGTTTATCTCGGTCATCCAGCGCGATGCGCGCGCATCGATGCGCCGTCCCGGCGCATTGCCCCGCGGCGCGGACAACTGAGGCGCCGCCGCCGATGGTCAAGCTGCTTGCCGAGCACGCGCCGGCCAAGATCAATTTGTACCTGCGCATCACCGGCAAACGCGCCGATGGTTACCACGAACTCGACTCGATCTTTCTGCCGATAACCTGGAGCGATGCGGTCCGGCTCGAAACGCGTCCCGCGGATATGCCGGGCGTCGCGCTGCACTGCGATCGGCCGGGGCTCGATGATCCCGGGTCCAATCTCGCATCCCGCGCGGCGCTGTCGTTCATGCGTGAGTTCGCGATCAACGCCGCGGTGTTGATCGATCTCCGCAAGCGAATTCCGATGGGGGCCGGGCTCGGCGGCGGCTCCAGCGATGCGGGTGCCGTGCTGCGGATGATGGCGCGGATTTTCCGCGTCCCCGCGACATCGCGCCTGACGAAGCTGGCGGTGGAACTTGGCGCCGACGTTCCGTTTTTTCTCGATCCGCGCCCCGCGCGCGTGCGCGGTATCGGGGAACAGATCGAGCCGCTCCCTCCGATGCCGCCGCTGCATCTCGTGGTCGCCGTGCCCGCGGTCGAAGTGCCGACTGCCGCGGTGTTCAAGGATCTCAAGCGCGAGGAATGGAGCGGGCCGCTGCCCGATTCCGAACTCGCATCGATCCAGCGCGGCGAGATCTCGGCTATCCACACCATCAACGACCTTTCCGCCTCGGCCATCCGGCGTGCGCCCGCGATCGCGAGTCTTAAAGCATTACTTGAAGAAGAGGGCGCGCGGCCGCTGGCGATGTCGGGCAGCGGGGGCGCGGTCTTCGGGCTCTACGCCGATGCGGAAGCTGCCTGGCAGGCAGCCGTGCGAGTCGGCGAGCGCGCGCCTGGCGCGGCGGTCCGGGCCGTCTCCACGACTACTCTTGAAGAGCTTGCTGCCGCACCGTTTTCCACTTGATCAATCGTAATTGTTGATGCGCTCATTGCGCGGTCGTTGACAGGTAAAATACCCCTCAATAACATCGCAATCCCGCATATTAAGCGCGGCTTACGCGGGTTTTCCGGGCACGAACCTCGTCTAGACTGCTGCGACTGGATCCGCACGAGCCGGATGGTGTTCGAGGAGTGGCGGGCGGCTGAGTCGCCGGTGGGGCGGCTTGGTTGTGCTTAAGGTTTGAGGGCGATGCCGGGGCGCTTGGCGGGTGATTCGCTGAAGCTCTAGATTCGCACCGCGCTGGGCGGTCGCCAAGCTGGTAAGGCACCAGGCTTTGGACCTGGCATTCGAAGGTTCGAATCCTTCCCGCCCAGCCAACTGGAACTCCAGCGGGCCAGGGAAGGCATAGCGGGGATCGCGGAATTCGGAAGATGGCAGAGCAAGCCAAAGACGCACTGGAAATCTTTACCGGCACCTCTAACCCTGCACTCGCGCGCGAAGTCTGTGAGCATCTCAAGGTGCGTCTGTGCGAAGCCGAAGTCGGCCGCTTCCCGGACGGCGAAGTGATGGTCGAAGTGCGCGAGAACGTACGCGGCGGCGACGTGTTCGTCATCCAATCGACCTGCGCGCCTCCGAATGAAAGCCTGATGGAACTGCTGCTGATGATGGATGCGCTGCGGCGCGCATCGGCCCGCCGCGTCACCGCGGTGGTCCCGTACTTCGGCTACTCGCGGCAGGATCGCAAGGTCGCTCCCCGCGTGCCCATCAGCGCCAAGCTCGTCGCGGATCTGATCACCACTGCGGGCGCATCGCGAGTGCTCACCGTCGATCTCCACGCCGGACAAATCCAGGGCTTCTTCAATATTCCCGTGGACAACCTGTTCGCGATGCCGGTGCTGATCGGCTACCTGCGCAAGCGGCTCGATGGCCAGAAGATCACCGTCGTCTCGCCCGATGCGGGCGGCGTCGAGCGTGCTCGCGCCTTCGCGGGGCGCCTCAATGCCAACCTCGCGATCATCAACAAACGCCGCCGCCGCGCCAGCGAAGTCGCGGAGATGCAACTGGTCGGCGAAGTGCGCGACTCGGTAGCCGTGATGGTCGATGACATGATCGATACCGCTGGAACCGTCACCGAGGCTGCCAAGGTGGTTTCCAACGCGGGCGCCAGCGAAGTCTTCGCCGTGGCAACCCATCCGATTCTCTCCGACCCGGCATGCGAGCGCCTGAATCAATCCAACATCAAGGAAATCGTCACCACCAACAGCATCCTGCTGCGCCCCAAGGTGCAGGCGGAGCTGAAAAAACTGAAAGTGTTGTCGGTGGCGCCGATCATAGCGGAAGCCGTGAAACGTATTCATAATGAGGAGTCGGTCAGCTCGCTTTTCAACTAATGGGCTGACGCAGGAAGCGAATGGAAACCGGTGAACTGAATTGTGAAAAACGGGCGGTAAAGCCCAGAAGCGTTACCAACGGGCTGCGGCGCGAAGGCCGCATTCCTGCGGTCCTTTACGGTCCGGGCGCGGAGCCCACCCCGATCTCGGTGAGCGGCGCCGAATTGCGCACCCGCCTTTCGGCCGCGTCCCACGCCCGCATCGTGCGGCTCAAGTCGGGCGCATCCGAGCTCGATGGCCGTCACGTGATTTTCAAGGAAGTGCAGCGCGCCCCGGTGTCGGGCGAGGTGCTGCATGCCGACCTGTACGAGGTCGACCTCAAGCGCGCCATCCAGGTCGAGGTCCCGCTCAAGTTCACGGGCCGCGCCAAGGGTGTCGCCGATGGCGGCATTCTCCAGCCGCTGGTCCGCGCGATGACCGTGGAATGCCTGCCGCTCGAGATTCCGGAGACGATCGAAGTCGACGTCACCGAGCTTGGCGTGCACGACGTCATCCACATCTCCGCGATCAAGACCGCGGGCAACGTCAAGGCGATCTTCGATTCCGACTACGCCGTGGTCTCCGTCCTTCCGCCGACCGTCGCGGAGGCTCCGACCGCAGCCGCCGTCGCGGCCGAAGGCGCAGCCGTGGAAGGCGCTCCTGCGGAGGGCGCTCCCGCAGCCGCTCCTGCCGAAGGGGCGAAGGAAGGCGCCGCACCGGCGGCAGCCGCCGGCGCCAAGAAGGCCGAGCCGGCCGGCAAGAAGTAATCGCACGCCGCGTCGCCTCGCGGCATGCTGTTTGAGAGGCGCGGAAGGGGGTTGTGTAAAAACCCTCCTCCGCGCCTCCTCTTTTTGCTGCGTACCAGCGTAAACTGGATGGTGCTTTTTCTGCAGCACACGATGGAGGATGCCGCGCGTTGCCTCGGCGCGCGGCGGGTGGAGGAGTCGCGGTGAGTTTCGCCCATCTGCACGTTCATACCCAGTTCAGTCTGCTCGATGGCGCCAACAAAGTCGGTCCCCTGCTGGAACATGCGAAGGCTTCCGGCATGGAAGCGATGGCGATTACCGATCACGGCAACATGTTCGGTGCGGTCGAGTTCTACCAGAAGGCCGTCGCCAACGGCATCAAGCCAATCATCGGATGCGAAGCTTACATGGCGCCGGGCAAGCGCACCGATCGCACCCTGGTTCCCAGGGGCGACGACCAGGACGGCGGCGGCAACTATCATCTCATCGTGCTGGCGCAGAATCGCGACGGCTACAAAAATCTCTGCAAGCTGCTGACGGCCGCTTACCAGGAAGGCCTCTATTACAAGCCGCGTATCGACAAGGAGATTCTCGCCCAATGCTCCGACGGGCTGATCGTGCTCTCGGGATGTCTTTCGGGCGAAATCCCCCGATGGCTCCGCCAGAGCCGGCTCGACAAAGCTTGCGAAGCGGCCGAGTGGTACGCGAAGACCTTCGGCGATCGTTTCTACATCGAGCTGCAGGACAACCGGCTCCATTCGCCGATCAACGACGCTCTCCGCGACGTCGCGCGCAAGGTCGGAATTCCGCTGGTCGCCACCAACGATTGCCACTACCTGTTCCGTGACGATGCGAAAGCGCACGAGGTGCTTCTCTGCATCCAGACCGGCAAGACCATGGCCGACGAGACGCGATGGCGTTTTGACACCGACGAGCTGTACGTCAAAACGCCGGAAGAGATGAGCAAGGCGTTCGGTGCGGACTCGGAAGAGTTCCGCAACACGATGGAGATCGCGCGGCGGGTGGATTTCCAGTTCGAGTTCGGCAAGTTCCATTTCCCCGTTTACCAGGCCGGCGAGGGCGTGAATCTTGACGACGAGATGGAGCGGCGTGCGCGCGAGGGCCTTGAGAAGCGTCTGGCGGAGATTCGCGCGCGGGCCGGCGAAATCGATGAGGCTCCTTACCGCGAGCGGCTCGACCGCGAGCTACCGATCATCCGCGAGATGGGATTTTCCGGCTACCTGCTAATCGTGCAGGACTTCATGAACTTCGCGCAGGAAAGGGGCATCCCGACCGGGCCCGGCCGCGGCTCCGTGGTCGGATCGCTGGTGTCCTACTCGCTTGGAATAACGGAAGTCGATCCGATCGAGCACAAGCTGCTGTTCGAGCGATGGTTGAATCCCGGGCGCAAGTCGATGCCCGATATCGATTCCGACTTCTGCTGGGAACGTCGCGACGAGATCCTCGAGTACGTGCGCGGTAAGTACGGCGCCGACCGCGTCGCGCAAATCATCACCTTTGGAACTATCAAGGGCAAACAGGCTATCCGCGACGTGGGCCGCGTGCTCGGCCTCTCGTTCGGCGAGACCGACAAGATCGTCAAGCTCTATCCCGCGCCCAAGCAGGGCCGCGACTTTCCGCTGAAGGATGCGCTCGAAATGGAGCCGCGGCTCAAGGACGAGCGTAAAAACCATCCCGAGTTGTTCGACTACGCCTTCAAGCTCGAGGGCTTGCTGCGACACACCTCGAAGCACGCGGCCGGTGTCGTGATTGCCGATGACGCCCTGCACTCGATGGTCCCGCTCTACGTCGACAAGGAGAACGGCGTCGAGGGTACTGCGATAACGCAGTACTCCATGAAGGGTATCGACGACATCGGGCTGCTCAAGTTCGACTTCCTCGCGCTCAAGAACCTCACCCTCATCAAGGATACCCTCGACCTGATTGTCGCCGGCGGCAACGAGGCCCCCGATCTCAATCGGCTGCGCCTCGACGATGTGGAGACCTACAAGCTGCTCGCGCGCGGCGACACCGTCGGAGTCTTCCAGATGGAAGGGTCGGGGATGCGCCGCTTTCTGAGCGACCTCAAGCCGACCTGTTTTGAAGATATCGTCGCTGCCACCTCTCTGTTTCGTCCGGGACCGCTCGATGCGATCCAGGACGGCAAGACGATGGTCCAGCACTACGTCGACCGCAAGCACGGCCGCGAGAAGGTCGAATACGATCACGCTCTCCTCGAACCCGTGCTCGGCGACACCTACGGGGTCATCGTGTACCAGGAACAGGTGATGCGCGCCGCGCAGGCCCTCGCCGGGTACACATTGCAGCAAGCCGACATGCTCCGCGCCGCGATGGGCAAGAAGAACAAGGCGGTCATGGAGAAGGAACACGCCCGCTTTATCGAGGGCGCGGAGAAAAACGGCCTTGCCAAGGCCTTGGCGCAGACGATCTTTGAGAAGATCGAGACCTTCGCCTCGTACGGGTTCAACAAGTCTCACGCAGCCGCATATTCGCTGACCACTTATCGCACTGCCTATCTCAAGGCCCACTATCCACGCGAGTTCATGGCGGCGCTCATGTCGCTGGACATGGACGATGCGGACAAGACCTACAAGAACTTCGCGGCGCTGCGCGAGATGCGCATCGCGATTCTCCCCCCCGACATCAACCAGAGCCGGGTCAAGTTCGCGGTCTCCGAGGGCGCGATTCGATTCGGCCTCGGCGCGATTCGCGGCGTCGGCGGCAAGACCGCTGAAGCCATCATTGCCGAGCGCGAAAAAAGCGGACCCTTCGAAAACGTCGTGGATTTCTGCATGCGCGTCGGCGCTCAACTGGTGAACCGCCGCGTGCTTGAGGCTCTCATCAAGTGCGGCGCGTTTGATTCCAGCGGTCTCGCCCGCGCCGCTTTGATGGCGCAGGTGGAAGATGCCCTCCGGCTTGCGCAGAAGGCGCAGAGCGATGCCGAACGCAACCAGATGGGGCTCTTCGGCGGCGTGGCAAAAAATGTTGCGACCGCCTTGCCGCGGCGCGAGCCGATTCCCGAGTGGGACGCGAAAGAGAAACTCAAGTTCGAGAAGGAAGCGCTCGGTTTCTACATCACCGCCCATCCGCTCGACAAATACGAGAGCGTCATGGCGCGTATCAGCAAGGTGACCACGTCGGATCTTCCCTCGGCGCCCGACGGCAGCCAGGTGCAAATCGCCGGCGTCGTGCAGGCGGTCAAGCTCAAGAACAACAAGTCCGGCAAGCGCTACGCGACTTTTTCCCTGGAGGATCGCAGCGGTATCGTCGAGGCGATCGCGTGGCCCGAGACCTATCAGAAGTACGAAGCGCTAATCTCCGGCGAAGAACCGGTGGTGGCGCGCGGCAAGCTCGACGTCGATGAAGAGCGCGCGCAAATCATCCTCGATGAACTAAGACCGCTGAGCAGCGCGCTGCTCGACTCCTATCGCGAAGTTCGCGTGCGCGCCCCCAGGAACAGGCTCGAGAACGGCGGCCTCGAAGCGCTCAAGGCTGCGATCACGCGCTATCGCGGGAAGTCGCTCATGTATCTGCATCTCGGCCTCGACGACGGCCGCGAGGCGGTCCTGCTGCTGGGCGACGACTTCCGCGTCACACCCACCGATGCGCTGGTCGCCGAGCTGGAGAAGCTTCTGAGTCCCGGCGCCGTCGAACTTCGCTAGTCTTTCCGATTGCCTTTCCTTTCCGGGGAGAGGGCAAGGGAGTGGTACGACGCCGGGCTTTACAGCGTCCGCTGAGACAAACCTACTGCGGGCAGGCACCCTCATTCTGCTGGATGATGTCGAGGTCGGCGTCGTTGGTGACTCCGTCCTGGTTCATGTCTGCCCAGCTCGAGTTTCCCATCGACAACGTCTCCATCGAGCTCCACTGATCGATGTCGAGCTGGTTCACCACTCGATCGAGATTGATGTCTCCCTGGCAGAAGGGCTGCGAGTTCAGCAGGGCGGTCAGTTCGGCGCTTAGCGCATTGTAGTTTTTCTGCTGCACGGGCGTAAGCGGGTTGCCGCTTGCAAGCAGGTCGGAGCCCGCGGTGTCGAGCTGCGGCGTCGGGACGTCCTCATTGATCTGATAGAACTCCGTGCTCGTCGTCTGCGCACACGCGTTGGCCGTCGGGTCGTAAGAATTGTAGTTGTTCACCACAATCTTGTAGTGCTCGTTGCGGATTGCGTGCGCCTCCAGCGGGTAGATGTCGGTCAAGACCGTCTCGTCGTGGTCGTGCTGCCAGACGGCCACGTCACAGCAATACGGCAGCCCCTCCGGGGGAATGCCTACAGTGGTGAGGTCGGTCGCTCCTGCTCCCCACCAGACTCCGTTATTGTCCTCGCAAACCCCCTTGGTCGGCGCGATCTGGGTGCAGGTGGTGGTGTTGTACACGCAGGGTCCGTTGATTGCTCCGTTCGCATGCTCGTTGGTGCCGATCTGCGTGAAATTCGATTTTCGGATGCTCGGCTGATCGGGATTCAACAGGTAGGGGAACATCGGCTTGGAGTCGATATCCCACGGGACGTTCTTCTGTGCGTTGATCCCGGCCAGGTCTCCGATTAGCTGGTAGAGATCCACGATGTTGACCATCGCGCCGACTTCGCGCCCGGTTTGGATAACTCCCGGCCCGGCGACGATTCCCGGTACCCATACGCCCGTCTGGTAAGCAGTGGATTTCGCGCGCGTGGAGTCGAACGGCAGCTTGACCACCGATCCCGTACTGCCATTGTCGGTGACGAAGATAACCCAGGTGTTGGTTTTCCGCGGATGATAGATGAGCTGGCCGCCGGGCCCGCT
>DATJWT010000492.1:0-2010 GCA_035500975.1 Binataceae bacterium (SeqCode)
GCGGGCTTCAGCGTCGCACGCGACGGAACCCGCACCCCGCGCCCGGTCAAAATCGCACGAGCAGACGACCAGGTTCGTGAGATGGACCTGCAGGTCGAAGCGCCCGGTCCCGACCTCGGCCCGCTTGCGACCCACGAGAACTGGGATGCCATGTACGACGCGGTAGCGGAGCTGGTGAAGGCGCATCGCACAACCCTGGTCTTCACCTTGAGCCGTCGATGGGCCGAGCGGGTCGCGCTGAACCTGCAAAAGCGCGTGGGCGCGAGTGCAGTGATGGCGCATCACGGCAGCCTCGCGCGCAAGGAACGCCTGGCTGCCGAACAGAAACTCAAGCGCGGCGAGCTGCGCGCGATAGTCGCGACTTCATCGCTGGAATTGGGCATCGATGTCGGCGCGGTCGATCTCGTCTGCCAGCTCGATTCGCCGAAATCGATCTCCGCCGCGATTCAGCGCGTAGGTCGATCGGGACACAGCCTCACCGCCACTCCCAAGGGCCGCTTCTTCGCGATGACGATCGATGATCTGCTGGAGTGCGGCGCCGCGGTCCGCGCGATTCGCCGGCGCCATCTCGATGAGGTCGAAATCCCGACCGGATGCCTCGACGTGGCGGCGCAGCAGATCATCGCGATCGCAGCGGAAGAGGAAGATATCGCGGCGGCTGATGTCCTGCGCATCCTGCGCGCCGCCCACAATTTCGGCGCGCTCGACGAAACCGGATTCATCCACCTGCTCGAGCAGATGGCCTCGGAACTGCCCGAGCGAATCCAGGGCGCGCAGCCCAAGATTCATTTCGATGCGGCAAATCGGCGGGTGCGGCCTCGCCGCGGCGCGCGCCTTTCCGCGATCATCTCGGGCGGAACCATCCCCGAGGCAGGCAACTATGACGTCGTGATCGAGTCGGAAGGCCGCAAGATCGGCGACGTCGAAGAAGACTTCGCGCAGGAATCGGTGCGTGGCGATGTCTTTTCGCTCGGCTCTATGCCCTGGCAGATCCAGCGCATCTCGCGCGGGCGCCTGATGGTCGAGCCTGCTCCCGGCATGGCTCCCTCGCTGCCGTTCTGGCTGACGGAGGCCGCCGGCCGCTCGTTCGCGATGTCACAGGAGATCGCCGATCTCCGCCACGAAATCGCGGCGCGTCTCGATCGCGAGGGGAGTGCGGGCGCGGCTAAATGGCTGGTAGCCGAATGCGCTTTATCGGAGCGCGCCGCTATGCAGGCGGTCGACTACGTGCGGCGCGGCGTAGCCGCTCTGGGAGCCATCCCGGATGAGAAGACCGTCGTGGTCGAGCGCTTTTTCGACGGCCTCGGCGGCACCCAGGTCGTCATTCATACCCCGTTCGGAATTCGCTTCAATCGCGCGCTCGGCCTCGCGCTGCGCAAGCGTCTGTGCCAGTCGTTCGACTTTGAGATCCAGGCCTCCGCCATCGATGACGGCGCGCTGCTGGCGTTGAATTCCCGCCACAGTTTCCCGCTGGAAGAAACCTTCGCGATGCTGCCGTCGCGGCAGGCGCGCGGCGTGCTGGAGCAGGCCTTCCTCGCCGCGCCGATGTTCGAGGTGCGCTTCCGCCATGTCGCATCGCGGGCGCTCACGGTGATGCGCTCGTCGCGCGGCAAGAAGATTCCGGCCTGGATTCAGCGGCTCCGGTCCCAGGAACTGGTCGCGGCATTGTTCCCGGGCCAACAGGCCTGCTTCGAAAATCGCCCGCCCGCGATTCCGATCCCCGACCACTACATCGTCAATGAAACGATGCGGGAATGCTTGACGGAATCCGGCGATGCGGATCGCATGGAGAGCGTCTTGCGCGGAGTGGAAACCGGGTCCATCAAGGCAGTCTACGTCGATTCGGTTTCGCCCTCGGTGTTTGCCCATCGGCTGCTGCTCGCGTGGGACTACTCCTTCCTCGATGACGGCGAGCGCGCTAATCGCCGCAGCCGCACCGTGACCATGAATCGCGGCATGGCGGAGGACGTGTTCCGTAACGAGGACCTGTCCGAAATGCTCGCGGCGGAA
>DATJWT010000493.1:0-3842 GCA_035500975.1 Binataceae bacterium (SeqCode)
CGGCGTCAGGGCTCGTGCAATCGATCGTGAAATGGGGCTAGTTTGGTCGGAACGCCAACGCGTTTTCGGAGAACAGCATGATTCCTTTTGCCGGCAATACTCTCAACCGCGTGAGCGAAAAGCGCACCGATGCGAAGTGGATAGAATCGAAGCGACAAGACCCGGACTCGCTCGTATTTCCGATGTGGAAGCTGCAGCCGTTCCTGCTGGGTCGCGACGGCGATCCGCCACCCTACCAACTCGGGCTGCTCGAACCGGGAATTGCCGAGGATGTCGCCGGCGACGATGCGATCTGCATCTTCCTTGGCCTCGATGGAGACCGGGCGCTGTTCGCGCTCGAGATTCCGGACGCCAAGGATCCCACTAAGGATGGTCCGCTGGCGCGGCGAGGATTCTTTCGCGATGCGCGCGCGGCGGGATCGATGGTGGCCATCAAGGATGCGGGAATCATCGCGCAGGCCAAGGCGATGATCGATTGGCATCAGCGCCACGGCTTCTGCCCCAAGTGCGGCACGCGCACGAAGCTGATGGATGCGGGCTATCGGCGGCTGTGCGACAACTGCAACTCCGAGCATTTCCCGCGCGTGGACCCGGTCGTGATCATGCTGGCGACCGATGGCGAGGCGTGCCTGGTGGGACGCGGCAAGTTGTTCCCGCAGGGGATGTTCTCGGCGCTGGCAGGATTTATCGAACCGGGCGAGACGATCGAAGAGGCGGTGCGGCGGGAGCTGTTCGAAGAATCGTCGGTAAGGGTCGGCGAGGTCACTTACTACGCGACGCAGCCGTGGCCGTTTCCGTCATCGCTGATGATCGGATGCTTCGCGAAGGCATTGAGCCGCGATTTCAAGGTCGATGAGAACGAGCTGGCGGAAGTGCGATGGATCGAGCGCAAGGTCGCGCGCCAACTGATCGAGGGCAAGCGCGTCGACGGCATCATGGTGCCGCCGCCGGTCGCGATCGCGCATCATCTTATCAAGGCCTTCGCGCTGGGAGAGCGATAGTTGGCAGCATCGCCCAGACAGCATGCCGAAGACGAAATAGCGCGCATCGCCGAACGCTCGGGCACCTTGGTTGGACTTTGCGCGATTCACCCGGAAGCGGGCGAGGGAATCGGGCTCAACGCCCAGGATTCGTTCCCGCTCGCCAGCACCTACAAGATTCCGATTTCGATACGACTGCTGAAGCTGGCGCAGGAAGGCCGGCTTTCCCTGGAGCAGATGATCGAAGTCGGCGCGGAAGACCTGAGTCCGGGCAGCGGATTGATCAAGGACGTCTTCACGGTCCCCGGCCTGCAGCTTTCGCTACGAAACCTGCTCCGCCTTTCGATTCTGTTTAGCGACAACACCGCCAGCGATATTGTCCTGCGCCTTGCGGGCGAAGGCGACGAAGTCACGAAGATGCTGCGCTCGGTCGGCATCGATGGAATCCGGGTCGACCGCTTCGCCAAGCACATCCTGTGCGAGTTCTACGGGCTCTCGGACATGGCGAGTCAGACGCCCTGGTCGTTGGAGCGCTTCCGAGCGCGACTGCGCGAGACAGATGAATCTTCCCGGAAAGCGGGTATCGATGCGTTTGCGCTGGATTCTCGCGATCGCGGAACGCCGTCGGCGCTCGTAGCGCTACTGACAATGCTCGTCAGAGGGCAGCTTCTGGGCCCGGACCATACAAACGTGCTCCTGGACCTGATGCGCAAGTGCCAGACCGGGCCCGCCCGCCTGAAGGGTCAGCTACCCAAGGAGACGGTAGTCGCGCACAAGACCGGCAGTATCGAAGGCCTGGTGGTTAACGACGCGGGAATAATTGAACTGCCGGATGGTCGCGGGCGCATCGTCATCGCGGTGTTTGTCCAGAGCAGGGAGCGCAAGGTCGCGGAGATGGAAGCGGTCATCGCACAGATCGCGAGAACCGTGTACGACCATTTTTTAGAATCGGCGTAGGTGAATCTGCTTTGTCATTCCCGCGTATGATGCGCGCGAAGCGCGCCTCTATTAATCCGCGAGGAATCCCGGATCCTTTGGTGCGGTTACAATGGGTAGTCGGACTTACTACGTCTACATGATGAGCAGCCCCTCTCAGACTCTCTATGCGGGAGTCACAAACAATCTGGATCGACGTGTCTTTGAGCATAGGGAAGGGAAGCCGGGATCCTTCACTGCCCGATATCGTGTCAATCGCCTGGTCTACGTCGAAATCTTCGAGTACATCGACCGGGCGATCGCCCGAGAGAAAGAGATCAAGAAGATGACGCGACGGGCGAAAATGAAGTTAATTAAGTCAATGAACCCGCAGTGGAAGGACCTGAGTGAGGAGAATTGATCGAGCGAAAGCGGAAGCCGGGATTCCTCGCGGATTTCTAGACGCGCGCTCCGCGCGCATCATACGCGGGAATGACAAATCGGGAGGCGGCCCGATCAGTGGCCTGTGTAGGCTGCCTTGTACTGCTCGCGGAGCCTGGCTTGAGCGTCCTGGGCTTCTTCTTGTGAGTCGTACGGACCCACCTTGACGCGATACCAGGTCTGGCCCTCGATGTCGGTGGTCTGCTCGGTCGCAGGATAGCCGAGCGCCTGCAGCTTCCGGACCATCTCGTCCGCTCCGTTCTTGTCCATCACCGCCTGGATCTGGATGTTGTACGGATGCTTGTGCGCGGCCGGCGAGGCCATCGCGCCGGGCGATTCCATCGATGCCGGCGTGGAGATGTTGGCGACGGCGGCGCGAGTGCTCATCGCGTGCGGCGAGATCATCGCGACCGGAGATTTCGCGGCCCCGGCCATCGGGGTGAAGACCGACGGATGAGAGGCGACCGCGGGCGAGAATGCTCCCATCGGAATCGGCGTGGGATTTATCGCAATCGAGGCCGGGGTCGGAGTCGCCTCGAGAGGCGGCGGACTGGGCAGGGGAAAGGTCGATGAAATCTGTGCCTGGTCGGGAGTGTTCTGCTTGGCGATCTCGTTACCCGCCATCACTCCCAAAAAGAACACCGCGCCCGACAGCCCCAGCAACCCCAGAAGGATTAAGAGAAAGCCCCCTGCTCTGATCTCGAATCGCATCTCCCCACCTCACATCCGCTCCGGCGCACTCACTCCAAGCAATCCCAGCCCGGCGGCGATTGCAGTTTTGAGCAACCGCGCGAGAAAAAGCCGTGCGATGCTCAAATCGCGATCAGCGCCAATTATACGATTCGTAGGCTTGTTGTAATAGCGATGGAACTCACCGGCGAGGTCAAAAAGATAGAAGGGGATGCGATGGGGTTCGAGGGCCTCGGCCGCCGCCGTCATCACGGCAGGCAGCCCCAGCGCGCGCTTGGCCAGTTCCAGCTCCTCTGCGGATAACAGGTCGAGATGAACGGAGTCCGCATCGGCCGGCAGCGCCAGCCCCGCCTTGTCCGCCTCGCGGAAGATGCTCGACAGGCGGGCATGCGCGTACTGCACGTAGAAGACCGGGTTCTCCGGCGCCTGCTTGCGGGCCAGGTCGAGATCGAAATCGAGATGGCTGTCCGATTTGCGGAACAGAAAAAAGAACCTTACGACGTCCGGGCCGACCTCGTCGATCAGCTCATCGAGGGTGACATAGGTTGCCTTCCGGGTGGACATCTTGACCTTCTCGCCGCCGCGCGTGAGGGTCACGAACTGGTAGATGATCGCATGCACGGGCGCGATGTCGTGGCCGAGCGCCTTGACCGCAGCGATAACCTGCTGATGCTCCGCGATATGGTCTGCGCCGAACACGTCGATGATCAGGTCGTAGCCGGCCTTGAGCTTCTCGATGTGATAGGCGATGTCGGGAGTTCTATAGGTTGGCTCGCGATCCGGACCCGACCGCACCAGCACTTCATCCTTGGGCAG
>DATJWT010000494.1:0-2014 GCA_035500975.1 Binataceae bacterium (SeqCode)
CTGCCCAAGCTCGCCGCGAAACACTCCTGCACGATCGAGATTCTCCCCGTCCTCTATGCCGCCCTGCTCGATGCGCACGGGACGGTCGGCCCCGGTGAAGCGCCGGCCAAGGGTGGATGGATGATGACCAACGTGCTGCGCAAGGCCGCGATGCTGGGTTTCAGGCTGAATCCTCCGCCGTTCTTTCCCTTCAATCCAGTGCTCGCGCTGCGGATGTCGCTGCTTCCCCTCGAGGCGGATCAGCGGCGCGCGCTGATCGATGCGCTCTTCGAGGCAGTCTGGGTTCGCCAGCTTCATGTGAGCGAGCCCGAGGTCGCCGAACGCGTCGCCAACGAGATCGGTCTGGACGGGCGCGCCCTCCTTAAGCAGGCGCAAAGCCCCGAGATCAAGATGATGCTGCGGCGGCAGACCGACGATGCGGTTTCGCGCGGCGTCTTCGGCGTTCCGACGATGGAGGTGGACACCCACCTCTTCTGGGGCTACGACGACTTCCCCTTCCTCGACCTCTTCCTCGCCGGCAAAGACCCGCTCGATCCCGCCGAGCGCCAGCGATGGCGTCTCGGCTCGCAGCCGTCTTCGGTCCGCCGCCAGTTTCGTAAGAAGGCCGATTAGCCGGCTCAATTCCGCGGCTATCGTCCCTCAAAATCGGCTGCCGGATGCTTATTGATACTGTTGCGAGCCGGAAGTTCCTTTTCATTTTTCTATCGCCCGCCCAAATCGTCGCTTTTGTTTATCGGTGTGAGTAATGTACGGGGCGACGGCCGGCCTTTTTGGGGTATCCCGGAGCTTTCGTGGGAGGCTTCGCGGATATAGGCTACGCCGCCGGGGGACGGAATTGTTGGGGGAACCTCCAGCTATCCTGGGCGACCTATGAACCGGAAAGGGACCGCATGGGAGTAGATGCGCGCTTCGTGATGCTCGGCGCCAAGCGGGTCGTGGACTCACGCCCGATGTACGCGCAGATGGTCGTAACCGACGACTGCAACCTGACCTGCACCTATTGCGACGAATATAGTCCGGGAGCTCCGAGCATCTCGCTTCCGGTGCTCAAGGAACGGGTCGATCAACTCGACCAGCTCGGAGTGTTTGTTTACGACTTTCTCGGCGGCGAGCCCTTGATGAATCCCGCGCTCCCGGAGTTGATCGCGCATGCCAAGGCCAAACGCGGCGGCCGCAACGTCGTTACCGTCATCACCAACGGCTTCTTCCTCACCAAGCCGCTCATCCACAAGCTCAACGATTCCGGCCTCGACTACATGCAGGTCTCGGTCGATTCCATCGACCCGACTCCCAACTCCAACAAGTCGCTGAAGTCGGTCTTGCCCAAGCTCAAACTGCTCGCGCAGGAAGCCACCTTCAAGGTCGAGGTTCAGACGGTCCTGAACGAGGAATCGCTGCATGAGTACGATCGCTTCCGCGAGATCGTGAAGGACCTGCCCTTCCAGTTTGGACTTTCGATCATGCACGGCCGCGGCGGCCGCATCGCGATCCAGGGCGAACAGTACATCGATATCCTGCGGCGCTACGGGGTGTTCGAGGGCGTCAACTTCTACGGCAAGCATCTCCAGGAGATGCTCCGCGGCAATTTCTCGCGCCGCTGGAAATGCCTGGGCGGCTTCAAGTTCCTCTACGTGAACGCCAAGGGCGGAGTGCAATGGTGCGCGCAGCAACGCGATCACATCGTCCCGCTCGAGAAGATGAACCTGGCGGACCTGCGCAGCAACAATCGTCACAAGCCGTGCGAAGAAGGATGCTGTCTCGGATGCGTGCGCATGATCTCGCATCTGCTGGGCGAGCCGGTCAAAAGCCTGCGCAACGCGTTCGAGCTCGCGGTCACCAACCGCACCCATCCGAACAGCAACGGCCACGCGGCGCACACCAACGGCAACGGCGCCCCACACTGATCGATGAACGGCGGCGGGGCGGGGTCATCGGCCGCGGCGGGATTGCAGGCGGTCGTGGTGTGCGAGCCTGCCTCGGGCAATCCGCTGCGCGTCGTCTGCGGCATCACCCT
>DATJWT010000495.1:0-2385 GCA_035500975.1 Binataceae bacterium (SeqCode)
GATGTCGAGGACGGACTCACCTTCGGCGAGTCGCGCCAGATCCAATGTCTTCTCGCGAAAGCTCCGATCGCGGCCGAGCGTCAGCATCCAGACCAGCGGATCGTAAGCCCACGCCCAATGGATCACGCGACCGCTGGTAGCAGGTGTCTCGATCTCCATTGGCTGTCCGTGAATCCACCGAACCACAAATCCGATCAGCGATGCGCCGCCGAAGCCGAACGCGATCGCCATCAATACGATATGGATTCCAACCGCGATCGCCGCTGCACCCGCGCCGAACAGCAGCCACTTCTTTCCGAACAGGTACACAGTCACCGCCGTCACCCAGACGATCGCTGCGACCAGGAGGAACAACCGGCGATGCTGGATCATGCCGCGCCTCCTTCCGGCGCACGAATTCCGACGTGCATCGCGTGAATGCCGGGAACGTGATGCGTCACTTCCTCCTTAAAACGATCGGCGATCTCCACTCCCTCGCTGACCGACAGCATCGGGTCGACCGCGATATCCGCCTCGGCGTGCAGACGATGTCCTATCCAGCGCGCGCGCACGTTAAATACATCTCGAATCCCCGGCATCCGCTGGCCCCTCCCGCGAATATCGGCGGTGAGCCCGGGTTCGACGCCATCGAGCAGGCGGGTAAAGACCGTCATTGCCGACTCGCGGACGATGCCGAAAATCGCGACCGAGATCGCAAGCGCGATGATTGGATCGGCGATCGGATAACCGAGCTTCACTGCTCCCGCGCCCGCCGCAACTGCCAGGCTCGTCAATCCATCGATGCGCGCGTGCTCGCCATCCGCAACCAGCGCGGCGCTATGAATCTCCCTGCCGGTCCGTATCCGCAGGAACGCCGCCGCTTCATTTGCGAAAAAGCCGATCAACCCCGCGGCGGCCACCGCCCCCAGGGCTTCCACCGGATGTGGGTGAAACAGGCGCAACACTGCCTCGTAACCGGCGGCGATCGCGCTCAGCAGGACCACAAGCACCACGACCAGCCCGGCCAAATCCTCGACTCGCCCGTAGCCGTACGTAAAACGTTCGGTCGCGTTTCGGCGCATCAGCACGAAGGCGATGCCCAATGGAATCGCCGTCGCTGCATCTGCTCCATTGTGGATCGCATCCGCAAGCAGCGCGACGCTCCCAGACACCATCACGACGCCGGCCTGCAGAGCAGCGCCAATCGCCAGCACGGCGAACGACCATTTCAGCGCATGCAGCCCGCGCTCCGTGGTCATCAGGTGCCGATCGACCACGCCGTGCGTGTGCGGATGCGAATCATGATGGTGCCCGACCAGCGCCCCGCCGCTCTCGTGAATCACGTATTCCACGGCATTGCTCCGTTCAGAGATACTTCGCGATTTCCTTGAACTCCGTCAGCGAGCTGCGCGCCTCGCGCGGCATCGCGCCGGTTGCTTCCTCGAGGCAGTTGTCGATGTGATCCTGAATATAGATGCGCTTGGCGTTCTGCAGCGCCTTCTCCACTGCAGTGAAGCTGCTGCGCGACATCGACGCATTCGCGCTGATTTTCGATCATCTCGATGATGGTGCGCAGGTGGCCGTCGGCGCGCCGGAGGCGGCTGAGAATGTCGGGATGACTCCTGTGAATCATACGAACATCCCATCCCCCTGGAGAGGATAATGCAACTCAAGATGGCGGTTACTCGTCTGCGGTCGTAAACTCGTCTTGATGGCGGAATTTGCGGTAAAGACTCCTGCACGTGCAGTATTCGTCGATATCACCGAGGAGGTGAATAGCGCCGTGGCGAAGACCGGCATCGATCGCGGTCTGTGCAATCTGTTCGTGCCTCACACGACCTGCGCAGTCATCGTCTCTGAGAATTGGGACCCGGACGTCACGACCGACATGACGCGCCATCTGGAGAAGCTTGTGCCCCGCGACGGCGGCTTTCGTCACAGCGAGGGCAACCCGCAGGCGCATATCCTCTCTGTGATGCTCAGCACCTCAATCAACCTTCCGGTCGCTGGGGGAAAACCCGCGCTCGGGCGCTGGCAAGGAATCATGCTGGCGGAGTGGGATGGTCCCCGCGAGCGGAAGGTTGTCGTCACCGTGATCAAGGCTGCCGGCTGATGGACCTTCCGGATGGTATCGGTGGCGCGCTCGCTTTCGTGCTGGGCGCGGTCACGGGCAGCTTCGTGTCGGTAGTCGCGTATCGCGTGCCGCGCGATTTATCGATCGTCGCCCCCGCTTCCTTCTGCGAAAGCTGCGAGCGCTCCCTTCCCATCTGGACCAACCTCCCGATCCTCGCCTACATCGGGCTTCGCGGCCGCTGCATCATGTGCGGCGCCTCAATCCCGTTTCGCAACTTCCTGGCCGAAATCGGGCTCGCCGTCGCGGCCCTGTTCCTCTATCTCAATTTTCCG
>DATJWT010000496.1:0-31150 GCA_035500975.1 Binataceae bacterium (SeqCode)
GAGCGAAGCGAAGAGGTGAGGGCAAGTAAGTCTCATGTCCAGCCCTGACTACATAGAGCTGCGCACCCGCAGCGCGTTCAGCTTTCTCGAAGGCGCAACCGCGCCCGAAGACCTCGCGGAATACGCCGCGGCCTTCGGCTACCCCGCGATCGCGATGGGCGATCGCGATGGCGTCTACGGGCATCCGCGCTTCTTCCAGGGCGCCAGGACGGTTGGAATCCGCGCGATGGTCGGTGCGGAGCTGACCCTCGATGACGAAAGCCGCCTGTACGTGCTGGTTCCCGACCGCAAGCGCTATCGCAACCTGTGCCGGATGATCACCGCTTCGAAGATGCGCGTGCTCGGCGCACACTCCGACGGCACCCCGAAGTATCCCGCCAAGGGCGAGAGCCGCGTCACGCTCGATGATCTCGAACGCTACGGCCGCGGCTTAATCTGCCTTGCCGGCGGCGTGATGAGCCCGCTTTCGAAGTTGCTGGTGCGCGGCGAAGACGCGAGCGCATTGGGCGATCGTCTCAGCGCGATCTTCGGCTTGGGAAATCTCTATATCGACTTGCAGCGGCATTTCGATTCCGACGAAGAGAGGCTTAATCGCAAGCTGTTCGCATTTGCGGAATCGAAGCGGTTGCCAATCGTCGCGACCAACGATGTCTGTCACGCCGGTGCGGAGCGCGCGCTCCTCGATGTCCTCACCTGCATCCGGCTGCACACCACGCTGGAGGAAGCGGGACGGCGGCTGTGGGTGAACAACCAGCGTCATCTGAAGCCGCCCGCGGAAATGGCGATGCTGTTTCGCGATCTGCCGCGTGCGGTCGTCGCCACGCGCGAAATTGCGGATCGATGCGCTTTCACCATGTCGGACATGGGCTATCGCTTTCCCGACTATCCGGTCCCGATGGGTGAGAGCGCCGACAGCTACCTGCGCATCCTGACCTATCGCGGCGCACGCGAACGATGGGGCGACAAGCTCGATGACCGCACCAAACTGCAACTCGAACACGAGCTTGCCGTGATCGAGAAGCTCAAGCTGGCCGGCTACTTCCTGATCGTCTGGGACATCGTGCAGTTCTGCCGCGAGAACCGGATCATGGTGCAGGGCCGCGGCTCGGCCGCATGCAGCGCGGTCTGCTACGCGCTCAGCATCACCGCGATCGACGCGGTCAAGATGAACCTGCTCTTCGAGCGCTTTCTTTCCGAGGAGCGCGGCGAATGGCCCGACATCGACCTCGACCTGCCCAGCGGCGATCAGCGCGAGCGCGCAATTCAGTATGTCTATCGCCGTTACGGTGAACGCGGCGCCGCGATGGTCGCCAACGTCATCACGTATCGGACCAGGAGCGCCGTGCGCGAAGCCGGCAAGGTGCTCGGCTTTCCGCCCGACCAGGTCGATCGGCTCGCCAAGCTCAACCAGGTCTATGAATTCCGCGACCATCACGATGACCTCGTCGCGCTGCTCAAGCGCGGCGGCGTTGATGCGGAAGCGCCGCGTATCAAGCTGATGATCGATGCGGTGCGAAAGCTCCAGAACCTGCCGCGCCATCTCGGGCAGCACAGCGGCGGGATGGTGATTGCGGCTAATCCGCTCGATGAGATCGTGCCGCTGGAACCCGCGACGATGCCGGGGCGGGTGGTGGTGCAATGGGACAAGGACGATTGCGCCGACCTGGGAATTATCAAGATCGATCTGCTCGGGCTCGGGATGCTGGCGGCGCTGGAGGAGTGCATTCCGCTGGTGCGCGAGCACGATGGGGTCGAGATCGATCTCGCGCATCTGCCGCCCGACGATCCTGAGGTGTACGCGATGCTTCAGCGCGCCGACACGGTCGGAGTGTTCCAGGTCGAGAGCCGCGCGCAGATGGCGACCCTGCCGCGGATGAAACCCAGGTGCTTCTACGACCTGGTGATCGAAGTCGCGATTATCCGGCCTGGTCCGATCGTCGGCGGCATGGTGCATCCATATTTGAACCGGCGCGCCGGCCGCGAACCGGTTCGTTACGTGGTGCCTTCGCTCGAACCGATCCTGAATCGCACCATGGGCGTGCCTTTGTTCCAGGAGCAATTGCTGCGGATGGCGATGGCGGTGGCGAATTTTACCGGCGGCGAAGCGGAAGAATTGCGCCGCGCGATGGGCTTCAAGCGATCGATCGATCGCATGGGAAGAATCGAGCAGAAATTGCGCGCGGGGATGACCAAAAACGGAATCACCGGGGCAACCGCGGACCAAATCGTCAAGTCGATTACCTCGTTTGCGCTGTACGGATTTCCGGAGAGCCACTCAGCGAGCTTCGCGCTGATCGCGTATGCGTCGGCGTATCTGAAGTGCCATCATCCGGCGGCGTTCTTCGCATCGATGCTCAACTGCTATCCGCTGGGCTTCTATCATCCTTCGACCCTGACCAAGGACGCGGAACGCCACGGCGTCACGCTGCTGCCAATCGATGTCGCGCATTCCAGCTGGAACTGCACGATCGAAAATGGCGCGCTCCGGCTGGGGCTTCGGTACGTCAGCGGTCTGCGCGAGGAGACCGGCAAACGCGTGGAACAGGAGCGCGCGATTCACGCATTCGAATCGATGGCGGATCTTTCCGCGCGGGTGAATCCGAACCGCCGCGAGTTGGATCTTCTCGCCTATGCGGGCGCGTTCGCATCGTTCGGCATGACAAGACGCGACGCGATGTGGCAGGCCGCCGCGGTCGAGCGCGAGCCGGGAAGCCTGCTCGCGAGGGTGGAGCCGCGCGCGACCCCGACGCGACTGCCCGCGATGTCGCAGATGGAAGAGACAACCGCGGACTACGCCGCCACCGGAGTGACCACACGCCCGCATCTGATGTCGCATCTGCGCGCAAAGCTGAAAGAGCACGGAGTTCTCAGCGCCGCCGATCTTCCGAACGCAAGGCACGGCTCATGGGTGAAGACCGCCGGCGTGGTGATCGTCCGCCAGCGCCCCGGCACCGCGAAGGGCTTCGTGTTCGTGACGCTGGAAGATGAAACGGGAATTTCGAACCTGATCGTGCTGCCGGATTTGTTCCAGGCCAACCGCGCGCTGCTGCGCACCGCGAAGATCCTGTACGCGGAAGGAGTGCTGCAGACGGTCGACGGCGTCACCGCGATCAAGGCCCGCCGCTTCCGCGCCTTGCAACCACCCGGCGCAATCCCGGCATCGCACGACTTTCACTGATTCCTGTTCCCTTTCCTTTCCAAGGAAAGGGCCAGGGATTGGTACAATGGTGGACCATGCAGAAGCCGTGGAATTTCAAGAGCTGCTGTCGCAATTATTTGCTCTTCCGAACCAACATCTGAGGCCGCAGCGTTCTACCACTCCCCGGCCCTCTCCTTGGAAAGGAAAGGGGACCGGAACTACTTCTTATATTTCTCTTCCAGCGCCTGGTATTCCGGCACGCGCATGGTGTGGATGAACTGCTCGAAAATTCCGCTATGCGTACCGACGTGCAGCTTTCCCGCCCGCTTCAACTCGCGCATCGTGTCGCGCATCGATTGGTATGCCGCCAGCATCGTGCCGATATGAATAGTCAGCTTGAACGGATACTTCGCCAAGTCATCCAGTGGCAGCAGGTCGCCGTTGTAGAGTAGCGGCAGATCGCCGAGCCGCTTCGCATAGGTGTTGAGATCGTCGAGAGTCTTGATGCCGTCCAGGAAGATCAAGTCCGCGCCCGCCGCGCGATAGGCGCGCGCCCTGCGCTCGGTCTCGTCCCATCCGCACGGCTGGAGCGCATCGCTGCGCGCGATGATCGTCATGTTCGGATCGCGGCGCGCATCGCACGCCGCGCGCACCTTGGGAACCATGTCCTCCATCGGGATGACCTGTTTGCCCGACAGGAAGCCGCATCGCTTGGGCCATACCTGGTCCTCGAGGTGCAACGCCGATGCGCCCGCATCCTCGTACTCGCGAATCGTGCGCCACACGTTGACCGGATTCCCGTAGCCCGTGTCGGCATCGCAGATGACCGGGACACTGATGCAATTGGCGATCGCGCGGACGTTCGCGATCATTTCGGACATCGTCAGGAGACCCAGGTCGGGGTATCCGCGCGATGCGGCCGTGCCGAATCCCGTCATGTAGACCGCATTGAAGCCAGCCTCCTCGGCAAGCCGCGCCTGCAAGCAATCGAAAGCAAAAGGAGCGACCACCATTCCGGGCTTCGCGAGCATTTCGCGCAGCCGCGCTCTGGGGTTGTTCATTCCTGGGTCTCCTGGAAGGAAGGGCTGTTGGGATCAAAGGACGCGAGCGGGACGCACGCGCCACCCTGATTGCGAAGGATCAGGCGAAGTAATCTTCGGCCCGGATCGCGGGAACGTCGACCTGGTAGACACGATTGTTGCGCAGCACCTTGAGGCTGATCTGTTCGCCCGGGCGGCGGTTGCCGAGTGAATCGTACAGCACGCGTCGTTCGTTGATGTCGCGCCCATCGACTGACAGCACCAGGTCGCCCTGCTGCAGACCGGCTTTCTCTCCCGGCCCTCCCGGCATCACGCCCGCAATCACCACGTGCTCCCGCAGCGTGTAGGACAACACTCCCAGCCACGCGCGCGGTGCAACGGTTACACGTCGGCCATGCTGCGTGAGCTCATCGCGAACATTGAGGAAGTACTCCCCGGGAATGCCCAGGATCGCGCGACCCAGATCGGCGAAGTTCAGGTACGAAATCGCGATTACTTCGCAGCGTCGATTCATGATGGCGCCGCCGTTGAGCCCGAGGCTAAGCGAGGGCGCGGTTGCGCAGACACATCGCTCGAGCACGAATTCCCACACCGCATCGAACGGCCCCAGGTAGGTGATGACGCCGCAGTCGGCGCAGCGCTTCTCTCCGCCCAGGCTCGCAACGCTGAAAACCTCTTCGCCCGGGAAACAGCTCTCGGAAGAGATGACGTTGAGATGGGGCAGGGCGCCCGCGTCGATCTTGAGGAGTCCGAGGCCGGTGCTGTAATCCTTGCCGACAATTTTTGCTTCGAACTGATCGCCGCTCGCGAGGGTCACGATTACGTTCTTCGCGCCCAGCAGCAGGTAGTGCACGGTCAGGATCAGCCCATCGGGGCTGACGATCGTTCCAGTGCCGCGGCGGTCTGTTCCCAGCCCGATCGCGGTTGACACGTGCGTCGATGGGACGTGCGAGTGCACGCCCACGGTGGAACGCAGCGTCTTCTGCAACAGGCTTATGGGCGCATTCACGGATTCGATCTCTCCGCAACAAGGCTAGGACCGCGTCGCAGAGCTTTCAAGCAGCTTGTCAACGCGAGCGGTGCAAAAAAAGAGGCGACTCGTTGCCGAGTCGCCTCGCAATAGACCCGAATTTGTGCTGCTACTTTTTGGCCGGTGCCGCCGGAGGAAGCGCGGTTTCGTTCGCGCGCAGCGTCAGAACCTGGAGCGCCTGTCCGAGATCGAGCTCGGTGTATTTCTGGTTGGAGTACAGCTCATCGAGCCGCTTGATCGTCGCCTCGGAGCTCATGTCCGCCATCGACAGCTCGCTACGAACCTGTCCGATAATCTTGCGGGCGCCTTTCCAGTGGAAGATATCGGCCGCGTTCACGAGGTTGTCGAGCTGTCCGACACTGACCTTCATCGCATCGGAATAGCCGTTGACGTACCCGTCCTTGGCCGACAGATTGAGCCGGTTCCAGAAGACTCCGTTATGATTGCCCGAGGCTGCAAAGGATACACCCCAGCTCGCGAGAAACCCGAGCACTACGCCAGCAACGAACTTTTTCATCTACTGAAGCCCCTCCGGCTTCTCTCCGAGACATGCCGGTTTTATCAAAATTGCGCTAACGTTGCAAAAAACCCCGAACAAACGGTTGAACCTGAATTGCACCCGTTCGCGCTGTTCGAAGCGACTTTTCGTCGGATTTGAACGAACTCCCAGCCCTCGGCCCCACGCCGATGGCTGGCCGCCGCCTCCACCACATCCACCGCAGTCAAACCTATATGATCCGCAGACCCCCGTAAATATAGATGTTTTTCGGCACCTTGGCGCAGTGAACCGTCATTGAACCAGACCTGAACCCGCGACATCATCTTAAGGGCACCCAAAGGCCCGCAGGCCCGAGATCATGTCGATTCACGAACGCGTCTTGTCATTTATCCACAGCCCAGAGCCGGAACGGTTCGATTCTCTTTCCGTAGACGTTTTTCGGCATCAGTACGTTTCAGTCCCGGCATATCGGAGGCATTGCGAATTGCTCGGGGTCTCGCTCGATGCGGTCACTTCAGCCCGGGAAATCCCGATGGTCAGTACGGTCGCTTTCAAATATGCGGAGCTCCACGCACTTGATGCCGCGAAAGATCCGCGAGCCCTGACCTTCCTGACCAGTGGCACCACGCGAGGGCGCGACCGCCGGGGGCGTCATGTCGTCAGCCGCCCCGATATCTACCGTGCCTCCGCCCTCGCGCATCTGCGCACTATGATGTTCCCTGAGGGCGTTCCGATGCGCATGCTGGCGATTCATCCAACCGCCGACCGGATGCCCGAGTCCTCTCTCTCCACGATGATCAGCTGGTGTATCGATGAATTCGGAGCGGGACCGGCCCGCTGCGCTGCCGATCGCACCGGTCTCGATGTGGCTGCCGCGATTGATTTTTTGCGTAAAGCGGCCGCTGAGCACGCTGCGGTATGCATCCTGGGAACCACGGCGGCATATGCGGCGATCTTCGAGCGACTGGATGCGGATGGCGACACGGTCGCACTCCCGCCGGGTTCCCGCATGATGGATACCGGCGGCGCCAAGGGCCAGGTGGTGCCACTCACGGCAGGGCAGGTTATGGAGCGAGCCGGCGCGAGGCTGGGAATCGATCCCGACCACGTAATCAATGAGTATGGAATGACGGAATTGTGCTCGCAGCTCTACGATGCGACCCGGCTTAACTCGGCGACTGTCGATGGCGAGCGGGTAAAGATCGCTCCGCCCTGGATGCGACCGGCCGCAACCGATCCGGTGACGCTGCGGCAGCTTCCCGACGGCACGCGTGGGCTGCTCGGGTTTGTCGATTTGGCCAACGTCAGCTCCGTGTCAGCCATCCTGACCGAGGATTTCGGCATCGTGGAAGGACACCGGGTGAAAATCCTGGGTCGCGCGGTCGCCGGCGGCGCGCGAGGATGCGCACTCTCGATCGCGCAATTCGAACAGGCTGCCCACGCCTGATGCCCACCGCAGTGCCCGAGGTGCCATCATCGAACCAGATCGCAGCGGAAGGCGCACGGCTGCGCGTCGCAATCGAAAAACCGCTGCCCCCTATGCGAATCGCGGAGGCGCTCGCCGCGGCAATCGCACGATGGCGGCGGCGCGATTTTGCGCAACGCACGCAGGCCATCGCACGGGTGTCACAGAATCTGGGATTCAGCATCGAACTCCTCGAGGAATCTCTTGATGCGCTCCTCCTGCCTTTCACTAGCGGGGCCTTGAAAGAGGCCGCTTCGCACGCCAAAGAGGCGCGTGAGGTAATGGCCTTTGTGATGGCGGGCAACGTGATGGGTGCTGGGTTGCTTGAAGTGGCGTTGGCATTGATGGCGGGCGCGGCGGTGCTCATCAAGACGGCATCGCGCGAACCGGTGTTTTTCAGCGAATTTGCCGACACTCTCATCAAGGAGGATCCCGAGGTTGGAAGCAGGTTTGCCGTGCTTACCTGGCCGCGCGAGCGTATAGATCTGACGAACGCGCAGCGCGCAGCCTGCGACTTGATCGTCGTATACGGTGACGACAGCACGATCGATGCGCTGGGGCGCGGGATCTTCGGCTTCGGGAGCCGCCTCAGTGCTGCAATCGTTGCGCGCAGTGCTATCTCCCATGGCGATGCCGACCAGGTTGCCCGGCTGCTGGCTCGCGATGTCACTCTGTTCGAACAACTGGGTTGTCTTTCGCCCCATCACATATTCGTACAGGGCGACGAGGATGCGGCGCTGAACTTTGCGGAGCGACTGGGTGCTGCGATGCGCCAATGGGCTCAGCGCCTGCCGTCGCCTGCCGTCCTGGAGTTGGAAGATGCCGCCGCACTGCGTAGCGCGAGAGAGACCGCGCGATGGCGCTCGATAGCCGGCGAGCCCGTGCGCGTGATTGAAGGCCCGGGCCTTTCGTGGGTAGTAATTTTCGATCGAGATGCGCCCCTCACGCCGTCGCCTGGTCTTCGCTGTGTCCGGGTGAGCGCGATCGCCGATCCGCAGGATCTGCGCTCCCGGCTCGAGCCCGCGCACGGGCGAATTGAAGCATTTGCGGTAGCCGCCGACGGCGGGGAAGATTCCACGTTACGGGAACTTTTGCATGAGATCGGGGTTTCTTATGTTGCCCGGCCCGGCGCGATGCAATCTCCGCCCCTGACCTGGCGGCATGGCGGTGGAGCATTTCTCAATCGAGTAACGATGCGACGATGAGCGAACTCCGCAATCTCTTCGCGCGCAACCTGGCGCAAACTTCGGACAGTCCTGTCGGGCTGGAAATCGTTCGGGCCGACGGTGCCTGGCTGTACACCGCCGACGGGCGCCGATACCTCGATCTGATCGCCGGAATCGGCGTCAGCGCGCTCGGCCATGGCCATCCCGCCGTGCTCGCCGCGATCGAAGAGCAGATGCGCCGGCATCTGCACGTGATGGTTTACGGCGAGTACGTAATCGAGGCACAAGTGCGGTTGGCGGCTAGACTGGCAGAGGTTCTGCCGACAACGCTCTCGCGGGTCTATTTCACCAACAGTGGCGCGGAAGCGATCGAGGGCGCGATCAAGGCATCGCGCAAATTCACCCGCCGCCGCGCCTTGGCGGCATTCGATGGCGCTTACCATGGCGATACCGGCGGCGCGCTCTCGCTGGCCGGCAATCCTTCTTTTCGCGCGCCATTTGAGCCCCTGCTCGAGCCGGTGGTGCATCTTCCTTTTAATGACACGCAAGCGCTCGATGCGATCGATTCGTCATGCGCCGCCGTGTTTATCGAACCGGTGCAGGCTGAGGCCGGCGTCCGCATTCCGTCGATCGAATTCATGCGCGCGCTTCGAGCACGATGCGATCGCGTTGGCGCATTGCTGGTGTTCGATGAAGTCCTGACCGGGTTCGGCCGCACGGGCAGACTGTTCGCGCTGGAGCATTTTGGGGTAGTGCCGGACATCGTGGTGATGGCCAAGGCCCTCGGCGGAGGCTTGCCGCTTGGCGCCTTTGCCGGACGCGACGATGCCATCGGAACTCTCGCGTATGATCCGCCGCTCGGGCACATCACGACCTTTGGAGGACATCCGCTTTCCTGCGCAGCCGGAATGGCCGCTCTCGACATCATCATCAAAGAGCAACTATCCGCTCGAGCCGCTGAGATTGGTCAATATTTGAAGCAGCAGATTGAGGGCCTGGCCGCGGCTGAGATTTCGGCGGTACGCGCAATCGGTTTGTTGATCGGAATCGAATTCAAGGAAGCGGACTTTGCCCATCGCTTCGTCGCTCATTCGATTGAGCGCGGAGTGATTATCAATTGGACTCTAAATGCGGACCGTGTTGTCAGGCTCGCACCGCCGCTAGCTATAGTGCGCAGCGAGATTGACTTCGCAATGGCGGCGATGCGAGATGCGCTGGAAGTCGCGCGATCCGGCACCGGTCGCGCGTAAGTCAATCTAACGTGGCAGAGCCCTCCAAGAGTAACGAAGCCCCTCGCAGGTGGTCACAAGCGTTCCGCGCGCCTCAACTTGAGTCGGTGGAGGAACAGCTTCCGGCGGTCCGGCTCGCCGCATCGATCGGCATCTTCTTCCTGGTCATCTACCTGACCGTTGACCTGGCGATTCACAGCGACACCAGCCTGGAGATGCACGTGCTTCTCCTCGGCGGGGCAGTGGTATTTCTGATCCTGAGCTGGACCTCGGCCTTCCGGCGATTCTGGCAGCTCTGGACTTTTGGCGTTTGTATCTTCGTGATGGTGATGTTCACGGCGATTAGCCCGATCACTCACGATCCGGTGTCGCGCATGATCGCGCTCATCCTGTGTCCCTTCGCGACCGCTTCATTTGTGACCTGGAGTCCACGCTGGCAGGTCGCGCTCACGATCGCGGCGCTGGTGGTGTTCGGGTTGGGCCAATTCCTGGTACCCATCGACGACTCCTACAATTTCTATCGCTGGCTGGGCGTGCTGGCCGGATTGTCGCTTGCGCTGGCGACGGCGATATTTGTTGACCAATACCGAAACAAGATCAGGGGTCAGGTCGAGGCCCTGGAGCGCGCGGCTCTCTTTCGCGAGCGCCAGGTCGCGACGATGGCGCACGACATTCGCAATCCAGTCTCCGCGCTCGCCGGTTACGTCGAGCTGCTGGAGGACCCGGCTACCAGCGTCGCGGACCGCGAGCGCATGATCGCGCGCATCGGTTCGACCGCATGGAACGCCAATCTCGTAGTCGGCAACTCGCTCGATCTCTATCGCATGGAGGAAGACGGGCGCTTCAAGATTCAGCAGATCGATACCGACCCCAACCCGGTCATTGCCGATGTAGCCGAAGATTGTGCGGTGCAGGCGCGGCGGATGGGAATCAAGCTGCTGTGCAACCTTGCGCCGCTTCCACGCATCGCCATCGACTCGCAGCACCTCGCGCGTATCGTGCGCAACCTGGCCGCGGTGCCGATCGGCGCTGCGTACGGAAGTGAGGTCTCGCTCAAGGCGGCGCTGTGCGGAGATCGAATCGCGATCGAAATCGAAGCACCGGACGCAAAGATTGGGGCCGCCGACCTGGATCAGATGATGGCGAACCCGCGAAGCACCGGCCGTCCGGCCAATGCCGGCAAGATCGGGTTGTTCCTGGCGCGCGCGATGACCGAGGCCGCCGGTGGAAAGCTTTCCGTCGAGGCATCGCAGCCGGCGGGTATCCGCCTCCGCGCCGAGATTCCCGCGGTCGGCGCCAAGCTTCTTCAATAGACCTTGTTTCAACGCGCTGTTCCTGACGTGGTGCCGCCCGGCCCTTTGTGATGAATTTGTCTGATGCTGGATAAGCGTCGCGGGCGCTCGCGCAAAAGTGACGGTCTGCCGGGAGAGTTCGAGTTGATTGCTCGCCTGGTGGCGAGACTCCCTCAAAGCCCGCGCACGATCCTTGGACCTGGCGACGATTGCGCGATCCTTGCGCGGAGCCCGTCCCGGACGCTCGTGACGATCGACTCAATGGTCGAAGGGGTGCACTTCAACCTGCGATGGGGCACTCCCGAGCAACTTGGTGCGCGGGCGCTGACCGTGAACCTTAGCGATATCGCCGCGATGGGCGGAATGCCCACCGCGTGCGTAGTTAACCTGGCGGTTCGACCGGGAGTCGCGATGCGCATTCTCGACCGCCTATACGCGGGTCTGCGCCGAGCAGCACGCCGCTCGGGGGTTGACGTGATCGGCGGCAACATCACATCCGCGCGACAGCTATCGATTACCATGGCGCTGCTCGGCGATGCGCCGGCCCGTCCGCTGCTGCGGAGCGGCGCGCGGCCCGGAGACGAGATTTTTGTCACGGGAACGCTGGGAGACGCGGCTCTGGGGTGGCGAATCCTCGCCGGAAAGGTGCGCGCGACCGGAGCGCCGCGCCGGGATCTCATCGCGCGCTACCTTGCTCCCACCGCGCGATTGTTCGCGGGTCAATGCCTGGCGAGATTGCGTCCCGTGCCCGCCGCGATCGATATCAGCGACGGTTTGCTTCAGGACCTCGGACACATCCTCGATCGCAGCGGCGTCGGCGCCGAAATCGATCCCGAATCGATTCCGGTGTCGAAGGCGTACCGGCGAGTGATGGGCTCGGACCTTGCCCTGGTGCTCGGCGGTGGCGAGGACTACGAGCTGCTGTTCTGCGCCCGGCCGGGACATTCCGGGCGAGAGCTCTCGCGATTGCTTCGTGTCCCCACCCGTCGTATCGGTCGCATCGTGCGCGGTCGCGACGTTCACCTGAAGGGCGGGATGCCGGTACGAATCCGGGGATGGGACCAACTGAGGACCCGGAGTTAGTCGCTCGCTTGATGCTGTTGCTGCCAATCGTGATTTTCGTGCTGATCCTGCTGAGCGCGGCGCTCGCCGCTTCGGAGACGGCCATCTTCACCATGGCGCGGGTCGAGCATATCCGCGATCAGTTCAGTCAGCCGGTCCGGCAGGCATTGGACCGGCTGATGCGCCGTCCGCTCGAGTCGCTCATCGTCGTCATCGGCATCAACGAGGCCAGCAACGTGTTTGCTGAATGCCTCGCGACGGCTTTCTTTCTGTTCTGGCTCGGCGGCGAGATGGGTCCCTATGTCGCCGCACCCGTCATGTTCGGAGTCGTGTTGATCTTCTGTGACATCACACCGAAGACCTTTGCCCTGGGGCATCCGGGCGCGATCGCATCGATGACGGCGCGTCCGCTCGCGATCGTGACCGATTGGGTGCACCCGGTTGCCCGTTATTTCGCGCCTGGCGCTTCCGCGCCGCGGCCCGAGCCGGTTTCCGAGGCCGAATTCAAAGCGTTGCTGAAGCTCGGCGAGACCCGTGGCGAGGTAGAGCCGGAGGAACGCGCCCTCATTCATCGCGTGTTCGATTTCGGCTCGCGCCGTGCGTCGGAGGTCATGACGCCGCGCGAGCGCATCTTTGCTTTGGACATCGCGACTCCGCCGCCGCAGCTCGTAAACGAGGTCGCGCACGGCCACTTCTCGCGTGTGCCGATGTATCGCGGGAAGCCGGAGAACATCGTCGGCGTCTTGCACGCTAAGGATCTCATCTTCAGCCGCCTCGATCAGACACCGCCGCGGGTGGAGCGACTGTTGCGGCCGGCCTACTTCATTCCACCGCGCAAACCCCTCGGCGAGCTGTTCGACGAAATGCGCCGCGGCAGGTTCCAGATGGCGTTGGTGGTTGACGAATACGGGCGGCTGCTGGGGTTGGTCACGCTGGAGGACTTGCTTGAAGAGTTGTTCGGCGAGTTGCGCGACGAGTTCGATATCGAAGTCCCCGAGCTGGAAAAGGTTTCCGACAAGGAGTGGCTGGCCTCCGGCGCGATCGACGTGCGTCAGCTCGCCGCCGCGCTCGGCCCTGACTTTTCGCTCGACGTGCGCGGAGGAGGGCGTAGCCTTTCCAGCCAGATGCTCCGGCATTTCGGGCGCGTCCCGCCGGTGGGCGAGAAGCTTAAGCTCGGGGCATTTGATGCCACCGTTGAGCGCGTGCGCGGCGCGACCGTGGAACAGGTGAGACTACAGCGATGACCCTGATCGGAGTTGTAATCGCGATCGCCGTCTGCACCGCGCTCCAGGCGTTCTTTGCGGCAAGCGAGATCGCGCTGGTCTCCGCCGACGAGTTCAAGGTCCGCGCCGAAGGCGAAAGCGGCAGCGTGTCGGCGCGTACTCTGCATTGGCTGCTCGAGCGGCGCGATCGGCTCCTCGCGCTGACACTCACGACCAATAACCTGGCAACCGTGGTTGCCGCAGTTGTCCTGACCGCGTTCTTGCACGACTTGAAGCCGGAGCTTTCCTTCTGGGCACCGTTCATTCTCGCACCGATCACGCTCGTACTCGGCGAATCGGTTCCCAAGCTGCTGACGCTGCGCAATCCGCTGCGCTTCGCCCGCCTGGCGGCTCCGGCGCTCCGAATCATGGCGATCGTTCTGGCGCCGATCTTGTTCATCGAGACCCTCTTCAGCCGGGTTTTGCGATTGATCGCGGGAGTGCCGTCGGAGGCGGAGAGCGTGTTCCTCGAACGCGAAGACCTGGTTCGCCTCGTGCACCGCAGGCCATCCGATGCCACGGCGCCGCTGGCGAAGGACGCGATCCTGCCTGCCGAGAGCCGGATGATCAGCAGGATCTTCCGATTTTCTCGCGCCGACGCGCGCAAGGCCGTGGTGCCGCTGGTCCGCGTCGATGCGATTCCGCAGGATCTCACGCTGGCCGGCGCAATCGAGGCGGTGCGGCGGGTCGGATACAGCAGGCTGCCGGTGTTCAGCCATCGCATCACTGACATCGTCGGCGTGGTACACGTCTTCGATCTTTTGCAGGCGCCGGATCTAACTCGTCCGGTATCCGAAATAATGCGTCCGGTTAGTTACTTCCCCGAATCGATGCCGCTCGATGAGGTCCTGCTCGCGCTGCAGCGTACGGGGGAGAACCTGGCCGTCATCGTGGACGAGTACGGCGGCGCCGCGGGCATCATCACGATGGAAGATCTGCTCGAGGAAGTCGTCGGCGAAATCGAAGACGAACACGATCGCGAGGAAGATGTTGCGCGCGTGGTCAATCCGCGGACGCTGGCAGTGATGGGGCGTGCGCCGATAGCGGAATTGAACGAGCGTTTCGGCCTGCGTCTGCCTGAGGGTGATGAGTATGCTAGCATCGGTGGATTCGTGCTCGAACGCCTGGGCCATATTCCCAAGGCCGGTGAACAACTTAACGCCGGCGGTCTTACGATCACCGTCACCCGCAGCGATGCGCGCGCGGTGCGTGAGGTGATGCTGCAACTTGAGCGGCCGCTTCGAGCCGATATCCTGAAGCGGCGATGACCGAGCATCAGATTCGCGCCATCCTGGATTCCATCGCCGCCGGTAAGACCAGCCCGGAGGCGGCGATGCGCGAATTGCGTGAGCTGCCGTTCCAGGACCTGGGCTTCGCCAAGCTCGATCAGCATCGCACTCTGCGCCGCGGTGTCCCCGAGGTGATTTTCGGGCAGAGCAAATCGGCGGAGCAGATCGCAGCGATTGCCGGGCGCATGATAAAGGCGCGCGCCAACTTCATCGTGAGCCGCCTGCCTCCCGACAGGGCGCGCGCGGTGCGGTCGAAGATCAAGAAGATGGTCTACTACCGCGAGGCGCAGATCGGTGCGGTCATGACCGAGAAACCGCGCATCAGCGGCCACGGGTCGGTGATGGTCATAAGCGCAGGCACTTCGGATATTCCGGTAGCCGAAGAAGCGGCGGTATGCGCCGAGCTATTCGGCAATCGGGTCGAGCGTCTTTACGATGTGGGAGTCGCGGGATTGCATCGGCTGACCGGCAATCTCCAGTCGATTCGCAAAGCCAGCGTCCTCATAGTCGTCGCCGGCATGGAGGGCGCGCTGCCGTCCGTCGTGGCGGGTTTGATCGACAAGCCCGTTATCGCGGTTCCTACCAGTATCGGCTACGGCGCCTCGTTTTCCGGTATCGCCGCGCTGCTCGGGATGCTCAACACCTGTGCCAGCGGCGTGACGGTTGTGAATATCGACAACGGTTTCGGCGCGGCGGTGGCGGCCACGATGATCAACCGGGTGGGAATCGGTCGCGACGGGCACGACTGATGCCGCGCAAGGAGATCACACGCGGTCGCGCGCGGCGCGCCATCCAGATGGGCGGCCTCGCTTCGCAGGTGGGGACGAGCTACCTGTGGACCTCCATCCGCCGTCCGTTTCTCTCGCGCAGCGCGCAGGACAAGGAGCTGCTCGAAACTCACATCCGCAACGCCGAGCGCATCCTGGAAAGCTCCAAGAACCTGCGCGGCGCGTTCATGAAGCTGATCCAGATGCTCTCGATGCGCCAGGACCTGCTGCCGGGCGAGGCTCTTGACGTCCTGCGCGCGACTCAATCGAGCGTGCCGCCCATGAGCTATGCGACGATCGCCGAGCAGATTCGCCGCGAAATCGGCAAACGCCCCGAACAACTATTTCGCAGCTTTGACCAAACGGCCTTTGCCGCCGCATCGCTTGGACAAGTCCATCGCGCGCGGCTCAAGGACGGACGTGATGCGGCCGTCAAGGTGCAGTACCCGGGGGTGGAAGCGACGGTCGAGGAAGACCTCAAGAACATGAAGTTGCTGCTCCGCACGCTCCAGGCCATCGGGCGCGACGTGATGCGGCAGAAGGTCGATACCGCGGCGATCTATTCGGAGCTCGAGGCGCGCCTGCGCGAGGAACTCGACTACGTGACCGAGGCGCGCAACATGGAGGAGTTCGGGAAGTTGCTCGCCGACGATCCCGAAGTCGAAGTGCCGGAGGTGGTTGAAGAACTAAGCTCGCGACGCGTCATCACGATGACCTTCATCGAAGGATATCCGCTCGCGGACGTGATGAACCCTGCGGTGGACCTGGAGCTGCGCACCTGGGTAGCGGACAAGTGCCACGCGATGGTGTGGCGGCAGATTCTCGAGTTCGGCTTGTTGCACACCGATTTTCATCCGGGCAACTATCTCGTGAATTACCATCCGCGGTTGGGAATTCTCGACTTCGGATCGATTCGCCGTTTTCGCGATTCGGAGCGCAAAGCATACCTGCAAGTCGCGCGTGGAATAGTCGACGACGATGCTTACGCGATCGGAACGGGAATGCAGAAACTCGGATGGGTGGACAAGGGACAGTCGCCGGCGCCGATGGTGAAGATCATCAGGATCCTGTTTGCGCCGATGATGGTCGATCGCGACTACGATCCCGTTGAGTATGACACGGTCGGCAACGCGACCAGGGTCGGCGAGATCGCATTCGAGCACAAGCTCTACAAGTCTCCAGCGCACGGAGTCTTCCTGTTACGCGCGCTGATCGGGCTGGAGGGCATAATCCGCCACCTCGGAGTGAAGACCAACTACCGGCGCATCTTCAAACGCTGCGTGGAGCATGCTGAGAAGAGAACCTGATCGGCGGAATCCACAGATTACGCAGATTTCACCGTGATGATTTCCCTCTGAATCCGTGTAAATCTGCGAAATCTGTGGATTCCCTTCTCGACCGCCTGGAAGCGCATCGCGATCATCACTTCCGCCGCACTCGCCCCCGCCGCATCACGAACGAAAAGACCGCGCTCGCATTCATCAACGACACCGGGTTCTGCACGGGATTCACCGCCGGCCTCGGCGTGCCCTGCATGCGCGAAGCGATCGTCGGCGCGCGCGAGCCCGAGCTGCCGGAACATATCCAGCACGACCACGCGATCGGGATGACGTGGCGGCTCAAGGACGATCTGCCGGCGCGGCGGCTGGTCTATTACGGCAAGGCGATTGCGGGGCGGCCGGGATTTATCGCGCGCGATTTGCTGGGGGCTTTCCTGCGACTGCGCGTCGCGCCCGGCGGCTACAAGAAACTGTACGAACGGGGCCTTCTTTCGCAGTGCGCGATGCTGGTGATGAACGCGCTGACCACGCGCGGCGCCGCGGAGACGCGCGCGCTCAAGCTGACCTCGGGCTATTCGCAACCGAAGCGGCGAGCCGCATTCGATCGCGCAATGAAAGAACTGCAGGAGAAGTTTCTCGCGCTCAAGGTGGAAGAACGCTACGATCCATTCACATACGTGTGGGACACGATGGAGCACCGATGGCCCGATGCGATGCGGGAAGCGCGCGAACTCACACAGCGCGAGGCGGCATATCGAATAGTGCGTCGCTATTTCGAAATCGCGGCATTCGCCAGCGAGAAGACGCTTGCCCGTCTGGTTGCGATTTCGCCCGACCTGGTGGAATCCGCCGCCCGCCGCCTCGAACGGGAAAAGAAAATCAAACGCGCGCTTCGAGTTCCGAGCTATCCGGGGCAGGTCAGTATTCTGAGAGAATACGCGGGGTAACCAACCACCAGGACTCCAGGGCGCCAGGTCGGACAAGCAGACCCCTTTTCTGAACTTGGTGTCTTTGTGCCCTGATGGTTAGAATCCCTCCCGGGGACGTCAACTATGCCTCGACCGCAGGTAACACGCGTGCATCTGATCGTCGGCGGATTCCCGCCCGGCACTGCTGCCGGTCACGACATGAACTACGCCCGGTTGCGCCTGCTCGGCACCCTGGAACAAAACCCGACGATCTATGCCACGGTCGGCAACGACTACTGCGACCTGGAGCGATGGCTCCCGGAAACGCGGATGTTGATCACTTACGTGGCTGGCCCCTACCCAACCGACGAGCAAAACGATCATCTTCGCAAGTGGATGGAAGCCGGCGGCAAATGGCTCGCGCTGCATGGCACGAGCGGCGGGAAGGCGGCGCGGGTGGGCGAGCATCGCCGCAAGATGGTGAAGGGTGCCTATCACGACACGCTCGGCTGCTTCTTCCTGAACCATCCTCCCGTGCGCAAGTTTCACGTCGCAATCGTCGATCCCGACGATCCAATTACGCAGGAATTGCCGGAGTCGTTCGGAACCTCCGACGAGCTGTATATGATCGAATTGCAGCACCCGGAGGACACGAAAATCCTGATGACGACCGAGCTGCCGACCGACCCTTCGCCCGCCGGCTTCGGCTTCGTCTACGACCAGGACACTTCGCTTCTGGCTGATGGCAAGACGCGCGTGCTTGGCTATCGGCGCGAGATGGGAAGGGGTGGCGTGACCTACATCGCGCTGGGCCATTGCCACAACCCGACCAACAATGTGCAGCCCTTCGTCGATGCGACGGTCGAACCGACCGGCAAGACACCGCTGACGTTTCGAGGTTCATGGGAGCTTCCCCAATTCGATCGCCTGCTGAGAAATGGCATCGAATGGGGCACGTCATCGGGGTGAAGCCGCGGCAGGGTCTCGCATTTCGGCTGCGATCGCCAAGCTTTGCCGAAGACCGGAGGGGTTTTTTTGCGGCTCCACGAAATTTTGTTGAGCAATTCCGGGAGCTTTTTCCGGGCGTGCTAACATTTGCTAACACTCCGGAGATCGCGAGGTCCACCCGATAGCGGGCGCCGGTTGCCGAACAAGCGTCCGCCATTGCTTCCTGCGATGCGGGAGCAGCGTTCATAGAGGAGAGGATCGCTCCCCGGCAGTTTGCTGTCAAATTTTCTGACTGCTGGTTGGACAATCATGCACAAGATGTGAACAATCCTCGAAGATCCGCCGGGAAAAAGACAGCGCAAGACCGCAAGCCCCGGCCGGTTCGGTGCCCGCATGCGGCCCGGGACTCGGGCCGGACGCCGCCGCAGCGGAACCTACCCGCCGTTCGCCCGGGAATGGCAAAGATTGGTGGATTTTCGGGTCCGAGATTGCGAAGCTGGCGTTGGTTGGAGGACACCGATATGCCACTCGATCCGCAAGCCGATGCGCTCATCAAACAAATGGCCGCCGCGCCCGGGCCCAAACTGGAAGAGATTTCACCGGCCGATGCGCGCAAGCTGACGGCCAACACGTTCAAGATGCTGGCCGGCGCGGCCGAAGACGTCGCCAAGGTCGAGAACCGCAAGATTCCGGGACCCGCTGGAGAGATTCCCGTGCGGATCTACACGCCGTCGGGGGCGGGACCATTCCCGATGCTGGTCTTCTACCATGGCGGTGGATGGACGATTGGCGACCTCGACACTCACGACGCGGCCTGCCGATCGCTGACCAACGGCGCGCGATGCGTCACGGTGTCGGTGGACTATCGGCTGGCACCGGAAAACAAGTTCCCGGCGGCGGTCGACGATTGCTATGCGGCGACGGTCTGGGCCGCCGAGCATGCAAAAGAGCTGGGCGCCGATCCCGGGCGTATCGCGGTGGGCGGCGACAGCGCCGGCGGGAATTTGTCGGCGGCCATCTCGATCCTGGCGCGCGACCGCGGCAAGCCGGCGATCAAATTCCAGCTCCTCATTTACCCCGCGACCGATGGCGCACTGGATACTTACTCGCACAAGACCTTCAGGGAATATTTCCTGACCGACGAAGCAGTCCGGTACTTGTGGGGCTGCTACCTGCGCGATGAGGCCGACAAGAAAGATCCGCTCGCATCGCCGGCCCTGGCCAGGAGCCACAAGGGTCTGCCGCCGGCGCTCATCATCACGGCGGAGTTCGATCCGCTGCGCGATGAGGGGGAAGCATATGGTGAGAAGCTGCGCGCGGCCGGCGTGCCGGTGAGCGTGACCCGCTACGACGGGATGATTCACGGCTTCTTCACGATGGCGGGCGTGCTCGACCAGGGTAAGAAGGCGGTAGCGCAGGCATCTGAGGCCTTGCGCAAGGTGTTCAGCCAGTAAGGAGCGAAAATCGGCGGGTTACGCAGATTTTGCGGAAGCGCAGGCTGGAAGCCTGCGCCGCGAAGACGGTTGTATGAATCTCCGTGATGCGTGAAATCCACGGATTTCTGTTTTCACCACTGCTCGTAGTGCACAGAGCGGCGTTGGTAGCCGGCTCCACGCAGAAGATCGCGCAAGGCGATGATACCCTTGCCCACGCCGCACAGATAGAAATGGCGCGAACGATCGCTGTCTGCCGCAACCCATCGGCGTTCCGCCTCGGCTAGCAGCCGCGAATAGACGTCGTGCGGCTGCGTCACCATCGGCTCGAAGTGGAATGTCCCGTCGCGCGCCGCAAATGATTCGAATTCAGCGCGATACAGCAGATGCTCCGGCGATGTTGCCGCGTATAGAAGAGTCATCGCGTGATGCGCGCCAGCCGAAGCGCGATGGATCATCGGCCTGACAGGCGCGATCGCCGTCCCTTCCACGATAAAGATCGTTTCCGCTGCCGGCGCCGAATCCATCGTGAAGGTCCCATACGGCCCGGTGAACTCGACCGTGTCTCCCACCTTGCGATCGAACAGCCATTCCGCGCCGCGGCCACCGGGCACCCGGTTGAAGCAAATCTCGAACGGGGCTTCACCGACCGGCGACGCGATAGTGTAAGGACGGGTGCGGGTTTCATCGGCGAGCGCGATCGCGATCGAAATGAACTGCCCCGGCACGAACCGAATTTTGTGATTGTCAGCGAGCGACAAGAAGATCGAACGCGTGTCGGAGGTGTGATCGACGATACGATCCAGGATGGCGACGCGTGTGGGTCTGGTACTGGTTTGAGTCACGTGACCAAAGTGCCTGATTCATTCTTCAGATTCACTTGCCAGATTGATCGTGTACTTCGGGATGACCACGGTTATCTCCGCGTTGGGATCCTCCACCACGGCCTGGCATCCGAGCCGCGAGGTCGGGGTCAGGCCGGGCGCCTTATCGAGCATGTCCTCTTCCTGCTCGGTCGCCTCGCTCAGCGTCTTGCCGCCTTGCTTGACGATGATGTGACAAGTCGTACAGGCGCAGTTGCCCCCGCACGCGTGCTCAAGGTGGATCTTGTGGCCCAGCAAGATATCGAGGATCGACCCGGGGCGGCCGTCATGATGGAACGGCGCCTTGGCAGGATCGAACTCGATTATCTGTTCGGGGTCGCCATTCTCGAAAATTACTCTCAGCTTGGCCATGGCCGGTCAGTGGGACCTTTCCTTCTCTCGTTTGCTCAAGTTATCGGGGGCCCAAGTGGTATGAAACCGGCCTTCCGTAGCTCTTGCAGCTTCGCCGAATTTTCGCCATCATGCTGCCAAGCTGACAAGGGTCGGCGGGGAGCAATCAATGCCAACACTCACCAAGCGCCAGAAGCAGATGGTGGACTACCTGGAACAGTATATCAGCGAGCACGGCTACGCTCCGACCCTTGCGGAGATCGGCCAATACTTCGGTCTGTCTTCCCTTGCGACTGTCCACAAGCATCTGCGCAACCTGGAGCAAAAAGGGGCGATTCGCCGCGAGCATAATCATAGCCGGGCGCTGGAGGTGCCTCACACCAAGGGCAACGGCGTTCACGCGATAAAGCTGCAGGGCACTGTCGCAGCGGGCGTTCCAATCGAGGCAGTAGAGACGAACGAGAGCATCAGCGTGCCCGAGGAATTTATCCGCCGTGACGAAACCTTCTGCCTGCGCGTAAAGGGCGAGTCGATGATCGATGACGGTATCCGCGACGGCGACTACATAATCGTGGAATCGCGCGACACCGCGGACAACGGTGAGACCGTAATCGCTCTGGTTGGTGGAAACGAGGCCACGGTCAAGAAGTTTTACCGCGAGTCCGACGGCCGAGTGCGCCTGCAGCCCGCGAACGCATCGATGCAGCCGATCATGGTCGATCCGAAGGACCTGATGATTCGCGGCGTCGTGGTCGGCCTGATGCGTCACTACCGGTAGGCCTTAGCCTGCGGTTCTTCCTAGCAGCAGCGATTGGGACGATCGTGATGAGCGGCCAGGGCCGCTTTCACCGCGGCGGTCTTTTCGCGTCGCGGCAGTCGCGACAACTCCTTGCCACCTATACGTCCTGAATTCAGGCGGCGCAGTTCCTTGATGATCGAACGCCAGAGTCTCATGCCGCTTTCTCCGCGATAGTGCTTTCGCTCGCACCCGCGAGGATTTTCGTCCACGCGCGGATCGAATCGCCCAGGATGATCACCACCACCGCCATGAAGAACGCGGTCAGGACCGCGTCGATCCTGTCATTCCAGACCAGGCGCCCAATCTCATTGATCCGCGCTGCGAGAATTCCCGGCTGGCCCAGTTCCGACCGGAGCTGAGCGGCGTGCGCGAGGAATCCGATATTCACCAGCGGGCTCATGATTTTCTGGTAGCCCGCCGTCATCGTCACAGCCACCAACCAGACTAACGGCGTGAGCGTGACCCATGCGTAGCGCGTCTTGCCGCTGCGCATCATCGCGCTGGTCGCGACGCACAACGCGATCGTCGCGAGCATCTGGTTGGCGATTCCGAACAGCGGCCACAGCGAATTGATCCCGCCGAGCGGATCGATAGTGCCGAAGTAGAGAAAGTAGCCCCAGGCCCCGACAATCAGAACCGAGCTCGCGACGATATTGATGTAGGAGGAACTCTCTCCGAAGGGCGCCCACAGGTGCCCGAGCAAATCCTGCAACATGAAGCGCGCCACCCGCGTGCCCGCATCGAGCGTCGTGAGGATGAACATGGCCTCGAACATGATCGCGAAGTGGTACCACAGCGCCATCATCGCGTGGCCGCCCAGCGAATGCGCGAAGATCCGCGCCATCCCGACTGCCAGCGATGGAGCGCCGCCGGTGCGCGCATAAAGGGTTTCTTCTCCCACGGCGGAAGCGAGGTCCTTCATCTCGGTGTCGGTCACTGCGAAGCCCCACCCGCTGATCTTCTCGCAGGCCGCCTCGGCGTGGCCGACTACACCTGCCGGGCTGTTGATCGCGAAATAGACTCCGGGCTGAAGCATCACGGCGGCAACCATCGCCATGATCGCGACGAACGACTCCATCATCATGCCGCCGTAGCCGATCAGCCGGGCGTCGGTCTCCCGCTCGAGCATCTTGGGCGTGGTGCCGGAGGAGATTAGGGAATGGAACCCGGAAATCGCACCGCATGCGACCGTGATGAAGGCGAAGGGAAACACCTTGCCACCGAAGACCGGTCCGGTGCCGTCGGTGAAACGGGTCAAGGGCGGCATCAGGGCCGTGGGATGAATCGCGACGATTCCCGCGGCAAGCGCGAGGATGGTGCCGACCTTGATAAACGCCGACAGATAGTCGCGCGGCGCCAGCAGCAACCAGATCGGCAGCACCGAGGCGAGGAAGCCATAGCCGATAATCCAGATTGCCAGCGACGGCGCTTCCATCTGGAACAAATGCCCAAAGGAAAGCGCCTCGACGTGGCGGCCGCCGATCACGGCCAAAACAATCAGCCCGACGCCGATTACGGAACCTTCGACCAACTTGCCCGGCCGGATATGGGTCATGTAGATGCCCACCAGCATCGCGATTGGGACCGTGGCCGCCACGGTCGAAGTGGCCCACGCGCTGTGCTTCATCGCATTGACCACGACCAGCCCGAGCACGGCAATCAGAATCACCATGATCATCAGCACGCCGATGAGCGCGGTGAATCCTCCCACCGGACCGATCTCGTCGGACGCCATCCTGCCCAGCGACTTCCCATCGCGCCGCAACGAGCATCCGAGGATCACAAAGTCCTGGACGCAACCGCCGAGCACTGCGCCGACGATGATCCAGATGGTCGAGGGCAGGTAGCCGAACTGCGCCGCCAGGACCGGACCGACCAGCGGCCCCGGCCCCGCGATTGCGGCAAAGTGATGGCCGAAGGTAATCCAGCGATCGGTCGGTACGTAGTCGCGTCCGTTGGCCAGGCGCACCGCCGGCGTGACGTTGCGATCGTCGAGTTCCAGCACGCGGGACGCGATGAAGCGCGAATAGAATCGATACGCGACGGCATAGACCGACACCGCCGCCACGATGAACCACAGGACGTTGGGCCGATTTTCACCGCGCGCCGTGGCGAGGATTGCCATCCCCGTTGCTCCCGTGCACGCGAAGGCGATCCATATGAAGGTGCGGCCGACTTTCATGCGGGACAGATATAACCACCAGGACGCAAAGACACCAAGAGCAGGAAAAGAAAGTCCTCGGCGTCGCTTAGTGTCTTGATGGCTTTGTGGTTAATTCTCTTGCGCGTTGATCCACGATTTACATGGGAGGGGGACGCTATGAGCGAGCATACCGGCGAACGCGGGCTGGAGCCTCACCGCATTGAAGGGCTGGCTGATGCCGTCTTCGCGATCGTCCTGACGCTACTGGTTATCGACATTCGCGCGCCGACCGCACACAACACCGGCGAGCTCGCCGCGGCACTGGCCGATCGATGGCCCGACTTCCTGGGCTACGGCCTGAGCTTCATGATGCTGGCGATCATGTGGTTCGGCCACCGCATGGAGTTCCACTACGTCACGCGAATGGATCGGCAATCGATCGTCCTGTCGCTGCTGTTCCTCGGCACGGTAACCGTGATCCCGTTCAGCGCCTCACTGTTGGAACGAAATATCAATCAGCCGCTTGCGGTCGCGATTTTCGGTATGAACCTGTGCCTCGCGAGCAGTCTGCGTTGTTGGCATTGGTATCATGCCTCGGGACACCATCGTCTCATCAGGAGCAACACGCCCGCGAAGATGATCAAGGCGGTGCGGCGGCGCGAAATGATGGTGCCACTCCTGTTCCTGGTGGCGTCGGGAATCAGCGCGTTGAGTATTCCACTCGCGATCGTGCTCTATGTCACGACCCCGGCCGTGTACGTCGTACACGCATCACTGGATCCGAGGTTGGAAGTGGCGTGAGAACGAAAGTCTGAGCGATCCGGGCCCTAGCTTGGCTTCACGTCGCCGGGCTTGGCTTCTTCGGCCTTCGCAACCGTGGGCTTGGTTGCCTCGTCCGGCTCGTTCATAGCGCGCTTGAAGTCCTTGATACCTTTGCCGAGCGCTCCGCCGATATCGCCGAGCTTACTGGGACCGAAGATGACCAGGATGATCAGCAGGATAATGAGCAAATGCCATGGGGCGAATAGATCCATATTCGTCTCCGGCGGTTCGACCCGCCATCAATAAGCTTATCCGTCCAGTACCGTCATTGCTACGGCTATTGCACCGGGCCCCGCGGCCCTTCGGCGCTCGCGCCATTCGTAGGACCATCGAGGCGATAGCGCTGCACCTTGCGGTAAAGGGTCGAGAGGTGGATTCCCAATGCCTGCGCGGCGCGCGCCTTGTCGTTGTCGACCTTCTCGAGCACCCGCCGAATATGTTCGCGTTCCAATTCCTCGAGGGTTAGCCCGTTGCTGTCGATGTTCGATACGGCAGCGGCCGACGGAGTGCGCAGCTTGTCGGGCAAGTCGTGCGAATGGATGACGTCGGTTTCGGCGAGAATCGCAGCACGCTCTACCGTGTTCTCCAGCTCGCGCACGTTGCCGGGCCACGGGTAGTTGAGCAGCAGGCGGATTGCGCCCTTGGAAAACCGCATCCCGGTGCGGCCCAGCGACTTCTCCGACTTGCGCAGAAAATGATTCGCCAGCAGCGGGATGTCATCCTTGCGATCGCGCAGCGCCGGCAAGTTGATGTTGATCACGTTGATTCGGTAGAGCAGCTCTTCACGGAACCGGCCCGCGCGCACTTCCGCATCGAGATTGCGATTGGTCGCGCACAACACTCGCACATCGAAAGCCACCGGGTCGTTGGACCCGAGCGGGTAGCATTCCCGCTCCTGCAGCGCGCGCAGCAACTTCACCTGCAACGCCAGCGGCAGCTCTCCGATCTCGTCGAAGAACACGGTCCCCTTGTCGGCCGCCTTCATTAGTCCGACCTTGTCCTGGCCGGCGCCCGTGAACGCGCCCTTCTTGTAGCCGAACAATTCGCTTTCCAGCAGGTTCTCGGGCAGCGCGCCGCAATTGATCGGCAGGAAACGTCCGTTGGCGCGCTCGGAGCTGAAGTGAATCGCTCGGGCGACCAGTTCCTTGCCGGTTCCCGACTCTCCGGTGATGAGCACGCTGGAGTCGGTGCGCGCGACCTTCTCCATCATCCGGAAGACCTGCTCGATGGTGTCGCTCTTCCCGATGATGTTCTCGAAGCGATACTTCTCGCGCAGCTCGTGATGCAGGTAGCGGTTTTCCTGGAAGAGATGTTTTTCCTTGAGCGCGTTGCGCAGAACCGCCTTGAGATGCTCGTTGGCGAACGGCTTCGTGATGTAGTCGTAGGCGCCCTTATGCAGGGCTTCGACGGCGGACTCGACGCTGGCGTACGCCGTGACGATTATGCCCATCAGCTCCTGGTCGCGATCGCGCAGGCGCCCCAGCAGTTCGACGCCGTTGCCGCCGCTGGTCAGGTTGAGGTCGAGAATTGCGACGTCGATTTTTTCGCGCTCGAAGATGTCGAGCGCCAGCTCGGCCGACGGTGCTTCGAAGACTTCGTAGCCGTCGCTGCGCGCGAGCTGCACGATGATGGACCGCATGAGCGGCTCATCTTCGACCACCAGGACCCGGTACGGCCCCGAGACCGGCGCGTTGGTTTGCTGCTCTTCGTTCATCAGCGGGCGGCGGCGTGTGCGTCAGACTGCATCAGTTCGTGGGCGGGCAGCAGGATGGTCACCTGCGTGCCTTTCCCGAGTTCGCTGTCGACGCGGATGGTGCCCTTGTTGGAGAGAATGATCCGTTGGCACAGCGAAAGGCCGAGGCCGACGCCGGAGCCCGCGGGCTTGGTCGTGAAGAAAGGATCGAAAACCCGTTCCAGATGCTCGCGTGGAATGCCGATACCGTTGTCGATCACGCGAATTACGATCAATGCCTTGTCGCCGCCCTGGCGGCCGTGCTTGTTCTCGGTGACCACGCGAATCGTGCTGCCTTCGCCCTGGGTGGCATCGGCAGCGTTGTACAGCAGGTTCAGCAGCACCTGCTGAATCTCGTTTTCGTCGGCAAAGGCCGGCTTGAGGTCGGGAGACAAAACCGGTTCCAGCGCTGCGCCCCTGAAGCGCTTGTCGTAGTTAATGACCCGCAGCGTGTCGGACACGAGCTGGTTGATGTCGATCAGCTTCTGATGGCCAGTCGCGGGGCGCGCGAAATTTACCAGGTCTTTCAGGGTTCCGGAGATGCGGGTGATTTGCGCGAGGATGGTATGCAACGTCGTGCGGCGCTGCGCGTCGTTTTCGCCGGGCAGCAGCGACTGCACCAGCGACGAGATTGAGGCCAGCGGATTGTTCACCTCGTGCGCGACGCCCGCCGCAAAGGTGCCGGCCGCCGCCAGCCGCTCGCTCTTGAGCAGGGAATCCATCATCTCGCGGCGCTGCGTGACGTCGTGGAGAATCATCTGGATGAACTGCTTGTCGCCGTATGGAATCAGCGCGCAGTTGACGTCGTAGAAGAACGGCCCAATCTGAACGTCGTTGGCGTGCTCGTAGCCCTGGTCGACCACGAACTGGAGGGCCTTGCGAAGGTCGTCGCGCAGCTCCTCGGGTACGAAGTCGGTCATGGGCCGCCCGACAATGACCATGTGCTCTTCGCCCGGCACCATCAGGTGGAGTTTCTCGGCGGCGGAGTTGGCGCCCAGCACTTTCCAGGTCCGCGGCTCGATCTCGTACATCGGATCGGGCGCGTGGTTGATGGAGTTGCGATACTTCTCTTCGGACGCGCGGAGCAGATGCTCGCGGGACTCGATATAGAACTGCGACACCATCAGGCGCCGCTCATCGATCGCGGCTACCACCGCATCGCGGACCTTCGGCTGCATCGCAGGATTAAGCGACACGTTCACGTGGTTGAGGATGATCTGTTTGAGCGCGATGTGGATGGCGTTGAACTGCGAGGGCTTGGCGCGGGCGAGCATTCCTTCCTGGCAATGGCGGCGGAGGTAGACGTAGGTCTCGAGGCAATCAGGATCGCGCAGATGCGAATTGAAGCGAATCAGGGAATTGCGAAGGTTCTCAATCCGGTGCTCTTGCCGTTCGGGGTCATTCTCCCACGAGAAAATGGTGCCGACTGATTCGGCCCATTCGGCGATGATGCCGTCGAAATGTTCGCAGATCATATCCGCCGCAGCGACGCGGCTCTCCACGCTCTTCGCCTCGCGGCTATAGACCTGGGTGCCGAACAGTTTGCCGAGAAGTTCTTCGACCGGTCGCAGTTGCTCCCTGATAACCTGGAGCTCTTCGGGCGTTGCTTCAATGGGAGTGTCTGTTGGACGAAGGTCGCGTTTGGAAGACGAGGGAGGGCAGCATCCGCAAAACTTGGGTAGTTTCATTTTCGTATCCTGGCAATCAGGCTTACGGGCCGACGAAAAGAACCTGGCGAGAAAGGGTCGGGGAAGCGCTTTGAACTAATCGCATAGATAACCGTTTCTTGACCGACATATAACATTCGCAATTTAACCATTCCAGCGCCGCGTTGCAGATAGCAGAGGCTTAAATTCGCACCCTGCGAACCAATTCGCCGGAAACGCCCCGCGTTCGTTGAGAAACTCTACAGGTGGGATGGAAGATATTCGCCTTCCGAAAAGGACACCGTGTCCGGGAATTGGCTCTAGAGGAGGGCGCCGCGGAATGGCTCGTCGCGTGGCGGCGGGAACTGCAGCAGATTGATCGCCCACTTGCGCGCCTGGCGCAGCGCTTCTTCCGCGCGACGAAACGTCCGCTCCCGATACATCACGCTCCAGACATAAACATCAACGGACGGATCGTCACCGAGCGTGACATCGATCATCCAGTCTTCTATCTCGGGGCCGCAAATGAGCAGGCGGACGAGCCGGCCGTGATCGAGGACGATGCCCCGTGCTTCCCGGGGAAGACGGAATTCATCCTTCACCCGCTTTACCAGGTGAGGAGGGTAGTGCTCCTCCGTCATCGCGACGTAAACCCATTCGCCCTGTCTGGTGTCGGCCGCGCGGGCGATGCGCAGGTTATTGTCGGTGAGGTCGTCCTTTGCGCGATCCTGATCGTAGTCGCGGGCGACCTGGTAGAAGGCCATCGCGACCGGCAGCGTCGGCATCTCGCCTTCGGACTTGGCCTTCTTGGGCTTCTTGACGGTGGTTTCAACCCACCATCGATTTTCAACGTTCGGTTTATTCGCCATCCAAGCGACCCAGGCTCGAGGCCCGTGGACCCATTCTACGCTGCTCGCGTGCGGCGCGCTCGCCTCGTCGTGCGAATTTTAGCGGTTGAGCGGGTGCGCTGTCTGCGGGTCCGGCTTCCCGGCCGGGTGCGAGCTGTGGAACGGCGGGTGCTCGCGAGGCTCTTCCGAGTGCGCTGGGCGGGACGAAGTCCGGAAACCATCCGGCGCATGAAGAGGTCGGCCTTGGACTCGGCATCGGTCCAGAAAAGGAAGTGGGCCATCTCGTGGTAGATCATCTGCACCCACATCCGTTCGCTGTTGTAGACGCGTCCGCGCTTCCAGTTCTCGGGATGCACCAGGTGGATACGGCCGTCGTTGTATGTCTTTCCGGCGGTTTTGCCCCAATCGAGATACTCGAACCATGAAACCCGCGGGCGCCGCACATTATAGAAGCGGCACAAGCGCGAGATGGCTCGATTGAACATCGGCTTGCGATGGGTGCGGAAGAAGGCGGTCAGCTCGCGATCGACCACGCGCCGGTAAGTAATCGGGGGCAGAATCATGCGCACAGGATGAAGACCTCCACCACGCCAACGTGAAGAGTGGAGATCATACGAAGCGCCGGTTCGTGCAGTCTACCCAAACCGGAAATTCCGCCTTAAGTGTCTGATTTATAAGGGTTTTTGGCCAAGAGCGAGTCCAAAAGGCTCGGTCGTGCGAGTCCCTAGCCAATCGCGCCGGTGTCCTTGAGTCGCCCGATATCTTCCCAGGACAAGCCCACCTCCAGCGCCACTTCCTCGGTGTGCTGCCCGAGTTCGGGAGCGACGCGATGCGGCTTTGGCTCGACTCCGCCAAACTCGATGGGGCTATTCACGACCCGGCTACCGGGAACGTGCGGATGGTCGACCGCCGCGAACGCGCCAATTGCGTGTGCCTGTGGATCGTTGAGCACCTCGGCGTCGGTGTTCACGGGTGCCCAGATGAGTTCATGGCGATCGAAGACGGGGCCCCATTCGTCACGAGGACGAGTCGCGACAACTTCATCGATCAGCGCCGTCATCGCGTTGCAATTCTTCGCCCGGACCCCCGCGTTGGCGAAGCGCGCGTCGTCAGCCCATTCGGGTTTGCCCAGCGCCGCGCAAAACTGCTTCCAGAAGCGGTCGGCCTGAACCATGACGAAATAGATCCACTTGCCATCTTTACACTGGTAGGAACTCCAGAGCGGATTAACGCGATCGGCGCGGCTCTCGGACTCCGGTGTGCGTCCGGTCATGAGGCCGATCGTGAGGTCGGTCGCATTCATCCATAGACCCATCGAGAACAGCGACACCGTCACCTCGCGTCCTTTACCGGTCCGCGCGCGCGCCAGCAGCGCGGCAGAGATGGCGCCCGCAAGCCCGAGTCCCGCGGCGTGATCGATCATCGCGGGCCTTTGCGCGGGCGGCGGATATCCCGGCTCCTGGATGGTGGCCATCAATCCGGATCGTGCCCACGCAGCCGCATAGTCATAGGCCGGGCGCAGGCGGTCGGGGCCGCGATGGCCATAGCCGTTGAGGGATGCGTAGATGAGCCGCGGGTTGCGCGCGGAGAGCGTTTGGTAGTCGAGTTGCATACGCTCGAGCGCATCGAGGCGAAGGCTGGTGACGAAGACGTCGGCATGCTCGATGATGCGAAGCGCGAACTCGCGACCCTCCGGCTTGCGTACATCGACGGCGACCGAGCGCTTGTTGCGATTGTCGAGTTCATAAGGAGGACGAACCTGTGCGTTGGGGTTCGAGAGCGCGCGCGTGGTCATGCCGCGGATCGGATCTCCCCCCTTGGGCTCTTCGAGCTTGATTACATCGGCGCCCCAATCTCCGAGCACGGCGGCGGTGGAAGGACCCGCAACCCACATTGCGAGTTCGACGACTTTGAAACCGGACAACGGACGATCCATCGACGTGTCTCCCTCGCGAGACACTAGCCGCTACCTAGAGAGGAAAGAAAGACGCGAACTAGCGGGCGTGGCGATTGGTAGGGAAGTGACGCTTGTGACGCCGCCGCACTCGATTCACGGTCAGGCGCTGCACGCGGCTCGCTTCCTTGAGCCGCAGACGCAGCGGAGCGATACGGGCGCCACCCGTAGCGCCGGATACCA
>DATJWT010000497.1:0-18909 GCA_035500975.1 Binataceae bacterium (SeqCode)
CGATTCACGCGGGTGGACTGCGCTACCACGGCGATTCGCCGCTGGTCTCGCAGCTGTACCACGAGAAGATCATCGAGGCGGTGGCAGTGCCGCAGCTCGCGACATTCGAGGCGGGAATGACGTTCGCACGCAGCGAGGGAATCATCCCGGCGCCCGAGAGCAATCACGCGATTCGCGCGGCGATCGATGAAGCGATGGAGTGCAAGCGCACGGGCGAACCCAAGGCGATTTTGTTCACGCTCTCGGGGCACGGGCATTTCGACATGACCGCATACGACCGCTACCTGCGCGGTGAATTGGACGACAGCCCATACCCGGAGCATGCGATCGCGGCCGCGCTCGAGGAATTGCCGAAGGTGCGCGCATGATTGCGCCCTACACGGCGGTTGGACTTATCCCGACCACGCGGGGAATCAGGACCCGCGCCGATATCGCGGTCAACCTCGACCATATCGCGCATCTGACCAAGGCGGCGGCGTGGCTTTCGAGCCTCGATCTGCCGGTTCGACTGATCGCGATTCCGGAAGGCGCGCTGCAGGGATTCAACGACGAGGTGCTGGACCTCGATCACGTGACGTTTGCACGCGAATGCGCAATCGACATTCCCGGTCCCGAAACGGATGCGCTTGGCAAGATCGCGCGCGAATACAATTCGTTCTTGATCGCGCAAGCCAAGGCGCGCCATCCCGAGCTGAAGGATCGATTTTTCAACGTCGGCTTCATCCTCGATCCGAACGGCGAGGTCATCCTCCGGCACTACAAGGTTGCCCCGCTCTACCCGGTCGAGCACTCGGTGTGCCCGCACGACATCCTGGACTGGTGGGTCGAGCGCTACGGCATGACGCTCGATGCGTTCTGGCCTGTGGCAGATACGGAGATTGGCAGGCTCGGCATCATGATGGCCAACGAGGGGTCGTACCCGGAGAATGCGCGGGCGTTGGCGATGAACGGCGCGGAGGTAGTGTATCGCGGCGCGTACCCGCATCCGGCGGCGGGCAACGAGATGTTCGAAATTCAGAGCCGGGCACGGGCGCTGGACAACAACTTCTACGTGGTCGCGCCGAACATGGGCACGTACTACCTCGGCGCGGACGATGCGACGCCGATCGACACCTTCGGCGGGCGGTCATTCATCTTCGACTATCGCGGACGAATCGTGGGTAGACAGGATTACGGCGGCGGCTCCAGCTACATGGCCGGCGTGATCGATATCGAAGCTCTGCGGCACCATCGGACGACCGCGCAATGGGACAACTGGATGAAGGATGTGCGCACGGAGCTGTACCAACTTCTGTACAAGGAACCGATTTATCCGAAGAACCTGTACCTGAATCGCGCGCCGATGAAGCACGCAGAGTATCGGCGCGAAGTGATCGACAAGCAGATCGCCCTGATGGTCAAACGCGGCATATGGAAAAAATCGTCGTACGAGTGAAAATCTCCTGCTCCAGTGCTGGCGTTTTCGATACCCCCCTTGACCGGGCCCGTGACAATCCATAGGTTGTGACCGACCGATGATCGGTTGAACGCGCGTCGGATTCCGCGACGCATCACCTCTAACCCCCCCAGAACCATTCGTTCGGCTTTATCGCCCAACTGGAATCCGCTGGCTCTGAACATGGAGTTCGTTTGTCTTTTTCTACCCTCGCCCTATCACCTGAAGTCCTGCGCTCGGTTCGCGATCGCGGACATCATCAACCCACGCCTATCCAGGCCGATGCGATCCCGGTAGCCCTTGCGGGCCGCGATCTGGTCGCGACGGCAGGCACCGGCAGCGGCAAGACGGCAGCGTTTCTGCTCCCGCTGCTCAATCGCCTGCATGCCAGCGGTGGACACGGGCTCACCGCGATGATCCTGGCTCCCACGCGAGAGCTTGCCGCGCAGATTGGCCGTGAGTTCTCGCTGCTGACCCGCAATACGCGGCTGCGTTGCGCAGTCGTGGTGGGCGGTGAATCGATGGGCCGTCAGCTCCACGATTTGCGCACGGCGCAGGTCGTGGTCGCGTGCCCGGGGCGCCTTATCGATCACCTGGAGCGCGGCGACGTCAAACTCGATCGCATCGACTTCGTGGTCATCGACGAAGCGGACCGGATGCTCGACATGGGATTCGTGCCGCAGTTGCGCCGCATCATGCGGATGGTCACGAGGCCGCATCAAACCCTGATGTTTTCCGCGACCATGGAAGCGAGCGTGGAAGCCGTCGCCCGCGAGTTTTTGCGTGACCCGGCCCGCGTCACAATCGGGAGAATTTCCACCCCGCCCTCGAGCATCCGCCAGTCCATATACCCGGTGACGTCCGACAACAAAGGCCGGCTGCTGCTCAAGCTTATCGGCGATCGCGAAGTGAATCGCGCCATCGTGTTCACCCGGACGAAAAGCCGTGCGGACCGCGCGGCGAAGCTTCTGATCCGCAACGGCATCAAGGCGGTCGCGATTCACGGCGATCGTTCGCAGAATCAGCGCAACGCCGCGCTGGCCGGTTTCCATCGAGGTCAATTCGCGGTCCTGGTCGCGACCGATGTGGCGGCGCGCGGGCTCGACATTCCCGAAGTCTCCCACGTCATCAACTTCGATTTGCCGGAGACTTCAGACAGTTACATCCACCGGATCGGCAGAACCGCCCGCATGGGCAGATCGGGTGAGGCCCTGAGTTTCGTGATGCCCGAGGACGCATCGTCGCTGCGCGACATCGAGAGAACTTTGGGCATGAACCTCGAGCGCACCTCGGTGGAAGGATTCGAAATGCCCGAGATCGCACAACCCAAGCCCTCCGCGATCGCGATGCGGCGACCGGTTCACCATCGACCGCTGCGCGGCCGCCCAAACGGTCCCGGGTTCCGCGCCCGAAGAAAGGACGCACGATGAGCAACCTGGCGGTTGACCAGACCTATGAGCCGGAAGCGGAACTGCGCGGATGGGAGTGGCCGTGGTGGCGCACCACCCGTCACGACTTCATCATTCTTCCCTGGTTTATTCTGATTCACGCGACCGCGCTTGTGGGATTGATCCTGTTTCCGCTGCCCGGTTGGCGAGTGTTCCTGGGCAGCCTCGGATTAGCGGCGATCGGCGGTCTGGGAACGACCGTATGTTACCATCGCGCGCTCGCGCATCGATCGCTGAAGCTGCATCCAGCCCTCAGCGCCGTCCTCACCTTCTTTGCGATATTCAACGGCTCCGGGTCGCCGATTACGTGGACCGCGAGCCATCGGGTGCATCACGCGAAAGCCGATACCGTGGGCGATGTATCAAGCCCGGCGCTACACGGCTTCTGGTGGGCGCACATGCGATGGCTGTGGCAGGCGCCGGCTCCTTCGATCGAGCGTTACTGTCCCGATCTCAATCGGTTTGAATACCGGATCTGGAAACCCTTCCAGCCCGCGATCCTGGCGCTCTCGTATTTCGGCGGGTTGTACTTCAGCCCCGCGGCGTTTTTCTGGCTCGGATCAATCCGGATGGTGTATGCCCTCCACGCGCAATGCTTCGTGAATAGCGTTTGCCATACCGAACCCAACACGCCATTCGGGATGGACTCGAGCCGCAACGTCCGATGGCTCGGGTTGATTCATTTCCTGCAAGGCGAGAACTGGCACCGCAACCATCACGCCCGCCCGGCGCAGGCGCGGCTCGGTTGGAACTGGCGGCAGCCCGATCTTGGATACGCGGCGATTTGCGTGTTCGAGAAATTGGGCCTGGCCAGCGATGTGCGGCGGGCGGAAGCGCCGCGCGCCTGACCTTCAGTCGGTAAGCAACCTGGGATCGAAGCCGGCGCGTTCGAGGGCGCGGCGCGCCGATGCTTCCACGCGCTCGCTGTCAACGTGCGCGGCAGCCGGCACGTCGGGTGCATCCGCCAGCCGGCGCAGCAATTCACCCGCGCCGGCGCCTGCTATGCGCTCGCATTCGGCGTAGATGCCGTGCGGCCCTTCTTCAAGGGCGTTGTGCTTCTCCAGCATGGTTCTGAGAGCCGCCAGGACAGCCTTCCGCGGACTGGGCACCAGCAGAGCCGCGATTGCTCCGTGCTGTAGCCTCAGCTTCGCGGCTATCGGCAACGGTTCTCCGCCGCGGACGGCCTGAATCGCAGGCAACAGAATCTTCTCTTCCATTCCAATGTGCTTCAGAAGGCCGCGGCGAAATTCCGCGAACGACCCGCGATCCAGGTTATCAGGATTGGCGCCCGCGCGGGCGAGTAGCCGGTCGAGCCGATCGTGGTCGCGTGTCAGGTAGTCGCAGATGCTGCCCTCAGTCATTGAGCGTGCCCGGATGGAGCGGCGCAAACCGTGATAACGAAGGCGCTGTCTTCAAGTGCCAGCACGGAATGGCGGATGCCGGGGCGCAGAGTCAGCAGGCCCCCTTCGGTAAGATCGACATGCTCTCCCATCGCGTTGAAGCGAATCGCTCCACGGTCCACCAAGACGGTGATTTGGCTTTCGGTTTGGTGTTCCTGAAGCATTTCGCCCCGGGAGAGAACGGCGAGGACGATTCGCACGTTCTCGTTCTTGGCGAGAACGGCGGCATGCTTTACGGGCGCGGTCTTTTGCTCGCCGAGCACTTTAGAAACCTCGTCCGCGATCGAGAAGGCCATCATAGGCCGATCGAGTTTGGCAGGATCCATTTCTCCCTCCACGCGCCGCCCGGGGTAATGAACGCAAGGGCGGGGCGGCGCAACTCGTGACTGACTCGATCTGAATCAGCGAGCCGCCCGAGCCAGAGAAAAAGCGTAACACATTCGCGTGTCGGGTTGATGGCATCTGACTTGCTTTTTCTTCCGGATTTGTCGGGGCGCGAATGCGCAAAAAACCGGCGACGAGGAAGGGCGCGATGAAAATCTCATTGATCTACGAACTGCAGATGGCCAAGCCGTGGCACGACCTGTCGGAGTACAACACGTACTGGCAGGCGATTTCCCAGATCGAACTCGCGGAAGAGATGGGATTTCACGCGGTATGGTGCGTGGAGCATCACTTCCTCACCGAGTATTCACACAGTTCGGCGCCCGAGGTGTTCTTCGGCGCCATCAGCCAGCGCACGCAGAGAATCAGGCTGGGGCACGGCGTGGTGCTGCTACCTCACAAGTACAACCATCCGGTGCGGGTGGCAGAGCGAGCAGCCGTCCTCGATATCCTCTCCAACGGGCGCGTGGAGCTGGGCACGGGTCGTTCGATCACCGAGCAGGAACTTGGCGGCTTCGGCATCGACCCGGACGAGACGATCGAGCAGTGGGAAGAGGCGGTTCGGGCAATCCCGCAGATGTGGACGAGAGAGAAGGTCTGCTTTGACGCCAAGTACCTGAAGATGCCGGAGCGGTCGGTGCTGCCGAAGCCCATCCAGCGACCTCACCCACCGCTATGGCACGCCGCCACTCAGCCATCCAGCTTCGAGCGAGCCGGCAAGCTGGGACTGGGCCTGTTGTCTTTTGGATTTCTGGCTCCCGGGATGCTCGAGGCGCAGCTCAAGATCTATCGCGATGCGGCGAACGCATGCACCGATCCCGCAGGCGCATTCGTGAATAACCAGGTGGCCGCATCGGCGATGGCGTGTTGCGCGGAGACGCGGGAGAAAGCGTACGCGGTGGCGGAGGAAAATATGCGCTTTTTCTGGGAGTTGGGGCAGCAGCTCTACATCCCCAAGACAGCCAAGACGTACCAGTACTATTCGAACATCACGGATGCGCTCCTCTCCAGCCGCGGCGAAAAGAAGGACGAGTCGAAGCCGCTTACGGCGGCGCCGATCGCGGCCAGTGCTTTCGACATTGATGCCGCCGCAAAGAGTGGAACGGTCATCTGCGGCAACCCCGACGACTGCATCAGGGGAGTGCAGAAGTATCCGGAGGCCGGAATCGACGAACTGCTCTTGCTGGTGCAAGTCGGGCGCATGCCACACGCCGCGATCATGGATACCATCAAGTTGATTGGCCGCCACGTCATTCCTTACTTCAAGAACGTGGAACCCAAGGGAGTGCGTCCGGCGGTGACCGCGGCGGCGGCCCGCTGAGGTATAGATCGATTGACTGGCGATTGCCCGGGGGTGAGCATCAGCGTGTCCCTGGCCACTGAAGCGATCGGAGTATAGGACGATGAAGATCGTAGTGGACCTGAAGCTTTGCGAGGGCAACGAGCGATGTGCGGCGGCGGCGCCGGAGGTGTTTGAAGTACGCGATGACCAGGCGCACGTACTGGTCGAGAATCCGCCGGCGGCGTTGATGGAGAAGGTCAAGCTGGCGATTCGGATGTGTCCGCGGCAGGCGATTTCGCTGCGCGAAAAATAGTTGGAGCATATTATGGAAGCACGGGCAGAAGACCAGACAGCGAAGGCGTCATCGGCGACGCAGCTCGACCTGACCAACGTCATCAACGGCGACTACTACCAGAAGAACGGCTATCCGCACGCGGAGTGGACCTACCTGCGCAAGTACGCGCCGGTCTACCGAATCGAATACCCCCGCACTGACCCGTTCTGGGCGATCACCAAGGCCGCGGACGTCATGGAGATCAGCAAGCAGCCGAGGCTCTGGCTGAATGGTCCTCGGCTGGGAATTTTTCCGCTGGATCCCGGGGAGAATGCGCTTCCGCCGGAGGCCTTGCCGCTCAAGCATCTGCTCAACATGGATCCGCCGGAGCACGGAGAGTACCGGGCGATCCTGAGCCGCTATTTCACACCGCGGTCGATTCGCGCACTGGAGCCCGAGGTGATCAAAATCACCAAGGAGGTGCTCGACGAGGTAATGGAGCGATCGGAGTGCGACTTCGTGACCGAGATCTCGTCGAAGGTGCCGGTCGCGGTCATCGCGGAGATGCTGGGAGTGCCGCGTCCGGATTGGCCGCGACTGTTCCGATGGACCAATCAGATCATCGGCGGCGGCGATCCCGAATTTCAGCAGGGTGAAAATCCGACCGAGACGTTCGCGCAGGCGCGGATGGAGGTCTTCCAGTACTTCAGCAACCTGGTCGAGGAGCGCAAGAAAAATCCGACCAACGACGTCACCAGCATCGTGGCCAATGCGAAGATCAACGGCGAGCCGCTGGGGATGCTGGAGCTCTTGTCGTACCTGCTGGTGCTGGTGGTGGCGGGAAACGAGACCACGCGCAATGCGACCACGGGAGGACTGCTCGCGTTTATCGAAAATCCCGAGCAGTTCCAGCGGTTAAAGGCCGAGCCGGAGATCATCAAGTCCGCGGTCGAAGAAATCGTGCGATGGACATCGCCGGTCATCCAGTTCGCGCGCACCGCGACCGAGGACACACAAGTTCGCGGACAGAAGATTCGCAAAGGCGAGTCGGTGTGCCTGTTCTATCCCTCGGCCAACCGCGACGAAGATGTCTTCGACCAGCCCTTCAAGTTCGATATCGGGCGCAACCCGAATCCGCACCTGGGATTCGGAATCGGCGAGCACTTCTGCCTGGGCTCAAACCTGGCGCGGCTGGAGCTGGAAGTGATCTTCAGGGAGTTGGGCAAGCGACTCGAGCACGCGGAGCTGGCGGGCCCGGTCGAGCGGCTGCGTTCGAGCTTCGTCGGCGGAATCAAGCACATGCCGATTCATTACAAGCTCCTCGCGGCGCGCGGCTGATCGCTGGTCGCCCGGGGCTGCATCGTTTTGGCGCCCAACCGCGCCGGGTCGCGGTGATTCCGAGCGACACAGCCTGACTCCATCCGCAGCATCCCAAACCCGCTTTCAACCAACCAAACGGTAGATATTTCGGGGATTTCCCGCCCGGACACCCGGGCCGCGGTGGCACACTCCGTGCACACCCCAGGTCTGCGGAGTTTTCGACGACTCGTGGGAGTGACGTGGTGGCCGCGGAGACAAACCTGCAGTCAGACGCTAGGGGCATCCTGTTGCTGACGATGAATTTCTATCGCGATGCGGAATTGCAAGGGTCACGCCTGCTGCTGAACCTGCATCGCCATCTGCGCGACCCGGATTCGCAGACCAAGCTGACGCGACATCTCGCCGACGAAACCCGCCACGCGTGGCTGTGGACCCGACGTATCTGCGACCTGGGCGGCGCGCCGACGGCGGTTGCTTCCGGTTACCAACGGCGGATGGGGCGAAGGATCGGAATACCCGGCGACGTTACGGAACTGCTGGCCTTGACGGTGGTCGCGGAAAACCGGGCGCTGGAACGCTACCGGGCTCACGCATCGCGGCCCGACGTGGATGGAGAGACGATGGCCGTGCTGGACGCGGTAACCCGCGACGAGAACTGGCACCTGGAATGGGTGGAAGCCAAGCTGAACGAGTTATCGAGCAACAAAGGCGGATCGAGACACGTGACAGAACTGCTTGAACGCTACCGCGAGATCGATCGCGAGGTTTACGCCGGCCTGGAGGCGGATGAGTCCATCCTGGCGGAAACACTCAGGAGGGTTTCGCTGTGATCGCGAGTTTCTTTCCCGAGAGCGTGTCGACCTTCGGCGGAGACGTCGACCGAGTCATCTGGCTCATTTTCTACGTGGTCGGCTTTTTTTTCATCGCCGCCGAAGTTCTGCTGTTCTATTTCGCGATTCGCTACCGGCGCACCAGGAGTAACCCGTCGGCAGCCTACAGTCGGGGCGACACTCCGCGCCAGGCAGCGTGGATTCTCGCGCCCGCGCTGGTGGTGTTCTGCTTCGACCTCGGCATCGATGCCTCAAGCCATCACGCGTGGGAGCTGGTCAAGGGACGGCCTCCAGCCGCGCAGGTCGAGGTCAAGGTGACGGCCAAGCAGTTCAACTGGAACTTCACATATCCGGACGCGGCCGGGAGACTCGACGGACCGAACAACGTGACGCTGGAAAATGAACTGCACGTTCCGGTCGGGAGCGTGGTTCATCTGACGCTCGGTTCCGAGGATGTCATCCACAGTTTCTGGGCGCCTAACCTGCGGCTCAAGCAGGACGTGGTTCCGGGCCGGAAGATCGTGGCGTGGTTCGAGGCGACCAAGCCGGGCCGTTACGAGATCGCATGCTCGGAGCTGTGCGGGTTCGGGCACTATTCGATGCGCGGCGAAATAATCGTTCATACCGCGGACGACTACGCGAAGTGGCGCGCCGAGAACCTGGAAGCCAAGAGCGCAGCCAACTGATCGAGCTCAAGGAATTGCGAACATGAATACTCTTGTCGCCGAGCACGAACATCCAGCCGGGTTCCTGCGTCGACACATCTTCTCGGTGGATCACAAAGTGATCGCGAAGCAGTACATGCTGCTGTCGGCGGTGATGGCGATTATCGGGGGCGGCTCGAGCTATCTCATTCGATGGCAGCTTGCATGGCCGGAAACCTCGATACCCGGCTGGGGACCGATCGGTCCCGACCAATACAACGCGCTGATCACGATGCACGGCACGGTGATGGTCTTCTTCGTCGCGATGCCGCTGCTGCTGGGTGGATTCGGCAACTACCTGATCCCGTTGATGGTCGGCGCGGACGACATGGCGTTCCCCCGCCTGAACGCGATGTCTTTCTGGACATTATTTCTTGCGTCCTCAGTGCTGGTCGCATCCTTCTTTGTTCCGCAAGGACCGGCGGCGGCGGGATGGACGAGCTACGTGCCGCTATCCGACAACCCGGTTTACACGGGAGTTACCTGGGGCCAGAACCTGTGGATCCTCGCAGTCGCGCTTGAGTTCGCATCGTTCCTGATGGGCGGAGTGAACTTCTTGGTTACCGGGCTGAACCTGCGCGCGCGCGGACTGACCCTGATGCGGCTGCCCCTGCTGGTCTGGATGGAGATGACGGCGGCGGTGGTGTTTCTCCTCTCGGTGGGACCGCTGGTGGCAGGCGCGGTGATGTTGCTGCTCGATCGCGTGGCCGGCACTTCGTTCTACCAGCCCGATCGCGGCGGCGATCCACTGCTGTGGGAGCATCTGTTCTGGTTCTTTGGTCATCCCGAGGTTTATGTCGTCGCCCTGCCTGGCTTCGGCATCATGCTGGAAGTGATGCCGGTGTTCTCGCGCAAGCCGATCTTCGGCTACGCGATGATGGTGTATTCGACCATCGCGGCGGGCCTGCTCAGTTTCGTCGTGTGGGCGCATCACATGTTCGTTTCGGGGATGGACCCGCGGCTGGCGAGCCCGTTCAGTATCACGACGATCATGATTTCGGTCCCCTTTGCGATAATCGTGTTCGCGATGATCGCGACGCTGTGGCGGGGGGCGATCAAGCTGGCATCACCGATGCTGTTTGCGCTTGGCGGCCTGGCGACTTTCCTGATCGGCGGAGTGACGGGAATTTTCCTGGGCTCGGCCGCGAGCGACATCTACTTTCACGGCACCTACTTCGTGGTGGCGCACTTTCACTACACGCTCTTTCCGGTGGTGTTTTTCGGCGGCTTTGCCGGCCTCTATTTCTGGTTCCCGAAAATGTTCGGCCGGATGATGAACGAAACCCTCGGCAAGGTTCACTTCTGGATTTCCTTCTTCGCCTTCAACGGGATTTTCATACCGTTGTTCCTGGTGGGACTGGGCGGCAGTCCGCGCAGAATTTACGAACTATCCTCGTACGAGATGCTGAAGCCGCTGCAGCCGTTGCACGTGGTCGCGACGATCGCGGCTATCGCGCTCTTGCTGGGACAGATCCCGTTCCTGGTGAATTTTTTCTACTCGATGGTGCGCGGCGCGATAGCAGAGAAGAACCCGTGGCACGCGAACACGCTGGAATGGACGCTCGATTCGCCGCCGAAGCATCCGAATTTCGCCACGCCGCCGCGCGTGTTCCGCGATCCCTACGAATACAGCGTGCCCGGTGCGAAGACCGACTGGATACCGCAGGATGCGCTTGACCGGGAAAGCGCGGCCGCGGCGGGATGATAGAAGGTAGAGAACAGTCATGAGCGCAACCCTGGAAGCAACGCGGCCGGAGATCGGGGAAACCGATTCAATTCGCCAGATCGCGCCGGGAAAGATCGCGATCTGGTGGTTCCTCGCTTCGGAGATAATGGTGTTCGGTACGTTGATGGGAATTTTTGTGCTGTTCTCATTCGCGCATGGCGGATTCGCGGCGGACGGCTCGCATGTGAAATGGCGCCTGGGAGCGTTCAACACGCTGGTCCTGGTCACTTCGAGCCTGACGATGATCATGGCGCTTGCGATGGCGCGCAGGCACAACCTTTTGCAAACCAGACTCTTCCTGCTGGCGACCGTGCTTCTCGGCTTCGTTTTCCTGAGCGTGAAGGGATTCGAGTACACCACCGAGATTCGCGAAGGGTTTACGCCGTCGTCGGGCATCTTCTGGTCACTGTATTTCGCAATGACCGGATTGCACGGCCTGCACGTAATCGCGGGCATCGTGATCAATCTCGTGCTGCTGGCGGCCGCATTGAGCAGAAAGCCCTGGGACCTGCTGGAGCGGCGAATCGAGTTCGCCGGACTCTATTGGCATTTCGTGGACGTGGTCTGGATATTTCTCTTCCCGCTGCTCTACCTGACTTGAGGTCAACCCGATGACAGAAACAACGGCCCATGCCGCTCCATTGCGCAGCGACAAATCGCTGTACGTGACCGTCTGGGTGCTGCTGGTCGCGCTGCTGGTCATCGGCTTGACCATCTTCACGTTGCCGATTCCGCGCGAGCTGGCAGTGGTCCTCATCTTCAGCATCGCCGCCGTGAAGGCGGTGCTGGTGCTGCGCAACTACATGCACCTGAAGCACGAGCACCTGCTGATCTACATCATCGTGATCGTGCCCGCGTTGTTCCTGATTGGATTCGCGATCGCACTGATACCGGACATCGTGTTCCGTCACGGGGGTCCGTGAGGTTGCGGGCAGCACGCACAACAATCTGGAGGGCGATCGCGACGGCGCCGGCGATGTTGGTATCGGCGCCCGAGGTGTCGCTTGCCTGCCCGGCGTGTTTTGCGGCGACGGGGGGCCGCGGACTTACGGCATACTACCTAAGCACGATCCTCCTGAGCACGATGCCCTTCCTGCTCATAGGATTGATCATCGCAATCGCATACTCGGCGGGTCGCTCGCGGCCGCGCCCGGATCGCAGTTCCTGATTTTTCAAACCCTGTTTTCTTCAACGTTGCCTGCAAGCCCCGAGCGCCCCATCTCTCAGGAAGGGGATAGGCTTTCTTTCGCGGTCATGGGATCATATGCGGTCTCGCTCGATGCGGGCGGAGACGCGGTTAAATGAATATCAACGTTAACCACAATCATTCCGTGAGCCGTGCGGCCAAGACGCTGCGCGACATTTTCGATTCCGGCCGACCTCTCAGCTACATCCGCTCTTCGGAAGAGCAGCGGGTGGTGAATCTCATCCGAGAGGCTGGAACGGACCTGTTCGACAAAGGCCCGGCACCGCTGTGGACCTGGAGCCTCACGGAGGGCATGCGGCGCGAGGGCGGGAAAGCGGAATCGACGGGATCGACCGCGCGCGAAGCGCTGGATTTCATCGCCGCGCACAAGGGCCCGGCCATCTTTCAACTCAAGGACTTTCACGAGCAGTTGCGCGACTCCGCGGAGGTACGTCGCCGGCTACGCGACCTTTACCAGTCGTGCCTCGATCAGCGGAAGTTCGTGGTCATCAGCTCCCCGGTGAAATTTATTCCCGAGGAACTCGATCACGATATGGGCTTTTTCGAGCCGGGTCCGCCGGACCTGGTCGAGTTGGTGGATTTCGTGCGCGCAGAAGCGAAACAGATTCCCGCGCGCGGGATGAGCGTCGACGCGAGCGAAGAAACTGTTCATCAGCTTGCGCGCGCGCTGCAGGGGCTCACGCTCGATGAAGCGCGGCATGCGGTGCGCCGCGCGCTCGCAGCCAACAAGCACCTCGGCATCGAGTCGATTCCATTCTTACTGGAAGAAAAGCGCCTGCTGGTCAGCCGCACGGGTGTGGTCGACTTCATCTCGCAGGGAGGCGATATCAGCCAGGTAGGGGGACTCGAAAACCTGAAGGCCTGGTTGTTGGAGCGCAAACGGTTGTTCGAGATGCGCGACGAAATCAGCGCGGACATCGTACCCAAGGGCTTGCTGATGATGGGAATTCCCGGATGCGGCAAGAGCCTTTCGGTCAAGGCGATTGCTAACCACTTCGGATTGCCGCTCTACCGTATCGATATGATCGAGATCTTCTCGGGACGTCACGGCCAGCCCGCCGCGACCTTCGTGCAGACCTGCAAGATGCTGGAAGAGATGGCGCCGGCGGTGGTGTGGTTCGATGAAATCGAAATGGGAATCACGTCGGCCGATGCGAGCGGAGAGCAGGGGCGAATTTTCGCTTTCTTCCTGACGTGGATGCAGGAAAAGGCGCGCGGGCTGTTCGTGGCCGCGACCGCAAACCGTATCGACCTGCTGCCCGCGGAAATGATCCGCAAAGGACGCTTTGACGAGGTGTTCTTTGTCGACCTGCCGCTCGCCAACGAGCGGGTCGATATCTTCAGGATTCACTTGAGCCAGCGCGGCGTGGACCCATCGAAGTTCAATCTCGAAGAACTGGTGGATTTCACCAAGGACTGGACTGGCGCGGAAATCGAGCAATGCGTAGTCTCGGCGCTGACCAAGGCGCGTCTCAAGAACCGCGATTTGACTCGCGAGGACCTGGTCGGCGTCGCGATGGGAATCGTTCCGCTGGCGCGCACGATGAAGGAACAGATCAATCATATCCGCCAGTGGGCATTCGATCGCGCGATGCGCGCCACGTTGCGCCCGGTCGGCAGATAAGGCGGGCGGCGAGAAGGGGTCAGGGTGAGTCTACTTCGGAAAATCCTGTGCGCGGTCGACTTCGAACCGCACTCGCTATCGGCATTGAAGATCGCGCGCGAGGCCTTGCCGCCCGACGGAAAACTCCACGTGCTGCATATCGTGACCTTTCCCTACGCGCTCACGGCGGAGGAGGCAGTCACTCCACTTGCCGACACCAAGGAACGCCTCGAGGGCATCGTGCGAGAGCATCTCGGTGAAGAACCCAGGTGCGAGGTGCTGGTCGAAGCGGGTGACGATACGGTCAAGTCGATCCTGGAAGCAGCCGAGCGACTCTCCGCCGGATGCATCGTGGTCGCTACGCGCAACAAGAAGGGACTGGAGCGTTTCCTGCTCGGCAGCGTCGCAGAGAAGATTACCCAGCACTCGCCGGTGCCGGTGATCACGATCCGCCCGCACTGATTCGGGCGCAAACCGCCCTACTCTTTTTTCAGGTGCTCGAGGAACCAGTCGCGGGCCAGGTTGGAGGCTGGATGGTAGAACTTGTCGTAAATCTCGTAGTGCTTGCCTGGGAAAGTCTCGTACCTGGCCGGGGCATTTCTTGAGACGATCTCGTAGAGGCGATGCCCGTTCTGGAAACGATCGAATAGCTCTTCATCGGCGGCGTCGATGACCATGGTCGGCACGCGAATCTTGTCGGCCGTATCGATAGGCCGGTAGCGAATCATTTTCGCCAAATCGGGAACACCGCCGAGCCCGGGGGTTGCATCTTCACGAGCCGGGATGGGTCCGATTTCGCCGCGCGCCCGCGCGATCGCACGCGAGCGGCCGGCCGCAAAGATTCCACCGAACGGCTGCTGCGCGCCGACCTGTGCAACGACTGCTTTGACGCGCGCATCGTGGGCAGCCATATAGGCAACATGGCCGCCGCCGTAGCTCGAGCCCCACAACCCGATGCGGTCAGTATCGACCTGCGGTTCTCCTTCCAGGAAATCGAGACACGCGCTGATGTCGCGAATCTGGTCGAAAGGGTCGACCACCTCGCGAACCGCGCGAGTCTTAACCGTGAACTCGGCTTGATCCTTCGCCTGTTGGGAGTCTTCGCAAGGGATGAGTTTCGCGTCGCTCTCACCCCATCCGCGGTAATCGAAGGTAAGCGTGAGGAATCCCGATTTGGTCCACCAGGGAGCGTAGGTACTGCTCAGATGCTGCTTCAGACCGCCCCATCCGTGGCACAGCAGGATCGCCGGGAGTTTCTCGTTTGGTGGGGCTCCGTCGGGTGCGAACAGATCGCCCGCGAGCCTGGTTCCCTCGCTCCAGATGGTGACTGCCTTGCGCATGAATCTGACCTCCGATGCAGGTCTGATTGTTGGCGCAAAACCGTTCCTTCGTCTATTCCTCTTCCGGGAAAGGGGTACGCGTTTTGACGTCGCCGCGTTGCTCGCGCGCGAAGTCCTCGAGCTGCCGGCGGGCCACGTCAAAAGCCTCGCGGATAGCGAGGGAGACATCTTCCTTGGGCTGGTGCTCGACCGCCAGTTCCTTGCCGGGGACGGTCATTCTGACGGTGACGATAAATGGCCCACCCTTGCGATGGTGTTTGATGGAGGGCGCGCGAACCGTCACTTCGCAACCGCTTATGCGCGGATAGAAGGTCTCCAGACCCTCTGCCTTGCGGCGAATTTCGGCTTCGATGGTGGGGGTCAGTTCAAAATCACGGGAAATAATCCTTAGTGGACGCTGCATGGCTTCCTCCGCTGGTTCAGAGAGCAGGCGGCGTGCCAGTTTGCCAGCCATCCAAACCGCCATGATTCGACCCGGATGGCGCGGTCCGGAGCGAAGTGAATGAGCGGCACTGTATCCAAAGGGATCAGCTTGCGGAGAGAACGCGACTCAGATCGAGCGAATATCCGGCGCGATCCTTGCGTTTCGTCATCTACCAGAGAGCCAGACGAATAGAGTAATCGATGAGCTGGGAGAGAATCTCCAAAGCACAGAGTTGGAGCGTCGTTCCAAACCTGTTGGACTACCGCCAGGAGCGCGACGGGTTCAGTTGGGACGCAGCGCGACGGGCGCTGGACGGCCTTCCGGGCGGCAAGGGACTCAACATCGCGTACGAGGCGGTCGACCGCCATGTGAAAGGCGCGAGGCGCGATCACTTGGCGCTGCGATGGTTGGGAAAACGGGGTGAAGGCAGAGACTTCACGTACGGAGACCTGCGCTCCTTAACCAACCGCTTCGCAAACGTCCTGAAGGGGCTCGGACTCGCGAAGGAAGAGCGAGTCTTCCTGCTGGCCGGCAGGATTCCCGAACTCTATATAAGCGCGCTTGGAACACTGAAGAACGGAAACGTCTTCTGTCCCCTTTTTTCGGCATTTGGCCCGGAGCCTATCCGTCAACGGCTGACGATAGGCGACGGACGTGTCCTGGTTACAACCGCAGCCTTTTACAAACGCAAGGTAGCGGAGTTGCGCGCATCACTGCCGGGACTGCGCCACGTGTTGTTGATCGGCAACGCGGAGGAAATTCGATCGATTCCTGGAACCCTCGACTTCAATGCGCTGATGGCGCAGGCAAGTGAGGATTTTGAAATTGTCGCGACCAAACCCGACGACCTTGCCTTGCTGCATTTCACCAGCGGCACGACAGGCAAGCCCAAGGGCGCGATGCACGTGCATGAAGCCGTGGTTGCGCATCACGTGACCGGGCGTTTTGCGCTGGACTTCCATCCTGAGGATATCTTCTGGTGCACCGCCGACCCGGGATGGGTCACGGGGACTTCCTACGGAATCATCGCACCGTTGACGCACGGAATAACCAGCATCATCGACGAGGCCGAATTCGACGCCGATCGCTGGTATGGCCTGCTGCAAAAAGAACGCGTGACGGTCTGGTACACCGCGCCGACGGCGGTTCGGATGATGATGAAGATGGGCACCGAGATGATCGCAAAATACGATCTGAGCCAGCTGCGCTTCATCGCGAGTGTGGGTGAGCCCCTCAACCCGGAGGCGGTGGTATGGGGACAGAGAGCCTTCGGAATGCCGATCCATGACAACTGGTGGCAGACCGAAACCGGCGGGATCATGATCGCGAATTATCCAGCACTCGAGGTGCGGCCTGGATCGATGGGGCTACCGCTGCCCGGGATAGATGCGGGGATCGTGCGCCGGCGCGAAGATGGATCGATCGAGGAAGTGTCACAACCCGAGGTCGAAGGCGAACTCGCGTTGCGCCCAGGGTGGCCATCGATGTTTCGCGGCTACCTGAAGGAAGAGGAGCGTTATCGCAAGTGTTTTGCGGGTGGATGGTACCTCACGGGCGATCTCGCGAAACGCGATAGCGACGGATACTTCTGGTTCGTCGGCCGCGCTGACGATGTGATCAAGTCTTCGGGTCATCTGATCGGACCGTTCGAAGTCGAGAGCGCGTTGATGGAGCATCAGGCGGTGGCAGAGGCGGGAGTAATCGGCAAACCGGACCCGATCGCGGGCGAAGTCGTGAAAGCATTCGTTTCGCTGAAGCCCGCCTGGTCAGCGAGCGAAGAATTGAAGAGCGAACTGTTGGGATTTGGGCGCAAGCGGCTGGGCGCCGTGGTAGCACCCAAAGAGATCGAATTCATCGCCAACGTGCCCAAGACGCGGAGCGGCAAGATCATGCGGCGGCTACTGAAGGCCCGCGAGCTCGGACTCCCCGAGGGCGATACCTCGACGCTGGAGAGCCTGTGACGCGCCGCGTTGCGGGGTAAATCGATGGCATCAGAGAGCCAGGTTCAGCGATCGCCAGTTAAGGACGTGCATACGCTCGGTTTGTTGCGGGACATGATTCGGATCCGCCGCTTCGAGGAGAAGTGCGCGGAGCTGTACAGCGCATCGAGAATTCGCGGCTTCCTGCATCTGTATATCGGCGAGGAGGCGGTGGCGGTGGGCGCGATGCGCGCGCTCGGGGCCGAGGACGCGATCGTGGCGACCTACCGCGAGCATGGGCATGCCCTGATTCGAGGCGTGCCGGCCACATCGATCATGGCGGAGATGTACGGCAAGCAGGAAGGATGCAGCCGCGGGCGCGGCGGGTCGATGCATCTGTTCGATGCGGCGCACCGCTTTTACGGCGGCAACGCGATAGTGGGCGGCGGGCTACCGCTGGCAGTAGGACTGGCGCTGTCGGACAAATTGCAGGGCCGATCGAGCATAACCGCATGCTTCTTCGGCGAAGGGGCGGTCGCGGAGGGCGAATTCCACGAGTGTATGAACCTTGCGGCGCTGTGGAAGCTCCCGGTGCTGTTTTGCTGCGAAAATAATCAGTACGCGATGGGCACGGCGCTCAAGCGGTCCGAATCGGAGACGGATTTGTGTCTCAAGGCCACCAGTTACGAGATTCCCGCGTGGCCGGTGGACGGAATGGATGTAACCGCGTGTGAAAGCGCCGCCAAACGCGGAGCACTGGCGGTTCGAGCGGGCGATGGTCCCTGTTTCATCGAGTTCCGAACCTATCGGTTTCGGGCGCACTCGATGTTCGATCCGCAGCTGTATAGAGAGAAGCAGGAAGTCGAGGAGTGGAAGAAACGCGATCCGATTCTCCTGTTCCAGAAGCGTCTGCAGGAACAAGGCACCCTGATCGATTCGGACCTGAAGAGAATCGAGGACGAGGTTGCCGCGGAAGTAGCCAAGGCAGTCGAGTTCGCCGAGGCCGGCACCTGGGAGCCGGTCGCAGAGCTAACCCGGTTCGTTTATTCGGAAAAGGCGCGGTCGTGAGCGCCCAATCGAAAGACAATCGCATGACCTATCGCGAGGCGATGCGGCAGGCGATTCGGGAAGCCCTGCAGCGCGACCCGCGCGTGTTCTTGATGGGCGAAGACGTAGGCCGCTACGGCGGCTGCTATGCCGTGAGCAAAGGGCTGCTGGAGGAGTTCGGACCGGAGCGAATCCGGGACACGCCTTTGTCCGAGTCGGCATTCGTAGGCGCGGGAATCGGCGCCGCGATGGGCGGGATGCGGCCGATCGTCGAGATCATGACGGTCAACTTCAGCCTGCTGGCACTCGATCAGATCGTAAACAACGCGGCGACCATCCTTCACATGTCCGGCGGCCAGTTCAACATTCCGCTCGTGATCCGGATGACGACCGGGGCGGGCCGGCAACTCGGCGCCCAGCATTCGCACAGTCTCGAAGGATGGTACGCACACATTCCGGGGCTCAAGGTGCTCGCGCCGGCGACAATCGATGACGCGCGGGGAATGCTTTGGACCGCGCTGCAAGATCCCGACCCGGTACTGATCTTCGAGCACCAGGCGCTGTAC